>JAIROT010000037.1 GCA_031257385.1 Treponema sp.
TTAGCCATGAGCAAAAAGAAGGAAAACAATGGTTTTTGCATCAAAAAATAGGGGTTTTTCCTTCCTAATTTTGCCTTATTTGCCGCTGTGATTATTTAAGTAAACGCATATGGGTATTAAACCCCCCGGCACAATAAAAACGCCTTCCCGGGTAGACCCGCGAAGGCGTTTAATCACCGTTAAACCATTTCCCTTCGCCGGCATTATCCGGGGACCCTTGGGTCCATCCGGCCGGGAATATCCCGCCGGATCAGGTTAAAGGGTTTGAAGCGCAGGGCCGCTTCCTCTCAGCCGGAACCGGAAAAACGCACACGGTTTTCCGCAAATGTGTTGCCTGTCCAGCACCCCTAATTAAGCTATGGAAGTATTACCGGGATTACGGAAAAATGTCAAGAGGACAAAACTTTTGAGGACAAAACTTTTGGGCAAAAGGCCTCTTGACATAAACACAGGAGGGATTGGAGGGCTTGCGTCAGACTGGAGGGTCCGCAAGACCCGGCGCGGAGTCCCGGAAAGCCCGGTACTCCTGAAATTGCCGCGCAAGCGACAAGCCTGCGCGGATGCGCCCATGAGCGGAAAAAGAAGCCGCGCCCGGAACAATTGAAACAATCCCGAAATTCCGTTACAAGGGTATTGTTGGAGGCAAGCGATGAAACAAATCGGCATTGGTATTATTGGCTGCGGGTTCATGGGAAAGACCCATACCTACGGGGCGAAAACGATTCCCCTTCATTATGATAATCTTCCCTTCCTTCCCCGCCTGGTGGGGGTCTGCGATTCAAACATTGAGCTTGCCCGGGCCATGCAGGAACAGAACGGTTTTGAGATGGCCACGTCCAATCTTGAAGAACTGCTGGATCGCAGGGATATTGATGTAGTTACCGTGAGCACCCCGAATGTCTTTCATAAAGAAACTATTCTTGCGGCGCTGGCGGCGGGAAAGCATGTTTATGCGGATAAGCCCCTGACCTCAAGCTATGCCGAGGCGGTGGAAGTAAGCGCCGCCTGGCGAAAGTCGGGCCGTATCGCCCAGGTGGCCCACCAGTTCCGTTTTTTCCCCGCCGTTATGCGGGCAAAGCAGCTCATTGACGAAGGAAGAATCGGGAACATCATGAGTTTTCACGGCGCGTACCTTCATTCGGGGTCCATCGACAAAAACAAACCTATCGGCTGGAAACAGGACAAGGCCTCAGGCGGCGGCGGGGTCCTCTTTGATCTGGGTTCCCATATTTTAGATCTCCTCCGCAGCCTCTTGGGGGATTTTACCGAAATTTTCGCTTCTACCCGTATTCTCTACCCGGAACGCCCCAACGCTAAAGGCGAGACGGTTCCCATTAGCGCCGATGACTCAGCCTGGATACTCTGTAAACTTGCAGACGGCGCCCAAGGTATGGTGGAAGCGTCCAAAATTTACACGGGCGCCAACGACGATTTCAGATTCGAGATATACGGCGATAAAGGGGCCTTGCGTTTTGATTCCAATTACCCCAACCGGCTGGAATTTTTCGATAATGAAATACCGGAAAAAGCCCTCGGCGGAGGGCGGGGTTATACCCGGATAGAAACCATGTCGGCCTTTGAAAGGCCCGGCGGCTCGTTCCCCCCGTCGAAATTTCCCCTGGGCTGGCTCCGCTCCCATATACACTGCCTGTACCGGTTTCTCAACAGCGTGTATACGGAAACCCCGGCATCCCCCTCCTTTGAGGACGGCGCTTACATCCTCAAACTGCTGGAAACCGCCTACGCTTCGGCGGAGGAAAGGGCCTGGAAAACGGTAAATTAAGTAAAGGGCCGTAGACAAGCGCCCGTCAAGGGTGTTTCGTCCATGATAAAAGTCAAACGGATTTTTTCAAATCAGCGCGAATGAGCCTCCGCGCGGCAAGCCGCGGGGTATTAAACCAGACTTTCGAATAAAGAATCCCCGGACGCGGCGTTCCGTCCCTGGGTATCATTTCCGGATAAGCTCTTAGTTTCCGTATATATGCCCTAGACTGTGGAGCAGTTCCAGGGCTTTTTCCCTGCAGCTTCCGCAGACGGTGCCGATCTTGGTGGACTGCTGGAGCTGCTCCCAGGTGCGGGCGCCGTTGTGGAAGGCGGCTTCAATATCCTTGTCGGTGATGCCCAGGCAGCGGCATATTTCGACGGCTTCTTCCCTGAGCATGCCGGGCCTGCCGGTTTTGGCAAGGTAATCGTCAATGGCGGAGCGCAGGGCCTTGTCGCCTAACACCGAGCAATGGATTTTGTAATCCGGCAGCCCCCCCAGTTTTTCAACCAGGTCTTCGGGTTTTATCCTGTAGGCGTCCTCAATAGACATGCCCTTGATGGTTTCGGAAAGCATGCTGGTAGAGGCGATGGCACTGGCGCAGCCGTAGGTTTTCCAGCGCACGTCGGTGATAACATCGTCCCTGATCTTAAGGAGCATCAGCATCTGATCCCCGCATTTGATATTCCCCGTCTGCCCCCTGGCGTCGGCGGCGAAACTTGCCTCGTCTTCGAATAACACATTCCGGGGGTTGGTGAAGTGTTCTTTTACCGTATCTGAATAAAGCCAATCGGTCATACTATTTCCTTTTAACTCGCCGCGCCCGCCGTCAGGGTGGACATTGCCCTCAGCCGGGCAATGATGGGGGGCAGGGTCTTGATAATGTAGTCGATATCTTCGGCGCCGCAGCCCCATCCCAAACTAAAACGAATGGAACCGTGGGCCAGCTCCGGTCCTATTCCGATGGCCAGCAATACGTGGGAAGGTTCCAGGCTTCCGGAGGCACAGGCGGAGCCGGTGGAAGCCTCTATACCCATTATGTCCATGGAGAGCAGAATCGCCTCGCCTTCCGCGCCGGGGAAGGATATGTTCAAGGTATTGGGCAGCACATCCTCAGGATGGCCGTTTATTTTGATATTGGGAATGGCCGCGGCAATTCCGGAGCGCAGCCGGTTACGGAGGGCCGAAATCTCCCTGCCGTATTTTTCAACCTCAGCGGCGGCGATGGCCGCAGCCCTGCCGAAGCCCAGTATGCCGATGTTGTTGTAAGTCCCGGCCCGCAGGCCGTCTTCCTGATGACCGCCGTGGATCAGCGGAGACAGGGGCGCGCCTTTGCGGACATACAGGGCGCCCACCCCTTTTGGGCCGTATATCTTGTGGGCCGACATGGTAAGGTAATCCACGCCCAGATCTTCCACGCTCAGGGGGATCTTTCCCACCGCCTGCACCGCGTCGGTGTGCATCCACGCGCCCGCGGCCTTGACCTGGCCCGCTATCTCTTTGATATTCTGAATCGTGCCAATCTCGTTGTTGGCCGCCATAACCGACACAAAGAGGGTTTTGCCGCTGAGGGTTTTTTTTAGCTCATCCATCCTGAGCTTGCCGTACCCGTCCACCGGCAGAATGGTCACCTTAAAGCCCAGGTTTTTAAGGTCCTTCGCGGAATTAAGCACGCAGGGGTGCTCTATGGCGGTGGTGATGAATTCATTGCGGCCCGCGGCCGGGGAGCGGCCGTCGGGCCCTGAGGCAAGGCGCCGCATGGTCTGAAATACCGTATTGTTGGATTCAGAGCCGCCGGAGGTAAAAATAACCGTGCCTGCGGGCGCTCCCAAAAGCTTTTCCACCGCTATACGGGCCTGCTCTACCTTTGCGTGGGCCAGCCGCCCTGACGCGTGCATGCTGGAAGCGTTCCCGTATATCTCCAAATCCTCTATCATAGCCGCTTTCACTTCAGGTTTAAGCGGGGTAGTAGCGTTATAATCAACATAAACCCGCCTAAGTTCAGGCGGTTCTGTTTCGTGCTTGGCCATTTTATCTCCGTCCTGCATTTATTATAATGGTGTTGACCTAATCTAATTATATCAAAATTAGTAAGAAAATGCAAAGCCTATTGCTCCGATACACAAACACAGGATATACTGAGTGCCCATGATTTCAAGAGAAAATGTCCATGCTGCCCTTGAGCGCATGATTCTGTCGGTTTCCGGCTGGCGGGGTGTGTTTGCCGAGTCAGGCTCCGGGGAAGACAAAACAGAGCTGATATCCCCCGCCCACAGGATAATCGCCGCCGCGGCCGCCCTGGTTTTTTCTGACTATTTGGTCAAGGCGCCGAAGGAGGAAAGCGTGACCCGCGGTTCCCGCAAGCCGCTGGTTCTCGTAGGCTCCGATACCCGGCCCACCGGCAGGGCCATTGTCGAAGCGCTGATCCCCGTTTTGCTGTCATCAAGCTGTGAGGTCCGTTATGCGGGCGTTATTGCCGCCCCGGAAATTATGGCCTGGGCCCGCAGCCTTGCCCCGGAAAGCGCAGGCTTTATCTTTATTTCGGCAAGCCACAACCCCGTCGGCCACAACGGCCTGAAATTCGGCCTTTCCGACGGCGGCGTGCTGGCCCCGGAAGAAACGCTTAAACTTATCGGCGAATTTCGTTCCGTTTTGACGGAAGAAAACTGCACTGTCCGGCTTGAGCAATTGATCGCCGCGGCCGATTCCGCAGAACTTCAAAAAGTCTACGCGGCCGGAGCCGGGGCAAAGCGGGATGCCCGCCGGGCCTACTTTGATTTCATTTCCCAGGTGGCCTGGGGAGAAGCCCCTGCCCTTGCTTCAACGCTAAAGGCGGGCCTTGCCGCGCGGCCTCTGGGAATAGCCTGCGACTTTAACGGTTCCGCCCGGACAGTCTCTATTGACCGGGATTTTTTTTCCGGTCTGGGACTCAGGTTCGATTCGATCAACGCCCGGCCCGGCGAAATAGCCCACCGCATTGTACCGGAAGGGGAGTCGCTGGAACCCTGCCGGCTTTTTCTGGAAGAGCTTCACCGCAAAGATCCGGCGTTTATTTTGGGCTATGTACCCGACTGTGACGGCGACAGGGGGAACCTTGTGGTATGGGACGAATCTCTGGCAAAGGCCCGCATACTTGAGGCTCAGGAAGTTTTCGCCCTGGCCTGCGTGGCCGAGCTTGCCTATCTGGTGTGGACAGGCGTTCTTGCCTACGACAACAAGGGCAACGCCCTTACCAAAGCCGCGGTCGCGGTGAATGATCCCACATCTATGCGGGTGGACCGGGTAGCCAGGGCCTTTGATGTTTCGGTGTTCCGCTCCGAGGTGGGGGAAGCCAACGTGGTAGGCCTTGCCCGCAGGCTGCGGGCAAGGGGATACACAGTGCGGATTCTGGGGGAAGGTTCCGCCGGCGGAAACATCACCCATCCCTCGGCGGTACGGGATCCGATTAACACCGTGCTTGCCCTGGTCAAACTGCTTTCGCTGCGCGGCGGGGAGGGCGGGCCCGGACTGTTTGAACTCTGGTGTGATCTTTCCGACCAGGCGGAATTGTACCACAGCGACTACGGCCTCTCGGACATTATCGCCAGCCTGCCTCCCTTTGTTACCACCGGCGCTTATGAGGAAGAGGCCGTCTTACGGATCAACACCAAAGACCACGGCCTCTTAAAAGACCGCTACCAGGAAATATTTTTACGTGAATGGGAAGACAGGAAAGATACCCTCAAGGCCCGCTACGGTATACACAACTGGGAAGCTATAGCGTATAATGGAATGGAAGAAAAGCGGGGCATAAGCCGCTTTGGCGAGTCAGGCAAGGGCGGGCTGACAATCCGTTTCCTCAACGCCGAGGGCAAGGCCGTCGCATCGATCTGGATGCGGGGCTCCGCCACCGAGCCGGTGTTCCGGGTCATGGCCGATGCCGAAGGCTCGGACAGGCGGATCGAGCGGGATCTAATCGAATGGCAGCGCCGCATGGCGCTTGAGGCCGATGGAAGGAGTTAAACATGGGAGTACGGGGGGAACTGTTTTCGACCAGGGTATTACTGCCGAACAGGACCTATTTTTTCAATATCAAAGAAAACCGCATGGGGGATCTTTACCTCAATATTGTGGAAAGCAAAAACCGCGAGACCGGCGGCTTTGAGCGCCAGTCGGTGATCCTCTTTGCCGACGACCTCCAGGAATTCCTCAAGGGCTTTGACGAATCCCTAAAAGTGCTGGAAAAAGCGATGCGGGAAAAGCGCCGCTCGGGACATGCCGAAAAAACAGACCGTGAAGAGGCCGGCCGCAAAGACGCCGCCCCCGGGAGAGCGCGCAAAGGCCGCCCTCCCAAAGACAGCCGGTGCGTAGTGGTAAAAAAAAGCAGGGGTTGAGGGGCGATTTTTTCCCTCCGCGCTATTGTAGCAATCCGTCCAATGAATTACACTGTAAGTACAGGCGCCTTCAAAAACCGGTTGTTTTTTCGGCGCTTATGCGGTTTCTTGGCCTGCGGCCTGCGAAACATGCGTTTTTAAGGGGAAATTGCTAAGGAAGCACATTTATTCAATCGAGAATAAATCAGTGCTACTTTAATGTGGTTTTTTCGCAGTTTTCCGTAGGAAAACGAGAAAAATAATAGGGCAACGCTGATTAGCGTCAAGTTAATCAGCGTTGCCCTAGACATCGAATTCGGCGTAATCGGCTGCGGAGGCAAATCCCTTCACGGTGAAGCCGTCGCGGTAGACAAGGGTATCAAAATCAATATCTTTATTTTCATTTTCATGGAGAATATTAAGCAGGCCGATAAAATCCCGGCTTATTTCCCTTGGGGTTATAAATTCCTCCGCTCCGGGAACAGAAAAGGCAAGTTCCATGAAGGCGGTAAGTTCCCGCTTTTCAAGATACGGATCATAACCGTAGTGTCCCGCGTGAATGTCACGTAACCGTTCCATGAACAGGTAAATTTCCTCATGGCTCAACTGGGCAAGGCGCAGGATGGGGCTTGCAAAATCGGCGTAGCCTTCACGCACAAAGCGGCTGTCCATCAGACGGCTTCTCAATGCGGGATAGCTGAAAAGGCCCCGGCGCTCGTCCTCAACAAACTGGGGAGTACCTGCCATATAAACGCCAAGTCCTTCCGTTCTGCCCTGGGTAACATCGTTAAACATAGCGAGAATCTTTTCGTAGTTGTTTTCCCTGGATTGGCGGTTGGTGATCTTGTAGAGGCTGGAACATTCGTCAAAAAAGATGAGAAAACCCCGGTAGCCGATACGGGAACCGAAGGCTGAAAGTACCTTGAGATATTCGTACCAGTTTTCGTCGTTGATGATTTCGCCTGCCGGAAGCCGGGCCTTTGCCTCAGTCCTCGTGGCGAATTCCCCGCGCAGCCATTTGAGGGAGGCCTGCTTTTTTTCGTCGTCTCCTTCGGTGTAGGCCCGGTAGTAGGAGGAGATCACCGCGGCAAAATCAAAGCCGTGGGCGTAGTCTTCCATTTGGGCAATAGTTTCAAAAATGCGGGCCTCAAGTTTGGAGAGCAGATCTTCGTCATCGGGGGCGAGGCCGCCGGCAACAAGGTCCATTTTGACCGAGTTTATCCACTGCTGCAGCACGGATTCCAGGGCGCCGCCGTCGGGCCTGAGTTTGGTGGAGAGGCGGGACACCAGTTCCCGGTAGGTTTCAAGCCCCGCCCTCCTTGAGCCGGTGAGACGCTTTTCCGGGGAAAGATCGGCGTCGGCCACCAGAAAATCGTTTTCCATGGCGTAGTTGCGGATTGCCTGTAAAAAAAAACTTTTGCCGCTGCCGTACCTGCCGGTAACAAAACGGAAACTTGCCGCGCCCTGGCCCAGATTTTCAAGGTCCCGCAGTACCGTTTCAATTTCACGCCGCCTTCCCACCGCGATATATTCCAGCCCGATCCGGGGCACCACGCCGGCGGACAGTGAATTGAGAATCGCCGCGCTTAGGCGTTTCGATATGGCCATGTTCCTCCGCAGGGGAATCTCCGCCTCAGTTTCCGGCGGCGGTTCCCAAAAGGTTTTTCAATATCTCTCTATATTCTGACTGAATTGCGGGCTTTTCGTCCACCGTGTCAATCAGGAGATCGTCAAACTGTTCCAGAAAGGCGGCGTTGATCCGGTCTATGAGCAATTCCGGCATGGTTCCGCTTTTCCGGGCAAAGTCTTCAAGTCCGCTTCCCCCTGCTCCGGCAATGATCCGCAAGGTTTCAAGCCCGGTTTTATCCAGCCCTTTAAGAAAACCCTTCATTCGCGCCGGGGGGTTTGATACCCCGTCCTTCAGCTCCCCCGCTGCAAGGCGGGTTCCCGGGTTGCTGATTGGGGCTTTGTCAGGAGCTTTGGCCCGGTCTTTTACCGGGGGCTTTGCCGCTTTAAGCGGCCTTTTACGCGGCTCCGGCCCGCCGGATGATTCTCCCCGCGCGGCCGGGGCTGAAACGGCGGGCTTGTTGTTTTGCCCCTCTTCTTCCGCCTTGAGCAGATCACGTACCGCGTCGGAATCGGCGCGGAGTTTTTCTATGCGGGAGTCCAGCAGTTTCATCTGCCGGCCTCCGGCGGACACCCGCCCTGTTTCGCGCAAGGCCAAAACCAGCCCCGTCAGCTTTGAGGAGGAGGGAGCTTCGCCGGCGACGCCCAGTGCGGAACCGGCAACGCTTTTCCAGACATCCCCAAGGGGAGGCTGCCTGCCCTTCATCTCAAGGCCGTTTTTAAGGCGGAAGCAGTACTCGGTATAACGAAAAAGGTTCTCAAGGAAACCAGTTAAATGCGGGTTTTTTGTAAAACGGAGCCCTTCGATTGTATATGAGGAATGACCGGCCCGCTCCATAGCGGGGAAGGCCTCTCGTTTTTCCGTATCATAAACCTGGGGATAAAAAAACTCAAAGAGCTTGAGACGAAACTCCTCTCTCAAATAAAAGTCAACGGCGTTTAAGACATTTTCAAAATCCTTTGCGAGGACTCGACTTTCAGCGGGAAAACGCGGCATACCGGAAGACGGCTCCCGTTCAAAGAACATGCTTTCGTCTATTACCTTTGGTATTAACAGAATAATATCGGCAAAGGCGATGCTGTTGTTCTCCCTTATAAAATGCCGATGAAAATAAAAGTCCGTTAACAGGGAATCGTTGCAATCCCCCGCGTGCGGCAAAAGCAGGGGGAAAGCCTTGTCCGTTATCCCATACAGCGCCGCAAAATCCACAAGCCAGCGGGGAAGGAATCCGTCAAGGCCTTCAAAAACAGCGCGGTAACATTCCCAGAGTCTGAGGAGTTCCCCAAAGTTGGTCTCCGCATCATTTTCCCCTCCGGTAAAAAGGCAGAGTTCCCTGGCGTATATACGAATGTAGCCTTCGCCGGTTTTGGTGATATTCCCCTTGCGGAATTCGCTTCGCCAATACACAAAAAAAGCCAGTTCATCTTCGTCCATCCGCCCGGTGTCAAGGCTGCCTTTGAGGAGCCGCAGTGGAATGAAGCGGGCGGGCGGGCCGCCTGTTTTGAACAGGGCAAGCTCCGAATACAGGGAAGGCCCCGGAAGATCGGCGAATTTTTCTTCCGCGGTACAGTTGAACGGATTCTGTCCCGCCTGCATATCCGAGGGGCGGAAAACACGGGGCAAGGGGAATTCAAAGCGGGGAAGACCCAGGGGCCGCGCCGCGTCCCGTATCAAATAAGGTTCAAGCTCCGCCTCCGTTACGCAAAACAGATTCCGCGCTTTCGCGGCGGCGGGGCCGCGGAATAATTCCCCCGCCTCGGAAAAGATACCCAGCGTTATTTCGGCCCTGATGCTTTGCAAATGGGCAAGTGTCTCGTTTTGGGGAAGCGCTTCTTCGGGCTCAACCAGCAGCAATAAACCGGCGGCGTTCCGGCGTTCCGCGGGGCTCAGGGGAAGATCCTCGTAAAAGACGATGCGCAGCGGCTCGCCCCGGCTTTCCCGGCCTGTTCCGGGCAGACTTACGGCTTTAAGCTTCGGCAGAAGGGGAGACAGGTACAGCTCATAGTAACGCCGCTCCACGAGGGCAAGCGCCTTACACCCGCCGGAGGCGAGGCGGGCAAACGCGGACGCGAGGAACGCGGCCTGCTCCCGATGCCCCCTGAGCGTAACTCCGCCTGAAAGACCCCAGGCTCGCAGGAAATCCAGATGGGCGTGAAAAATCGTTTCTTTATCGCCCCGCTCAAGCCAGAGCGAGGTATCCGCTTCCATGCCGCTAAAGCGGCCCGCAAAACGCCCGCCGCCCCGCCTGAGCAGTTCACCCGGTTTCAGTTTAATTTTTTCGATTGCCGCCCCGCCCGCCCAGGAACACAGGGGAAAAAGACCGATGGCCAGCAGGTCTTCCCGCCTGACCCATTGGTCCTCCAGCAGAATGAAGTCCCGGTTCATGCGCAGGGAAACTTCCTCAACGGAAAAACGCCGTTCCCCGTACCGCAGAAGAGGCGCGGCCCAGGCTTCGCCCGCTCCGGGGCGGCCCTGCTCCCGCAGCGCCCCAAGGATCAAAAGAAGCCGTTCCCTGTTTACAAAAACCGAATCTTCGGCGAGCCGTTCTTTGAGTTTTTGATCCCCGAACTGAAAGATCAGCCGGCCGCGGGAATCGGCGAAACGGGGAATATCCTCGCCCTTTAGCACATAACGCCTGCGGCCGCCGGGCTCGGCAAATTCCGCCAGGGCCGTCTCGTCAATTATCCCGTAAATACCATTGCGGTACAGGCGGTGACAGGGAAGGCCCAAAAGGGGCAGCCATTCCGATTCTTCCGCATGGACCCGCAGTTCCATATAAAGCGGCCCCGCGCCTGGCGCGCCCGCCGCCGGAAAAGCCCTGCCGGCCGCGCCCGTAAGGGACAGTTCCATAAGCCCCCCGCCTTCTTCCGCAGGCACAAGCCGGGGGCCGCTTTTAATCAGGCGCTGCCCGCGTTTGAGCAGCGAGAGGAGCGGCCTGCCCTTAACCGTGTCGTTTGCCAGCGCCGCCGTATCCCCGCCCTCGGGCAGTTTCCAGGTTCTCCCCCCCAGGGCGAACAAACCCCCGCCCAGATCCTCCGCACCGGGGGGGATCAGCCGCGCAAAGAGACCGTTCCGGTATTCAAGCGTAAAAAAAGGAAAATCAAGCGTTGCGGGCAGGGTATCCCCCTTGCCGTTTAAGGGCTTACGAATTGAACACTTCCCCGGCCAGGGGAATTGCCTCCATCGCGCCCGGACGGGAAACGCTGATGGCTGCGGCTTTACAGGCGGCGGCCAGAGCCCGGGATACGGGAAACCGCCTTGCCCTGGCGGCGATAAAATAGCCGGTGAAGGTATCCCCCGCGCCGACCGTATCGGCCACTTCCACGTCCGGCGCGTCCGCCTTTTCGCGGATTTCCCCCCGGCCGTAATAGGCCCCCTTTTCCCCAACGGTGAGGATTATTTCGGCATCGGGAAAACGGTTTACGAGCCTGTCGAGGATTTCAGGCGGAGTATCCGCCCCATCCTTCCCCGGTTCAGGCGGAGCCGCAAGGGCGGCGCCCTCTATTTCATTAACAAAGAACATATCAACCATATCCAGGGGCAGTT
The DNA here is from genome assembly GCA_031257385.1 of Treponema sp. Classification (GTDB taxonomy): domain Bacteria; phylum Spirochaetota; class Spirochaetia; order Treponematales; family Breznakiellaceae; genus WQXQ01. The sequence continues at coordinate 11,288 of JAIROT010000037.1, forward strand.
CCTCAATCGAGCGGTCATAGGGCGAGGGATTAAAATACACCGCAAGCCCCCGCCGCTTTGCCCCGGTGATAGCCTCCTTAAGCAGTACGATTTCATTTTGCAAAAGGATACAATCGCCCGGGCCAAAACCCGCCAAAGTCCGGGTTATTTCTTCCGTAGTTATCGCGCCGTTTCCGCCGCTGTACACTATAATCGAATTCTGCCGGTTTTTATCCAGTTGTATTATCGCCTGCCCGGTGTCCCCCTTGTATTCAACAATACCTTCGGTATTCACCCCGTAGGATTGCAGGAGCCCCGTCAAAAAGCGTCCGTCCGCGCCTATCTTTCCCGCCGCGTAAACCCGCAGCCCCGCCTTTGCCAGGGCCGCCGCCTGGTTGGCCCCCTTTCCTCCGGCGCTTTTGGTCAGGGATTTGCCGCTGATGGTTTCGCCGGGACGGACGACATGATCCACGGAAAAAATCAGGTCGATATTTAAGGAACCGTATACCAGGACTTTCATTTAACTTTACTATACCACGTCCGGAACCTTATGGCAAGAAAAAACCTGCCGCGCATCAGCGCCGCGCGGTTTCTTTTTCAGGGCACGGGCGCAACGGCGATCTTTCCCCGCCTTAAAAACTTTCCCCGTCCCGGCTTTCCGCGGAATTCACCGTTACGCGCTATTACTTCTCCGCGTGAAATCGTGCAGACCGGCCATCCCTGAACCTCAAATCCTTCATAGGCGGTATAATCCACATTTTCATGGAGCATTTTTTTACTCAGCGTCACTCTTTTATCGGGATCGATGATCACCAGATCCGCGTCGGATCCCGGCGCGATCAGGCCCTTTTGGGGATAAAAACCGAAAAGCCGCGCGGGGTTGGCGCAGCAAAGATCGGTAAAGCGCCGGAGGCTTATCCTTTTTTTTGCCACACCCTCGCTGTACATAAGGGGAATGCGCTCTTCAATGCCCGGCGCGCCGCTGGGACATTTGGTAAAATCATCCTTACCCGACATCTTCCGGGTTTCAAAAAAGAAAGGGCAATGATCCGTGGCAAGCGTGTCGATATCCGACTCAAGCCCCCTCCAAAGCGATTCCCGATCCGCGTCCGTGCGCAGCGGCGGACACATAATGTACTTGAGTCCTTCATTTCCCGGAGCGCTGTAGCGGCTCTCGTCGAGCAACAGATACTGGGGGCAGGTTTCGGCCCAGATGTTTTGCTGCCCTTCGCGGCGGGCGGCCCTGATAAATTCCATGCCCAGCCTGTTGCTCAGGTGGACAATATACAGAGGGGCGTTACCCGCCATTCGCGCAAAAAGTATCATCCGGTTAATCGCCTCCGCCTCGCATTCGGCGGGACGGGAAAGCGGATGAAACCGGGGCTCTGTTTTTCCGGCGGCCCTGAATTCTTCCCGCAGCAGATTGATTATCCCGTCATTTTCAGGATGAACGGTAATCAGCAATCCCAGTTCCTTTGCCCGCCGCAGAACCCGAAATACATCCGCGTCGGAAAGTTTGAAGCCGTAGGTAAGGTATACCTTATAGCTGGTGATCCCCTCATCGGCCAGCGCCTCCATCATTGCAAGCACATTCTCATCCACATGCTGAATAACCCCGTGGAAACCGTAATCGATCACCGCCTTGCCCCCGGCAAAGCCGTGGTACTTCCTGATCTGGTGATCCAGGCCGCAGCCCGCCGGCCCGAAAGCGGGGTGATCCACGATAGTGGTAGTTCCCCCGCAGGCGGCGGCTATCGTGCCGGTATAAAAATCATCACTGGCAACGGCAATTCCCGCGTCAAGATTCAGGTGGGTATGCACATCAACGCCGCCGGGAATAACAATTTTACCGGCGGCGTCAATAATTTCGGTGTCTGCGGCGAAACGCGGATCATTCCCGATATACGTTATTTTTTCCCCTTCACAAAGTACATCGCAGACAGTTTCGGTATTTCCGGTAACTACCAAACCGTTTTTTATCAGGATGGTTTTCATGTCTTTTATACCTTAATTCCCCTTTTCAATTTTATTCAAGGGGGTTAACAGCGGCACTGGAAACAAGACCCAAAAGCCGCTATACTTAAACGTAATGAATCTTGAGGCGTTTATACTTGGCAGCGGGGGCATGATGCCGCTACCGAACCGTCATCTTACATCGGTGCTTTTACGGCGGGAAGGGGAATTGTTTCTGTTTGACGGCGGAGAAGGGACACAGGTTTCCCTGAGACGGCTCAATCTGCGATGGAAAAAAATCTCCGTGATCTTTGTAAGCCACACCCACGCGGATCATGTTACGGGCATTCCCGGCCTGTTGATGCTTTCATCCCAGGTGGATCGGAATGATCCGCTGTACATTATCGGGCCGCCGCGGATAGCCGATTACATTGAGACCAACCGCCGAATCCTGGACATGTATATCAATTATGAGATTATTATTAAAGAAATTACCGGACCGGGTCTTGTGTATGCGGGGGAGGGCTTTCATGTCCGCTGTTTCCCGCTGCGGCACGGCAAGCCCTGTTTCGGTTATGCCTTTGAGGAAGAAGGCAGGCCCGGCGAGTTCCACCCGGAAAAGGCGGAGGCCCTGGGCGTCCCGCGGGGACCGCTCTGGGCGAGGCTTCAGTCGGGCGAAACGGTCAAGGCCGCGGACGGCAAAGACGTTCACCCCGGCGAGGTGCTGGGGCCTCCCCGCTCAGGCAGGAAGTTTTCGTTTGTTACCGACAGCCTGGCCTTTCCGGAAATAGCCAAAGAGGTTTCAGGCTCGGACCTTTTCGTGTGCGAAGGGATGTTCGAGCGGGAGCTTGCCGAAGACGCCCGGAGCAAAAAACACATGACCGCCGAGGATGCCGCCCGGATCGCCGCCATGGCCGGCGGGATCAAAAAACTGGCGCTGATCCACTACAGTCCCCGTTATACCGAATACAACCTGAAACAGCTTTTAAGGGAAGCCCGGGCGGTATTCCCCGATACGGAACTTTCCCGCGATCGGGCCGTATATCCGATTGATTTCGCGGATTGAAGGAGGCTCTCTTTTGTATACCCGGGCGGTTGAACGCGGCGAAGGAAGGTTCCCCTTTGATTGAGGTAAAAAATCTTTCAAAACGCTATGGAAACGTGGAAGCGGTACGGGACGTTTCTTTTTCGGTGGGCGCCGATCAGGTGCTGGGTTTTCTCGGTCCCAACGGCGCGGGGAAAACCACCATTATGAAAATTCTCACCGGCTACCATTTTCCTTCCGAAGGAAGCGTCCTGGTAGACGGCATATCGGTGGAGGACGATCCGGTAGAGGTGAAAAAACGGATCGGCTACCTGCCGGAAAACGTTCCGCTGTACGGCGATTTCACCGTGGACGAATACCTGGCCTTTGCCGCCGACGCCCGGCTTATCCCCCGCGGGGAACGGAAGAAAAGAATCGAGGCGAGCCTTGAAGCCTGCGCCCTGGGAGACCGGCGCTCCCGTAAAATCGAGACCCTCTCAAAAGGCTACCGCCAGCGCGCGGGCCTCAGTCAGGCGATCCTCCATGATCCTCCGATTCTCATTCTGGATGAGCCTACCGGCGGGCTTGACCCGAATCAGATAATCGAGATTCGTTCCCTCATCAAAGAGCTGGGTAAACGGAAAACCGTGATTCTCTCCACCCATATTTTACCGGAGGTTGAAGCGGTGTGCGGCCGGGTGCTTATCCTGAACGAAGGACGTATCGCCGCCCAGGGAACAGCGGAGGAAATCGCCGGCACCATGAAGGGCGGGGACACCTGGGAGCTTATTCTGAAAGGGGCGGGCGCGGAAACCATAAAGGCAAGGCTGCCCTTGCTGGGAGGCGGCCCCGGCATCGGGACGGTGGAAAACGCGGAAGACAGAACGGTACGCTTGAGCTTCTTTGTTCCGGCGGGAAGCAGGAAAGACCTGGTGAGCGGCGAGCGGATATTTGACTGGGCGGTCGCCTGCGGCTTTAAAATACTGGGCATGAACCGGAAGAAACTCAGTCTGGAAGATATTTTTGTAAAACTTACCGCGTAAGCGCCGATTTTTTTTCTTCGCCGCCCGTAAACCGCACGGCAACGTTCAGGGTACTTCACATTTTTACCGATCATGTTATGATAAGAGAAAGTACGGAGGCAGTTAATGGCTAAACGAAAAGAAGTGTACTTCTTCGGCGAAGGTAAAGCCGAAGGGGACGCGAAAATGAAAGAAGTGCTGGGCGGCAAGGGCGCCAACCTCGCGGAGATGACCAATATGGGAATTCCTGTTCCGCCGGGATTTACCATCTCTACGGCGGTGTGCGCCGAATATTATGAGCATAAAAAAAAATATCCCGCCGGCGTTAAAGAGGAAGTAGAGGCGAACCTCAAAAAGCTTGAAAAGATAATGGGGAAGAAGCTCGGCGATCCCGGCGATCCCCTGCTGGTTTCGGTCCGTTCCGGCGCTGCGGTTTCCATGCCCGGCATGATGGATACGATTCTCAACCTGGGGATGAACGACAAGGTGGTGCAGGGACTTTCCCTGAAGACCGGCAATCCCCGTTTCGCCTGGGACGCCTACCGGCGTTTCGTCCAGATGTACGGTGACGTGGTCATGGGCGTGGAACACGAGTTGTTTGAGCAGGCCATCAGCGGCATTAAAAAATCAAAAAACGTCGAGCTTGACACGCAGCTCAATGCCGAAGACCTTGAAGCGCTGGTTGACGAATACAAAAAAATCATCAAGAAAAGTACCGGCAGGGACTTTCCCCAGATACCGCTGGATCAGCTCTGGGGCGCGATCAACGCCGTTTTCGGTTCATGGATGAACGAACGGGCCATCAAATACCGGCAGCTCAACGGCATCCGCAGTCTCAAGGGAACGGCGGTGAACGTACAGTCCATGGTATTCGGTAATTTTGGCGAAGACTCCGGCACCGGCGTGTGCTTCAGCCGCGATCCTTCCACCGGCGTCAAAGAATTTTACGGCGAATACCTGATGAACGCCCAGGGTGAGGATGTGGTGGCCGGTATCAGGACGCCGGAAAGGATCGCCACGCTGGCCAAAAGGAATCCGGTCATTTACAAGCAACTGGTGGGTATAAAAAACAAGCTGGAAAAACATTTCAAAGACATGCAGGACATGGAATTCACCGTACAGCAGGGCGAACTCTTCCTGCTCCAGACCCGCAACGGCAAGCGGGCAGGGACTGCCGCGGTAAAATGCGCGGTGGACATGGTTGCCGAAGGCCTGATCGATAAAGAAACCGCGATTATGCGGGTAACGCCGGCGCATCTGGATCAGCTGCTCCACCCGATGATCGATCCCGCGGCCGGCAGGGAGGCCAAACCCATTACCAAGGGCCTTAACGCCTCCCCCGGCTCGGCAGCGGGACGTATCGTTTTTACCGCCAAAGAAGCCGAAATATGGCACGAAAGGGGAGAAAAGGTACTTCTGGTGCGCAAAGACACCAGCCCTGAGGATATCGGCGGCATGGTGGTTTCCCAGGGGGTGCTTACATCCACAGGCGGCATGACCAGCCACGCGGCGGTAGTGGCCCGCGGCATGGGGACTCCCTGCGTCGCCGGCGCGAAAGGCGTTTCGATGCAGGGCAATACCGCCGTTATCGGCGGCAAGACTTACCGGGAAGGGGACTGGCTCACCATTGACGGGTCTACCGGCGAGGTGTATGAAGGCCGCCTGCCTTTGGTGGTTCCGGCCATTTCCAAAGACATGAACATATTCCTCAAGTGGTGCGACCAGGTGCGCGCCCGCGCCGTACGGGGCCCAATTAAAGGTTTTGATGTCAGAACCAACGCGGATCAGCCGGAAGACGCCATACGGGCTTTTGATTTCGGCGCGCAGGGCGTGGGTCTCTGCCGCACCGAGCACATGTTCTTTGACAAAGAGAAACTGATCCATTTCCGGGCTATGATCGTCGCCGACACCGGGGAAGAGCGGAAAAAGCATTTACAGGAGATACTGCCCCTCCAGAAAAAGGATTTCTTCGGTATATTCAAGGCAATGGAGGGACGGCCCGTTACCATCAGGCTCCTGGATCCGCCGCTTCATGAATTCGTCCCTCACACCAAAGAAGAAGTGGATGAACTTGCCGCCTATCTCAATGTGAGTCATGATGTGCTGCAGCCCAAGATCGACCGGCTTATTGAAGCCAATCCCATGCTGGGGCACCGCGGCTGCCGCCTTGCGGTAACATACCCTGAGATTTATGATATGCAGGTGGAAGCAATCGCCCTGGCCGCGGTGGAATGTGTTTTGGCAAAGATCCCCGTGCAGCCTGAGATCATGATCCCCATTGTCGTTACCGCGCGGGAGTTAAAGCTCCTGCGGCCTAACGCTGAAAAAATGATTGCAAAAGTCTTTGGTGCGGCGGGCATTAAAATGCAGGTGAAGATCGGTACGATGATAGAAGTGCCCCGCGCCGCGATCCGCGCCGGTCACATTGCCAAATACGCGGACTTCTTCAGCTTCGGTACCAACGATCTTACTCAGATGACTTTCGCCTTTAGCCGTGATGACATTGCTTCATTCCTTCCGATGTATCTGCAGAAGAATGTGCTTGATGTGGATCCTTTCAACTCAATTGACGAGGACGGCGTTGGAGGCTTGATGCGCTTCGGAATAAGAGAAGGAAGAACGGTTAAACCTGATCTTAAGATCGGGATATGCGGAGAGCACGGTGGAGATCCCGCAACTATTGACTTTTGTTATAGGGCGGGATTAAGCTATGTGTCATGTTCACCATTCCGGGTACCGCTGGCACGGCTTGCCGGCGCACAGGCGGTTATAAATCATTCCGGAAAGATTATAAAGGGAAAAGAGTCGGTAAAGACCGATAAACCCGCTGCTGTCAAGGTGAAAGGCAGTAAAAAATCTGTGAAGGGGGACAAGAGAATGGCAGTAACAACAACTGCAAAAAAGCCTGCGGCTAAGAAACCGGCCGCAAAGACTGCCGCGGTCAAGAAACCGGCGGCAAAAAAGCCGGCGGCTAAGGCGCCCGCCGAGAAGAAGCCCGCAGCTAAAAAGCCGGCCGTAAAAAAAGCCGCCGCAAAGACTGCCGCGGTCAAGAAACCGGCCGTGAAAAAACCGGCGGTAAAAAAGCCGGCGGCTAAGGCGCCCGCTGCGAAGTAATAGCGTCCGGGTATTACAAAAACCGTTTCCAGCCTGAAGAACAACCTGGCTGCTTGCCGTCAAGCGGTCAGGTTGTTCTTTTTGCCCCTGCCTGTCACGAGCGTGCTTTATAGAAAACGAATAATACGCTACACTACCGGAGAGGTGTAAAAATGAAAAGGGATTTACAAAAACTGATGTTACTCGTTCTGGCAGGATGCGCCGCGGCGATGCTGCCGGCCCAAACGTCCGGCAAAGTTACCATTTACGGATTGAAGGGACCTTCCGGGGTAGGTATGATCCGGCTTTTTGAGGAACCTCCCCGCGCGGCCGGTTTTGAAATAAGCGTGGAGGCCCTTGCCCAGGCCGACCTCATGGCGGCGAAGTTTATCGCGGGCGAAGCGCAGATCGGAATTTTGCCCCCCAATGTGGCGGCGAAAATCGCCTCATCGGGGAAAAAGATTCAGATTGCGGCGATTACGGGAACGGGCATGCTCAGCCTGCTTTCCGCGGACCCTTCGGTACGGCGCTTCGAAGATTTAAAGGGCAAAACCGTGGAAGTCGCCGGTCAGGGCGCCACACCCGATTATGTGTTCAGAAAGATCCTGTTGTCCAAAGGGATAAACCCCGACAGGGATCTCAAACTGGGTTACGCCCTGGCCTACCCGGAAATAGCCCAGGCCCTTATCGCGGGCCGGGTCGGTCTGGCCCTGCTGCCGGAACCTTTCGCAACCATGGCACGTAACGGGAACAGCAGCCTCACGCTTGTGGGCGATATTCAGGACGAGTGGATCAGGCTGTATGGCGGCGCGAATTATCCGATGACGGCGCTGGTAGTGGACGGCGCTTTTGCGGCGGCCAACAGCGGCCTTGTCAAAACGGTACTGGAAAGCCTCGATGCCTCGGTTAAGTGGGTCACGGCGAATCCCGCCGCCGCGGGGGCCCTGGTTGAAAAACACGAACTGGGTCTGCGCTCCCCGGTGGTGGCCGCCGCCATCCCCCGGAGCAACTACGTCTTTATCTCCGCCGCCGAAGCCAGGCCGGGCATCGAAGCCCTGTTCAGGGCCTTTCTGGAATTCGCCCCCGCTTCAATAGGGGGCGCGCTGCCGAAGGATGATTTTTACTATATCCCAAGATAGGCTGATGACGGATAACAAAGAAAAAGACGCGGGGAGAGGCAACCGGTTTACCGGTTGCCGGGATTCCGGTTTCAGCCCGGCGCACTGGACAGCGGGAGGAATCCTGCTGCTGCTGCTTTTTTGGGAATTTGCCTCGCTGCTTCGCGGAAGCGAGTTGTTGCTGCCCGGCCCCCTGCCGGTACTGCGGCGCTTTATCCGGCTCATCGGCAGCGGGCGCTTCCTCCTGTCCCTGGCCGAAAGCGGCCTGCGGGTATTTTGGGGAATGGCAATATCCGTTCCGCTGGGCATCATGGCGGGCGCTGCCGCGGGGCTGAACAGGCGCGCCGGCTCTTTGCTGAGGCCGCTCTTTCAGGTGATTTCCGCGACTCCGGTAATGTCGGTGATTCTTATCGCCTTTCTCTGGTTCGGGCAGGAACGGACGCCGGTTTTTACCGCGTTTCTCATGATTTTCCCCGTTACCGCCGCCGCCGTCATCGCGGGCCTCTCGTCCCTGGACCCCAAATTGAAAGAACTCTTCGCCGTGTACCGCATCTCCCGCAAAGAGCGCTTCTGGTCGCTGTACCTGCCCGGTATCGCCCCCTTTATCCTGGGGAGCCTGCGCGGCTGCCTTTCCCTGTGCTGGAAAGTGGTGGTCGCGGCGGAAGTCTTGATCCAGCCCCGCCGCGCTCTGGGCACGGGCATGCAGGCCGCCAAAGCCCAGCTTGAAACCGCGGAACTTTTCGCCTGGACCGCCGGCACGGTGATTGCCGCCGCGTTGAGTCAGGCCCTGCTCGGCCTTCTGCTCAACCGGCTGCAAAGGCGGCGCCGGAACCGATGACATCAATTTCGTTCCGTAGCGTGGATTTCGGCTTTGACGCAGACGCGCCCGTTTTCAAAAACCTCTCGCTGGAACTGGGTAATGAAAGCCCGGTACTTATCCTCGGACCTTCAGGCTGCGGAAAAACCACGCTGCTCAGGCTTATCGCCGGATTGCTCAAGCCCCGGGCGGGGGATATTCTCATTACCGCCGACTCGCCGCTTCCGGCAAGCGTGGTCTTCCAGGAGCCGCGCCTTCTGCCCTGGAAGACGGCGCTTGAAAATGTGGAACTGCCCCTTTTGGAATTAATGGGGAAAAAGGCCGCCGAAGAGCGTTCTCGCGCTTTTCTCCGCCGGGTTTCAATGGAAGACAAAGACAGCGCCCTGCCCCATGAACTTTCAGGCGGCCAGCGCCAGCGGGTGAATCTGGCGCGGGCCTTCGCTTTTCCGGGGCAGGCCCTCCTCATGGACGAGCCGTTTCAGTCCCTGGACATTCCCCTCCGTGTCGCCCTCATGGACCTTACCCGCGTCCTTACGGCGGATTTTCCCCGCCTCACCCTTATGGTAACCCACGATCCCCGGGAAGCGGTCTACCTGGGAGAACGGATCCTCGTCCTGGGAAAAAGTCCCGCAGGGATCATCCACGACGGCCCGGTGCGCCTTGACCGTCAGGACCGGAGTTACGGTTCCGCCGCGCAGGGAAAACTCGAACAGCAATTGCTGGCCTTGCTTGAATAGCGCCCGGAAGCGCCGCGTTTACTTTGCGGGACAAATTCCACGGCCGGGGTGGAGCTTACCGAACAAGCCCTCGCCGACATCGGCCTGTGCCTCCGGCAATTCGGACAAAAAATCTTCGTATCAGTTTTCAAAAGAGCCCCTTTCGGTGACTTCCTTTACAGCCCCAAAACCTCGAATGAGAGAATTTTTTGCGGATTTACGCTTCTTCCAGCCCCAGTTCCTCGTTGGTATCGGAACCGGACCCGGTCACTTCCTCAGGACCGGCGGCGGCCTCTTTCTTTTTGGGCTTGTTTCTTGATATTGACCGGGGCCGGTGGCGGGTACGGGCCACATAGGAGACAAGGGACATATAGATGAGTACGGCAAGGGTTACGGCGATAACCTGCCAGGACGTGACTACTTGTAATAACAGGGCGACTATTTCTTTTGAGAATATTACCATTTAATTTAATTATCGGCATATAGGGGTAGATTAATAATTTCCGCCCCCTGTAAGAGAGTTTGCATTTTCTACCGAAATATATAATAATAGGTATGTCCTGTCAAAACGGCGGAATAAAGGAGGGTTTGGTGGAATCACGAAAACTGAAAAGTTTTATACCGCGGCCATTTTTGCTCTCTCTGTTGTTTGTGTCAATGGTCGGACTTGCCTATGCGCAGGCGGAAAGGGGCGAGCCGGACGCGGCTTCTCCGGACTCCGCTTCGACAAGCTCGTTTTCCCCGCGCTTTCTGGCGGGTATAAACCTCTATCGGGAGGCCTCCTGGCTTGCGGCCGCGGCAGAGCTGCGGGCGGCCCAGGAATTGGCTGAGACCATGTGGGAATGGACCGAGGCGCTGTACTGGGTCGTGCTCACCGAGCTTGCCGCCTCGGATTACGGTTCGGCACTGCGGGATATGGACGAACTGGAAAGGCGTTCTCCGGAAAGCGGCCGAAACGCCGATATGGTCTACCACCGGGCCAGGGCCTACTACTATCTGGGCTATTACGATGAAGCCATCGTGCTCCTCAAAAAATACGCCGACGGGGCGGGGGAGGGGGGGGAGTCCCGCAAAGCCGCCGCCATGTACTGGATAGGGGAGTGTCTCTATTCGATGGGGCAGATGGAACGGGCCGCGGATTTCTTTACCATAGTGGTTGACCAGTACCCCGGCAGCGTTAAATACGAGGCCGCCACCTACCGGCTGGAACTGATCAAGCAGAAAAAGATCGAGAGCGAACTTTTGACCATGTTAAAATGGAGTCACGAAGAGTCCCTCAGGACGGTTGAGGAATATCAGCGGAGGGAAAAGACCTACGATCAGGCTCTGAACGCCTACCAGAAGCGCCTCGCCGATGTCCTGAAAGATACCCAGCTTGCAGACCTTGAAAGCGCCAACATTGAGTACCAGCGGCAGCTTGCCGAGGCTAATGAGCGGATACAGGATCTGGAGGGGAAGCTCGTAAGCGCCCGCAGCCAGGGCCTGCCGGATGAATTAAAGGTCAAGGCCCAGCAGCTCAGAAACGAAATAAAATGGAACCTCAATAATCTGGAATCAGGGGACGGAGGTTCTTTTTGAAAACCAGACCGTCCGCCTGCCTTTTCGCCCTGTTTTTCTTCTTTGCCGGCGTTTTTAATCCCCGCGGTCTTGTCGCGCTGGAATTCAGGCACGGGCTGATCCGCCTCATTATCCATGAAAATACCGGCCGTTTTTCCCTCTTTTACCTTGCCGATCCCGAAACGGACCGCTACGAGCCGCTTTTTTCCCACCAGGATCCCCGGACGAGTTTTCTGGCGGTAAACGTGGACAGCAGAGTCTACCGGATCGGGGAGAACCCCGTTTTTACTATCCGCGTCGAGAAGAACCAGGCAAGGCCGGCGATTATTTTTGAATCCCCTTTTCTGCGGATACGGCAGGAATTTTCCTTTATTAAAACCCCCGGTTCCCCGGAAAGCAACGGGATCAAAATCACGGTGCGTCTTGAAAACAGGGAATCCAGGCAGATCAGGGCGGGGATGCGTCTGCTCATAGACACAAATCTGGGGGAAGGTTTTGGGGAATACCCCTTTGTGACGGATACGCAGGTCATTACCGCCGAGACGGCTATCGGCCTTGCAAGCGAGGATCGCTGGTGGGTATCCCGAAACAGCCGCTTTTCCCTTATGGGAAGTATTTTTGCCGGCCAGGATGTCGGGCCGGATTTTCTGCATTTCGCCAACTGGAAGCGCCTGAACGATTTGCCCTGGAAAGTGGGCTATACTCCGGGGCGGAATTTTAACCTTCCCCCGTATTCCATGGGAGATTCGGCGGTTTGTTATTATTATGATCCCGCCCCCCTTCCGCCGGGGGAAACGGCAAGCTATTCGATTTTTCTCGCCGCGGAAGATCCCGCCGGTTTCGGTTTTAAGACCTTTATCTCACCCGAACAACGGGAAGCGGATCTTATCCTGATGCGTGATCTGATGGGCCGCCTTGATCTGTTTCTTGCGGGGGAAATTGCCATAAACGGCGAAGAGCTGGCCGACATGGAGCGTATCATAGCCCAGATTAAAGCGCGCAACGAATTGCGCTAAACGCATGAAAACAGATCCCATTTTACACAAGGCGGCGCGGCTCGCCAAATCGGGCAATTACGAAGAAGCCATCAGGACTTTGGAGTCTGAGGTAAACCGCTATTACGGCTCGTTCCGGTATTATTACCTGCTGGGCGCGTGCTGCCTCCATGCCGGCGATTTCGGCGGCGCGCTGACCTATTTCCGCCTTGCCAGCAAGGTAAAAATACGGGACCCGCTGGCCCTGCTGGGCCTGGCCGCGCTCTATCTCAGGCGGGGTGAAACCGACCGGGCGGTGGATTTTTACCTTGAGGTTCAGGACATAGACCGGAAAAATAAAACCGCGAAAAAAGCCCTTAACGTGATCCGCAAACATGCGGGCGCGGAGAGCTTTTCCGCCTGGCTTGAATCAGGCAGGCTTTCTTCTCTTTTTCCGCCTATTCCTTCCCCCGGATTTTCGGCCCGTATACTCATTATCCCCGCCCTTGTTCTCACGGCCGTACTGCTTATCGTCTGCGGGGCGCTGATACGGTTCCGCCTGCTGCCCAACCCCTTTAATCCCCGTGGAAACCGGAGCGGAGTCGCCGAATTTACCCTGAACAGGGAAGAGCGGAACGCCCCGGTCGAAATTGGCGGCTCTTACCGTTACATACTGACCAGGGATCAGGTACTGGCCTGCTACGACAAAGCTCTGGCCCTTTTTACCGAATACCGGGACGACGCGGCGAAGGTAAACCTGAACCGTATCCTGGAATCCAACGCATCCGACAGCCTGAAAAACAGGGCGCGCATACTGCTCACGTTTACGGAAGCGCCCGGTTTTGATAACTTCAGGCGGAGCGACAATGTTTCCTACAGCGATATAATCGCCGATCCGGCACTTTACCGTGACGTGCATGTGGTATGGCGGGGAATGGCCACCAATGTGGAGACAAACGGGAATAGCACTACCTTTGATTTCCTGGTGGGCTACGATACCCGCAAAACCCTGGAAGGCATAGTACCGGTGGTATTTGACCGGGCCCTGTCTCTCAGTCCTGAGCGGCCCCTTGAAGTACTGGGGCGGGTGTCGTTTCTCAGTTCTCAGGGCGAGGCGATCCGGCTTGAAGGCGTGGCGATCTACCAGTCCGGCCGCCTGGAGAATCCCGGCAATTGAAAGCGGTGGTTCAGCGGGTTATCGGGGCCTCGGTAAGGGTTGACGGCGGCCTGCGGGGGAGCATAGATTCAGGTCTTTTGGTATACCTGGGCGTGGCGCTGGAAGATGACCGGTCCGACGCGGACTGGCTTGCGGAAAAAATCGGCAATCTCCGTATTTTCGAGGACGCCGAAGGAAAGATGAATCTTTCGCTCAAGGACCTGATTCAGGGCCTAAGCTCCGGCAGAGAGAGGGCTTCAATCGGCGTGCTGGCGGTTTCCCAGTTCACCCTTTTGGGGGACGCCCGCAAAGGCCGGCGTCCCTCCTGGGGAAGGGCAGCCCCGCCTGAAAAAGCAAAGCGGCTTTACGAATACTTTATGGGTAGAATCCGCGAAGAAGGACTGCTCTGCGAAAGCGGGGAATTTCAGACCCACATGAAAGTCACGTATACCAACGACGGCCCGGTAACGATTCTGCTGGACAGCAGGGAGTAGTATCGCGATTACCGGGCCGCGGGCCGCGCAAAAAACACGAATCCTCCACAAAATTTACCCCGGGAGTCTGTGGGGCTTTAGCCCAAATGATAAAGAAAATGCACAATTTTGTGCATTTTCTACCTTGCAGACTCCCAAAGGAGCCCAAAAATCCACAAGTCCCACAGGCTCCTAGAAACCCTGATTCCCCCGGCAGTTACTTCGGAAGGGGTAAAAAACACCGCTTGCATAAAATTGCGGCGTATGGCATAGTGGGCCTATGGGCTGGTATTCGGTGAAAAAATGGCTTTTTTACGCGGCAGCGGCGTACCTCGCGCTTGCCATAGTGGGAATGTTCACGTTTATGTCCCTGGATGCCTCTTATTTTGAAGACATTGCGGACCAAATGACGGCAAAAAACGTATTTTTAACCGCCGTCACCACTTCGGTCGAATGTCCCGCAACAATAAGCGCCACAAAAGATCGTCCGTTCTCTCCCTTACGTCATGGTTCGCTTCGTATAGTAACGCCGGCAAGCTCGTTCAGCGCCGGAGCGGGCCTTTTGTACGCAGGCGTCAGGCTTATTACCAAAACCGCGGCGCATAACATAAAAAGCACCATTCTTTTGAAACTGCGAATCTGATCTCCGCTGTTGATAACAGTATAATTTTTCCCCGTTACATAATGAGGCTCTCCCAAAACCAGGCGGGTTTTGGGATTGCATCCCACGGCAATTAAGCGGCCGAAAACACGCATGGACTTTTAGTCCGGGCGCGATTTTGTTTTCGCAGCCGGCTTGCTGTTCATCAAAACAGGAGTATTCAGATATGAATCTATTTTGGAAAATTTTTTGGCTGACCTTGGCGGCTGCGCTTGGATTAGTATTAATCGCCGGCTGCGCATTGGCGTTTTATTATAAATCCGCCGATGTTTTCTATCGGACAATTCAGTATACCTTCGCGATTGGTTTGGGCCTGTGCGGAATCGTCGCGCTCATCATTATGCCTGTTGATCTCTATATCGAAGACAAAAAAGCGCGGAGGAAACAGGATGCCGCTCAGTGACGTTTTTGATAAACGATCGATAAAACCGAACCTTGAAAACAAAACCAAGGAAGAGGTTTTCAGGGAACTTGTCGAGGCCCTAACGGTAGTTCATCCCGCGCTGGATCGGGACATTGGCTTTCGGGCGATACAGGAGCGGGAAAACAAACTGAACACCTCCGTTGCTCCGGGCGTTGCGGTACCCCATGGGTATTATCCGGGGAAAGACGGCATTTTCGGCGCTTTTGGTTTTTCAGAAGCCGGTATTGAATATGGGGCGCTTGATGAAAAGCCGGTTCATTGCGTCTTTTTGATTATCATGGGCGACGCGTCCCGTGAAAACCATTTGCGCGTTCTCAACCGGGTTATGTCCCTGATTAATTCCGGCTGTTTGGAACTTTTACGGAAGGCCGGCAGCCCGGATGAAATTCACCGCATTTTTTCCCGGTTTCATTAAATTAAAAGGAGAAATACATGGAACATAACCACAGGATTGACCTCGTTCCCAACAAAAAATACCGTTTGACCCGGCAAATGTACCTGTTTCCGGAACAGGAAGTCAGTCCCCGGGTCAATGATTATTTGAAGATAGGCGCTGTTGTTACCTATCTGAAATCCGGAGAATTGGCGGAAGACAATAAGGTGCGTATGCCCTGGGTATATGTGCGCAGTGAAAAGCAAAAGAAAAGGGACATGGGGAAAGGGCAGGAAGGCTGGTGCTTCTCCCATTATTTACAAGCGGCAGAAGACGGGGAAGCCCGCATATGACGATTACTGAAATGCTTGAACAGAGCGCCCTTTTAACAGTGCTTGGAATGGCCATTGTGTTTGCTTTTTTATGGTTTATGATAATCTGCGTGAACGTGACAGCAAAACTGGTACATAAAATGGGCCGGGATAAAGATGTACGGCAGAATGCCCCTTTCCCCTAAAGAGCGCAAGCGGGACGGTAACGCCGGAAACGGATTAACCGCCTGTCGCCAGACGGACGGCTTCCTTCCATCCCGCGATACGCTTTTTACGTTCGGCTTCTTTCATTGACGGCTCAAAACGGGTACGGGCGGCTTCCCTGAGTACCGCGGAAGTATAGAAACCCAACGCGATTCCCGCCATGTACCCCGCTCCCAGGGCTGAAAGTTCCTCGTAAGCGGGAACCGAAAGGGGGATGTTTAGAATATCACTTTGAAACTGCATCAGGTATGTGTCCCTGGTTGGACCGCCGTCAACGCACAGCTCTTTGAGGGCTATCCCCGATTCTTCAGCTATAGCCCGGATAACGTCGGCGATCTGATAGGCGATACTTTCTTCGGCGGCCCGGACTATCTCGGCTTTGCCGGTGGTACGGGTCATGCCGTAGAGTACGGCCCTGGCCCCGCTTGCCCAGTAGGGCGCGCCGAGGCCCGAAAAAGCCGGCACGAGATAGCTTCTGTCGGCAGGATTGGCACGGGCGGCCAGAATGCCGGCTTCTCCGGAGCTGCGTATCAGCTTTACATCGTCAACCAGCCATTTGATCACGGCGCCGGTATAGTTGATGTTTCCTTCCAGAACATAGTTGACCTTGCCGCTTATACCCCAGGCCAGTGACGTAACTACGTTTTTACAAAACACCGGCGCTTCCCCGATATTGAGCATTACCGACGAGCCGGTTCCATAAGTCGCCTTGCCTGTTCCCCTTTGCAGGCATCCCTGGGCGAAAAGAGCGCCGTGGGAATCGCCCATGACAGCCCGGATCGGTACCGGCCTGGGGAGGAAGCCCTCAAAATCGGTGCTGCCAAAATCGCCGTTACTGTCGCAGACTTCAGGCAGAATGCTTAGGTCGATACCGAAAAGGCCGCAGATGTTCCTGTCCCATTCAAGGCGGCTGATGTTAAAAAGCTGGGTCCGTGAGGCGTTGGAATAATCGGTTTTACAGTTTCCGCTAAGACGGTACACGAGCCAAGCATCGATGGTTCCCGCGCAAAGATTGCCGGTAGCGCCGCCTTTAATGTGTTCCAGTATCCAGGCAATTTTGGCGGCCGAAAAATACGGGCTCAGTCTGAGGCCGGTTGCGGAGCGCACTTCATCGGCGTACTCCGAAAGATTTTCGCAGACGGACGCGCCCCTGGCGCACTGCCACACAACGGAGTCGCCGACAGGCAGGCCGGAACTTTTGTCCCACACCAGGGCGGTCTCCCGCTGGTTACTGATCCCCGCGCCCAGGATGGCGCTTTTGTCTATCCCCGCTTTTGCGGCCGCCTCGCGGACCGCCGCCAGGGTTGCATGGTATATTTCCACCGGGTCATGGGAAATCCAGCCCTCGGGAGAAATTTTTTGTTCGTGGGCTTTATCCGCCCTGGCGACAATGGCGGCCCGGGAATCCAGAACCAGCGCCTTGGTTCCGGAAGTGCTTTGATCGATGGCGAGTATGAAGCCGCCTTCCATCATTCTCCCCTGAGAAACGCTTTGACTTCTTCTTCGTTATTGTCGTACAGATCCGGTTTTATTCCCAAATATTTACAGGCCTCGTAGAGTACCGGCACAAAATCACCGTGGACCGCCGCGCAGTGATGGATATAGGGGCCTTCGACTATTTTCGCTTCAAGGCGCTTCCAGTTCTTCACTTCGATCCAGAGATAGGTGCCCAGGGTATAGGGGCCGTCAATACCTTTGGCGTTTCCCAAAAGCAGGCTGTATTCGCCGTTGTCGCCGTCAAAACGCAGGAGGGTAAGATCGCCGTGATTCGCTTCCGCGGAAACAGCGCCGGGATAATCAAACACCAGGGGCTTCGCCAGCGCGGGTTTGGATTTTGCCGCGGCCAGAGGCCAGGGGCCGCAGTGCTGGAGGAGTTCGCCGTTGTCGTTATCCGGATGGCGTACCGTCCAGTCGGCAAACATGACGGGCGCTTCACCCATACCGGCAGACCGGGCAAGGAGGGCCGTAACGGCGCCGTGAATATCGGTCTCACACACCACCGGTATTCCCTCTCCGGTCAGGAGGGAATTGGCCGCGCAGGGCATGATCCCGATTTCGGATTGCAGGGCGTTCCAGCACTGTATGGCGACCGCGTTACAGCCGTACTGCTTTGCCAGGCGTTTCATGGCAACTTTGAGGGCCGCCGTTTTTCCGATCGCCGGCTCCTCAACTTTTATTTCCATGTTCGCTTTTATAAAGGCCGCGGCCTCTCCGGTTTCCTCAGAATCCTTTACGGCGTTTGTTTTCTGTACCAGCTCGGTCATCGGAACAGGGGCTATGCGGATATCGAATTTTTCAAGAAGCTCGCCCTCGTTGCACATGGTAGTAAGAAAATCATAGGGCCGCGTAGAGATTTGCAGTATCCTGATACGGCGGAAGGTTTTTACCACGTTGCACACCTTCAGGAACACATCAATCCCCCGCTTAAACTCCGGGTCTTCAAGGCGGCAGTTGGTCATATAGGTAAAAGGCGTACGGAAACGGCGCAGGACTTTGCCGGTGGCGAAAAGCCCGCACTGGCTGTCCCGCAGGCGCTGTCCTTTTTCATCGGGCCGCTCGTCCCGGGGCCCCCACAGCAGTACCGGCAGATTCAGGCCGCGGGCCAGGGCCGCAACCGCGTACTCGGTTCCGAAGTTGCAGTGGGGAACGAAGATGCCGTCCACCCCGGCGGCCCTGAACTTCGCGGCAATCGCCGGGATTTCGTGTTCATCGTAGAGGAGTCCCTCTTTGTTGACGCCGTCAATATCGGCAATCTCCACGCCCAGTTCCTCAAGCCTGTTTTTGGTCAGCCGCCGGTACTTAAGCGCGTCCGGGGCGCTGAAAATGCTCCGCCTTGTAGGGGCGTAACCCAATGTAATGCGGTCCATGATACCCTCCTCCTCATTTAATGACGTTACCCCGCCCGGATCGGTCCTCCGATCCGGCCTGGATCGGCGCCCCGATCAGGCTTAGATCACCCGGCTGATCGGGTTTAGGGCTCCGCGGCGGGGCAGCGTCATTTGGTTTTTGCCTCTTTTTTTACGTCGCCCCTTCCGGGGCCGCGGTTCTGGAGCTGATCCAGAATAACCGCCAGAACAATCACGATGCCCCGGATGACGGTCTGCCAGAAAGACGAAATACCCATCATGACCATACCGTCGTTAAGCACTCCGATAACAAAGGCGCCCAGCACCGCGCCGCCTATGGAGCCCCTGCCCCCGGCCAGGGAAGTGCCGCCCAAGACAGTCGCGGCGATGGCGTTCATCTCGTAGCTTTCGCCGGTGGCCGGGTGGGCCGCCACCAGTTCGGAACTGATGATAAGTCCCACCATGGCCGAACAGCCGCCTGAGATCATGAATACAATCGTTTTAAGTTTGTTTACCTCTATACCCGAAAGCCTGGCGGCGTTTTCGTTCCCGCCCACGGCGTATACGCGCCGTCCGAAGGGGGTCTTTTTCGCGATATAGGCCGCGGCGATTACCAGCAGGATCATTATCAGTATGCTGTAGGGGATGCCCAGAAAGGTTCCCTGACCAAGCAGGGGGAAACCCGTGTTGCGAAGCTCCGGCTTGCCCTGGAGGTTGGGAAATGTAGTGCCGTTTGAGCGGAGCAGGGCAAAGCCCCGAAAGATATACATGGTGCCCATCGTGGCGATAAAGGCGGTAACGTTAAATTTCGACACCAGTACGCCGTTGACCCATCCGATGAGTATCCCGATAATCAGGCAGATAACAAGAATCGCCGGAACCCAGGGATAAACAGTAATGCCGAAAATATTCAGCCTGATTCCCTGGTGGATAAGCCCTCCGGCAATCATCCCGGAAAACCCGATGATGGCCCCTATGGAAAGATCAATGCCCCCGGTCAAAATAACAAAGGTAGCCCCGACGGCGATAATCGCGTTAAGGGAGATGTGCCGTACCATGGTAATGAGGCTTGTAAGGGTCAGAAAATTGGGGCTGTTAAAACTGAAGAAAACCAGGAGCAGGACAAGGGCGATATAGGCCCGCAGCTTCATTGCCGCGTCGGCAAGGTTAATTTGTTTCAGTTTACTGCTATTCACGCTCCCCTCCGGCGCTGACGCTAATGGCGGAAGCGGCAACCAGTTTTTCTTCCGTTAAATCCTCGTGCATAAATTCTCCTTTAAGCCGCCCCTGGGAAAGTACCAGAACCCTGTCGGGTATGGCGTGCATTTCCTGCATTTCAGACGACACGAATATAATGCCGATGCCCTTTCCCGCGAGGCGCTTGCATATTTCGTACACGTCGTATTTGGCCGAAACGTCGATACCCCTGGTGGGATCGTCCATGAGCAGTATTTTGGGCCTGGTCAGGAGGCTGCGGCCGATAATAATTTTTTGCTGGTTCCCTCCCGAAAGGGAATTGATGGAATCCATTACGGACGCCGCTTTGACATTCAGGTCCCCGGAAACATCCGCGGCGGCCGCTTTTTCCATTTTTTCCCGCAGGAAAAAGCGCTTAAAAAACCGTGACAACGCGGACATGACGATGTTTTCAAGGATGATCATATTGCCGAAGATGCCGAGGGTTTTCCGGTCTTCGGGGATAAGGGCAAAGCCGTCCCGGATACGTCCGCTAATGGTTTTTGACCTAATGGTTTTTCCTTCAAGCTCGATGCTTCCGGTATAATTTTTCTGCTCCCCGATTAAACACTCCAGCAGTTCCGTTCTCCCCGCGCCGAGGAGGCCGTACAGGCCGAGGATCTCCCCGGCCCTGAGGGAGAACGAAACGCTGTTTACGGCAAACCCGTGCCCGCTCTTTTTGGGAAGGGAGAGCTTCCTGACCAGGAGGATTTCTTCCCCCATCCGGCGGCGCTCGTACAGGTTCTCGATTTTGTGACCGCCGGTCATTTTGTCGATGATCCAGGGGATGTCGATTTCAGCCACCGGTTTTTCTTCGATGAATTTTCCGTCCCTGAGAATCGTTACATAGTCCCCGATATGCATAACCTCTTCCAGCCGGTGGGAAATATAGATGATGGTGATGTTCTGTCTGCGGAGTTCGTCGATTACGCCGAAAAGTGTCGCCACTTCCGCCCCGGTAAGCGCCGAAGTCGGCTCATCCATAATCAGTATCCCGGCGTTCTGGGAAAGGACTTTGGCGATTTCAACCAACTGCTGCTGGCCGACCCGCAGATCCGCCACCGGCGTATCCGGCGCTACGTCAAGATTGAGTTTTTTCAGATACCGAAGCGCCGTTTCATTTTGTTTTTTATGATCGATGGTAATCCTGTTCTTTTTTATCTCCCTGGTCATAAACATATTTTCCGCGACGCTCAGATTGGGGAAAAGGTTCAATTCCTGGTAGATGATCCCCACGCCGTGCTGAATCGCCTCGTTGGGCGTAGTGTATTCCGCCGCCTTTCCGTTAACGTAAATGGCCCCCGATGTTTTGGTTTCCACACCGGCGATGATCTTCATCATGGTGGATTTACCGGCGCCGTTTTCCCCGATAAGCACGTTTACCTTGCCCCGCCGCACCCTCAGATCGGCGTTATACAGGGCGGTGGTGCCGGGGTATACCTTGGTGATTTGGTTCGCTTCAAGCACTATTTCTTCCATAAATTAATCCTGGAAGACCAGGCGGACCGGCGTAATGGTAATCCCCGCTCCGCTCCCCTCATAGGTAAAGACCCCCAGCAATTCCGCCTCTTTCCCGGCCATGCCTGAAAAATCAACGTTTGCGAGGACCGTCTCTTTCACTTTATTGTTGAGCTCCGTCGCCAGCCTTGCCCAATCCACCTGATTAACAAAACTGTTCGGCGAAATGCCGCTCTGTATATCCCGAAGGGCATAGCCCTGGAGTACCGGGCCTGTCCGTAAGCGGCAGTCCTCCTTCCCGTCGAAGGGGTAGAAATCCAGGGCGGCCGATCCGCTCGCCGAACCGGTATCTATCGATAACAGCTTTACGGTTCCCTTAACCGCGAAGTTGTAGTTATTTCTTTCTGAAAGACGGTATCCGGCTTCCCCGGAGGTTCCGGCCTCGTCGGACGCCAGCCCCGCCGCCAGCGCTCCAAAGTCAACCGCCATTGATTCAATTCGGGGAATAACCATGGATTCCCAAATGTCATTCGCGTACTGTTTGGGATCAATTGTACCGATGGAAAAGGCATAGGCGTTTCCCTCTTCTCCCTTTTGGCCCGTATCATTTTTTACGATGGTGCACGAAAAAAGCGCTGTCCACAGGAAACTTAAAAAAATAATTTCTTTTATCCGCATAGACACCCCCGGAAATACTGCCGCAGAAAACAGAAAAGCAAGGATACGGGACTATTAAAAACAGCGCCCGTACCCCTGCTTTCAGCCCGCCGTTCAATTTAATTGGTCATCGCGAAGTTGTTCAGTTTGCCGGCGTTGTCTTTCGTAATCAAGAGGCAGTCGATCATCTGCTTTTCTTCTTTGCCGGTGGAGCCGGTTCTGATATACTGATCAGCCTGAATGACGGCCTGTTCCGCGATATACGCCATCTGCTGAAGGCCCGTAGCCTTAATTTCCCCGCGCAGAATGGAATCCCGCACGTCGTTGGAGCCGTCAAAACCTACGACAATAACATCGCCCCGCCCGGCGGCCAGAAGGGCGGCCATTGCGCCCATTGCCATAGTATCATTACAGCAGATAACGCCCTGATACCGGGATGGGCCTGGAGCATGGATTGCGTAATGGTATAGGCTTTAGTCTGATCCCAATCGGCGGCCTGCTGGGCGACCATCTTCATTCCGGGATACTGATCGATGATGTCATGGTAGCCCTGATCCCGAACCCGGGCGTTGTTGTCAGATTCCAGTCCCAGAAGTTCGACATAGTCGCCCTCCTCGTTCATCAGCCTGA
This sequence comes from Treponema sp., assembly GCA_031257385.1. Lineage (GTDB taxonomy): Bacteria > Spirochaetota > Spirochaetia > Treponematales > Breznakiellaceae > WQXQ01. The sequence goes on from JAIROT010000037.1 coordinate 33,991, forward strand.
CAAATTCCTGCGCCACAAGCTGTATACCCTGATAGTTATTGGCCACGATCTGGGCGGCCGCGTCACCGGTGGTATTAATTTCGCGGTCAACAAGGAAGGTGGGGATGCCGGCGGCTTTTGCTTTTCTGACCGCCGCGACGGTTATGTCCGCGCCGGCGTTGTCCAGGATAATGGCGGCGGCCTTGTCGGCAATGGCGGCGTCAATATACTGGCTCTGTAAATTGGCGTCATCCCCGTGGTCGTAAGCCTTGACTTCATATCCCAGTTCCCTCGCCTTGGCGGCCGCAAAGTCCGCTTCGGTCTTGAAGTAGGGATTAGACCATCCGGGAGTGATGACATACATGAGCTTCTTTGCTTCCGCCGCGGCGCCTCTGTCCCGTCCGCCGCCGGCGAAGATCAGGGAGAGGCTTGCCATGAGCAGAACCGAGACCAACAGATACTTCTTCTTCATAAAATCCTCCTGTCATCTTTAATTAAAGATGAATTGCTTTTGATAATTATCAGGATAGCACAGCCCTTTTATAAAGTCAAGCAAAAAAAAGCAAAAAGAATAAAATTTATTTTCGAATTCTACTTTACATTTTCGAATACTTGTGTATACTAAGATCAGGACCAGCAGTCTGTTGCACTTGTAGGTTTTTGCGCCACTTCGTGCCGCAAAAACCACGATTAATGGGCTGCTTTGGCAGTTTGCAGGGTAAAAAATCGCCTTGCAGGCGATTTTGGAGGTTTTATGCGCGAAGCGCAACAAACTGCTGGAAAAGGATTGAAAATATGAAAGAAACGTCATATAAAACAAGGGCAAATGAAATACGCCGAAAGATTGTCGCCATGATAACCAATGCCGGGGGAGGGCATTTGGGGTCTTCCCTTTCGGAGGCCGATATTCTGGCGGTGCTTTTTTTCCATACCCTTAACTTCACCCCGGAAAACAGAACCGACCCGAACCGCGATCGTTTCGTCCTCAGCAAAGGCCACGCATCGGAGGGTCTTTACGCGGCCCTGGCGGAAGTGGGCTTTATTCCCCGGGACTGGCTCGACAGCTATCTGACCCACGATTGTCCCCTGAGCATACATCCCACGAACCATGTGCCGGGGGTTGAGGTATGTACCGGGGCGCTGGGGCATGGTTTTTCCGTGGCCGTCGGCATGGCCCTGGGTGCGCGGAAAACAGGGCGTTCTTACCGGGTTTTCACCCTTTCCGGAGACGGGGAACTTGAGGAAGGCGCCAACTGGGAGGCGCTTATGTCGGCTTCCTACTACAAATTGGGCAATCTGACCTTCATTGTTGACGCTAACGGGCTCCAGCTCGCGGACTTTGTAGCAAACACCATGGAAATCAGGCCCCTCAAAGAAAAACTCCTCGCCTTCGGCATGGACGTTCATGAGCTTGACGGCCACGATACGGAGGCTATGGCCGTTCTTTTCGATTCCCTGGATTATAGCGGGGATAAGCCCCACGCAGTGATTGCCCATACCACAAAAGGCAAAGGGGTTTCTTTTATGGAAAACCGGCCTGAGTGGCATCATACCATCCCGACTCCTGAACAGGGGCGGCTTGCGTTGGAGGAATTGGCAGTATGACAACGGCAGTTATGGAAAAAATCGGCGTGCAGGTTGAGGATCTCAGGGACGCGCAGGTAAATACCTACATCGATCTGGTCGGACGGGGGGCGGACATCATTTATCTGGTAAGCGATTCGGTGAGCACCAGCCGGATAAAGCCCTTCAAAGAACTATTTCCCGGCCGGCTCGTAAATACCGGTATCGCGGAGCAGAACCTGATGGGCATTGCCGCGGGACTGGCTAACAGCGGGGTCATACCCGTCACGGGCAACGCCGCGCCGTTCCTGATTTCCCGTTCCAACGAACAGCTTAAAGTGGACATTTCCTATTCAAACAGTAACGTAAAAGTGAACGGTATGCATCCCGGTTTCAGTTACGGGACAGACGGAATCACCCACCACGAGGTGAACGATATCTGTTTTATCCGCGGTATGCCCAACTTCGAGATTTACGCCCCCTGTGACCCCAGGGAATGCCGGCAGATGGCGGAATACGCCGTCCTCGAACGGCAGGGGCCGGTATATACGAGCCTTAACTCCGGGAAATTTCCCGTCATTACCCCCGATTCGTATACCTTCAATCCGGGTCATCCGGTACAGTTTTCCAAAGGGCGGGATCTGACCGTTGTCGCCCTGGGAACGGCGGTACACGACGTCCTTAAAGCCGTGGAAAACCTGCGGGGACGGTATGGCTGCGACCTGTTCGCCGTCACCTCGATCCGGCCCTTCGTCCCCGGCGTCCTCCTCGACTCCATCCGCAAGACCGGCCTTGTGCTGACCGTGGAACAGCACTCAACTCACGGCGGAGTGGGAAGCCTTATCGCCTGTCTGATTGCGGAAAACGGCCTGGGGGCAAAACTAACGCGCCTGGGCGTTCCGGAAGGCTCTTTCACCAAAAACCGGACAGCCCCGGACAACAAGGCCTTCTTCAAACTGGACCCCGCCGGCATCACGGAGGCGCTGTATTCCCTGACAGCGGGTACTGCATAGTGTCTGTCCGCAAAGCCGCTTGCTTTATAGCCGATGTTACATAGCCGCTATTACATAGCTTGACAAAATCGTTCCCAAAATAAACAATAATAATTCGAAAGTCTTTGATAGATATCGAAAACAAGAAAAGGAACCGGAATCCATGTTTCAGGAGCAGCGACGGGAAAAGATAATTGAACTGCTTCGGGAAAACGGCAGCTGCCGGGTTAAGGAATTAAAGCAGATTTTTCAGGTTTCGGAGCCGACCATACGCCAGGATCTGGAAGCCATGGAGCAGTCGGGCCTCATCATCCGCCAGCACGGCGGCGCCTTCATCAGTAATTATTCGTCTTTTGCCTCAGGGATTCAGCTTGAGCGCCATATCAATATGGAAAAGAAAGCTCTCATTGGGGAGAAAGCGGCGGCTTTGGTTAATTCAGGAGACAGCGTTATCCTCGATTCGGGCACCACTGTCACGGAGATGATCAAGCACCTGCTGGGCAAAAAAGATCTTAAAGTAGTTACGCCCGCCATCAACATTACGCTGGCCCTGGGCAAGGAGCCGTCCAATCACATCGTTATGACCGGGGGCGAATTCAAGGCCCCCACCCTTTCACTCACCGGAGATAACACCGTCCATGTTTTTAAGGACCTGTACGTGGAAAAACTATTTCTGGCGGCCGGAGGTTTTTCCCTCCAGGCGGGTCTTACCTATCCCAGCTTTAGCGACCTGCCCCTAAAGCGGGCCATGATCAGCTCGGCGCGGACGGTTTACCTTCTGGTGGATTCGGGCAAACTTGAAAAAATTCTATTTGCCTCTCTGGGCTGCCTTGATAAAATCAACTATCTGATAACCGACGCGGGCGTCACCGAGGATTACATAAAAAAACTTTTAGGGCTTAACATCAAAACGATAGTATGCGCGTAGCAACGCGTGGACTTTTCCCCGGTACATTTGCCCGGTATAATTCCGGTGGATTGAGCGCTCGCGCCGGAGCTTCTCTTTAACCCCTAACTCCGTTCATGCCGTATGCCCGCAACTCTCCCCTTTAAGATGAAACAGGCTCAAGCTGCGCCTGGAAATGACGCAGAATGGGCGGTTCCCAAATTATACGGTAACCCCGCTTGATCTGTTTTGCCCGCGCCTGTATTTCAATCAGGGCCTCCGCTATAATGTCCAGATGCGCCTGTGTATAAACCCGGCGCGGAATCGCCAGCCGCGTAAACTCAAAGTCCGCGCGCAACTGTTCGCCGGTGTCAGGGTCGTTGCCCAGCATATAGCTTCCGATGTCGCAGCTCCGAATTCCCGCCTCTTTGTACAGCTCTATCGCAAGCGTCTGTCCGGGGTATTCATTGTACGGTATCTGCGGGAACATGACCGCCGCATCCACAAACACACCGTGGCCCCCTACCGGCGACTGGTAGGCTATACCCGCGTCATCCAGTCTGCTTGCAAGGTATTCCATCTGTCCAACGCGGTAGCGCAGGTAGTTCTCATCAATGCCTTCATACAAGCCAATAGCCAATGCTTCGAGGTCTCTCCCGCTTAATCCGCCGTAGGTGTAAAAACCTTCATAGCTGATGCAGTTGGCTTTTATCTTGAGAATCAACGGGGAATTCGCGTCCTTTACGCCGATGAGCCCCCCCATATTGACAATCGTATCCTTTTTCGCGCTCATCGTAAACATATCGGCATAACCGAACATTTCGCGGATAATATCCTTAACCGGTACGTCCCTGTAACCATGTTCATCTCTCTTTATGAAATAGGCGTTTTCCGCATAACGGGCGGCGTCAATATCCAGCGGAATACCGTATTTTTTGCATATAGCCGATACTTCCCGCATGTTTTGCATTGAAACCGGCTGTCCGCCTGCCGAGTTGTTCGTTATGGTCATCACCACAAGGCCGATATTTTCTTTTCCGTGTTCACTGATAATCTTTTCCAGCCGCTCAACGTCCATGTTGCCTTTGAATGGTACGCGGAGAGAGGTATCCTTCGCCGTTTTTACAACGCAGTCTATTGCGTGCGCTCCCGCGATTTCGACATGGGCGCGGGTAGTATCGAAGAACATATTGGAAACGGCGAATTTACCTTTGCACAGGAACAGCGGCATCATTACCTTTTCAGCGGCCCTGCCCTGGTGTACCGGCTGAATATACCCATAATTGAAAATATCCCTCCCGGCGTCTATCAGTTTATAGTAGCTTGAAGCGCCCGCGTATGATTCGTCCCCCCGCATGATCCCCGCCCATTGTTCCAGACTCATCGCATTGGTCCCCGAATCGGTAAGTAAGTCTATGTAACAATCCTCACTCTTCAGGCCAAACAGGTTGTACTTTGCCCCGGCGATTTTTTGTTCCCGTTCTTCACGGGTAAGCATTCGAAGCGGCTCCACAGATTTTATACGGAACGGCTCAGGAATATACTTAACGGCCATAACTCATTATCTCCTTTTCCGTCATGATTCTCGGCATAATAGATAAAGTACTATGCTTTCAAACTGATACTATAATTGATATCAATTTATATTATTGATACCAATTATGCATTTAGATTAGTACGGTTATTTCCAAAAGTCAAGCAAATTTTTTAAAAATCTCATTAAGGAAGCACTGATTTATTCAATCGAGAATAAATCAGTGCTACTTTAAGGCGCATCCGGCGCTTGCCGAACCGGGCTTTCCGGACTCCGCTTCGTTCCGGCCCCGGCGTTCCGCGCCGGGGTATTCAAGCCCCAACGAATAAGTTATTCTAAATATATATGAATGGATTTTGCCCGCCGGAACCTTTGTTACGCCGCTTTTTCGTGATTTTCGGCCTGTGTTTGATTTTTTTACCGCTGTTTTCCTGCGCGTCCCGAATTAACGGCGCCCTTGGGGAGGGCGGCCGGGCGGACCTGCTTGTCAGCGCTTCCCTGCAGCCGCGGACGATGGCGCTGATCCGGTCCCTGTCCGCAGTTGCCGGTTCAGCTTCGGCGGATGGGCCTATACTCAATGGGCCGGCTCTTGCCCGCTCCATGTCCGCCGCGCCGGGCGTTGAGTCGGTTTCATTCAGCAACACCGCCCCGGCGGCTGTTGAAGGGCCGGTCCGAATCGCCAAAATCAGCGATTTTCTTGCCGTCGCGGACGGCAGGACCGGCGGCGGTTTTATCGGCTTTGAGCAGGGCGTCTCAGGCGGGCGCTGTACCATCAAGCTGAGCCTCGATTCAGGCCCCCGGCTCCTTTCCCTCATTTCACCTGAAATCGCCGACTATCTTTCCGTCCTTATGGCCCCCCTGGCAACCGGCGAAGCCCTGGGCAAAGCCGAATACCTGGCCTTGGTAAGCAGCGTATACGGCAGGGGTATTGCCGACGAAATCTCCCAGTCTTCAATCCGCGCCTCAATCGAATTTCCCGGCCCGGTGCAGAGCGTCAAGGGCGGAATTTTTTCCGGCCGCCGCGCCGATTTTACCATCCCTCTGCCGGACATCCTTGTTCTGGAAAGCCCCCTGAGCTACGAGGTAATATGGAGATAGTACCTTATAATCACAGGCGGAATTAAAAGGACGTTGAGGATAAGCCCTTCCCGCTTTATATTATGCCGGATGAAATGTTGTACAGGCAGAGCCCGTTGCAAAACCTGGTTGGTTTTGCGCCGGCCCTGCTCATTCGAAAGTCTGGTTTATTACCCCCGCTACTATTACCGAAAGTTCAGGTTCCTTTTTTCCGATAATGACGATAGGGATCCGTATGGAAAAAAACAGGGACGAAAAAGCCGGTAAAACTCAAGAAAATATGAACCGTCAGGAAGTGTTGTTCGGGGATAGAAACGACGGGAAACTGATAGTTTCTTTCTCGGAAAATGACCTTGAGCTGCGGGCGGATTTTATCCCGCCGGCGGGCGGCGGGCGCTTCCTGAGCGCCAATAACGTGGGGGCGATTCTCCAAAGGCTCAACATTGTTTACGGCATACGCTGGAATACCATACAGGAAGCGCTCGAAGCGTGCAGCCGGGATCACCGGCAGATAAAGGACGTGCTTGTCGCTGCCGGTGATCCGCCGATAAACGAAGTAACCGAATATTTTGAGATCAACCCCCTGCTCACCCAGAGCGGCTGGACCGCGGATGACCGGGGCCGTGTCGATTACCGCAGCCGCTCGCCCTTCATTATCGTAAAAAAAGGCCAGGCCCTGGCAAAGCTGCGGCCCCGAAGGGAGGGCAAAGAGGGGAGAAACGTGCACGATGCGGTCATCCCCTTCGAGGTGGTTCGTACCGAGGGGTTGAGCGGAGGGGACAACACCCGTACCGAAGGCAGCCTTATCCTTTCGGAGATCAACGGTCAACTGGTAGAGAGCAAAAAAGTCCTCAGTGTACAGGAAACCCTGGTTATAAAGGGCGCTGTGGATTACGCCACCGGTAATATCGTTTTCCCCGGAGACGTGATGATTGAGGGGCCTGTTTCCGACGGTTTCAAGATATACTCCGGCGGCTCGGTAACTATCAAGCAGACTTTTGACGTTACCGAGGCGGTTACCAAGGGAGACCTGGCCGTGGCCGGAGGTATTATCGGCCGGGGCGCGGCGCTGCTCAAAGTCGGCGGCGGCATCAGGACGAAGTTTATCGAGAACTGCCGGGCCGCGGCGCGGAAGGCTATTTTCGTGGATTCGGAGATCATCAATTCGAGCGTGTTCACTCTGGAACACATTGAAATGGGCGATAGGGGCATGATTCTGGGCGGTGACATCTACGCGGTACACGGCATCAAAACCGGCGGCATCGGCAAAAAAGCCGGCAAGTCCACCCATATCCACTGCGGCATCGACTTTACCGCCCAGCAGGAAAAAGAAAAGAACAACAACCGCCTCCGCATCCTGGCGGCGAAACTGGACAAAGTCCGTGAACTGCTGGCCGCCGGAGCCGAAGGGGAAAAGCGGTCAAAAATCGAAGAACTCCTGCGCCGGCTTGAGGAAGAACAGCAAAACGCCTCCGCGCGGGTTACCACGCTTCTGGATCATATCAACACCGATGAAAACGCAGTGGTTGAGGTTTCGGGAGAGATACGGCCCGGTACCCTCATCGAAATATGCCAGATAGCCCTCTTTGTGGCCGAGCCGCTCCGTAAAGTCCGTATCCGGCTGGACAAGGCCGGCGGCAAACTGGTCTCCGGGCCGCTGTAACCGCAAAGGCGAAACCGCGCCCTGATGTGTGCCTAACAGCCGTTGTTTTAATGAGCCCCGCGGCTTGCCGCGCGGAGGCTCATTCCACTTTGAACTTTGACACCTCTTTCACCAGTACGTCAATGCTTTCTTTATTCTCCCCGCTGATGGTATTGACCCGGTTTACCGCCACATTAATCTGATCCGCCCCGGTGGCCATCTCGTTCATTCCGTTGGTGATCTCCTGGGTTGCCAGTTCCAGATTCTTGCTTTCCTGAATGACTTGCCTGCTCCCCTCAAGCATCTCCGCGGAACCGGCTTTGACATTTTGGGTCACATCATTCAATTGCCCTACTGCCTCCAGAATTTGCTTGCCTCCCTCTCCCTGTTCCTCCATGGCGTTGCGGATGTTTTCTTCCTGCTCCGATACGGTCCTGACTCCGCCATCTATGGCTTCAAACTTGTTGAGTACGCTTTCGGTAGACTTGGTTATTTTGTCGATGGAATCCGTGATCTTCTTGAGCACTGTGGAAATGGTCTTGGACTGCTCACCGGAATTTTCCGCCAGTTTACGGATCTCGTCGGCCACCACGGCAAAGCCCTTGCCCGCTTCCCCGGCGTGGGCCGCTTCAATCGCCGCGTTCATGGAGAGGAGGTTCGTCTGACTGGCAATGTTTTGCATCACCGCGTTGATCTCTAAAAGCCCCTCGGATTCCCGGGCGATCTCCTGAATATCCGCCGCTACTCCCTGCAGGCCGGAACGGCCTACTTCGGAGGCTTCTATCAGTTCTTTAACGTTGCCTGAGTTTTTTACCAGGGTTTGGGTAACGGATTGGACATTGGCGATCATCTCCTCAATGGCCGATGAAGACCGGGAGACGCTTTCGCTCTGGCGGTCCACATGGCCTTTAAGTTTATCGATGTTTACGGTGATCTGTTCCATAGTCGCGTTGGTTTCCGTTACCGACGCGGACTGGTTAAGCACCCGGCCTTTGATGCTCTGAATATTTGCGGTTATTTCGTTAATCGCGGCGGCGGTTTCGGTCATATTGCTGGCCAGATCGTTCCCGATGTCAAAAAGCCTAACGGCCTGATTCTTGATGGTCATCACGAGATTTTTAATCTTGTCCAGGGTTCCGTTAAAGACCACGGCCATATCTCCGATTTCGTCTTTGCGGTGTATGTCCAGTTGGCGGGTCAAATCCCCTTCTCCCACAGCGGTAAAAATTTTCATCATATATTTGAGGGGATTGCTGATGGAACGGGCAATGATAAAGGCCGCGGCCCCTATAACCAGGAGCATGATCACGCTTATGATAATACTCAGGCGGAGCATCCGCAGCACCGGCGCGTTGACGACATCGTGGGGTATCGCAATTGCCAGCGCCCAGGGGGTGGCCGTTTTTCCCGCCTGAAGCGGGGTGGAGAAGATGTCATACCGCTCTTCATCGCCGTCAACGGAGGCAACCGTTGAGAAGGTCATGGGGGCGCCCGACTGTACGGCCCGCATCAAATCCGGCAATTTGTCCCCCGCCATGTCCGTTTCGGTCTCCCTCATGGATTTCCCGAGCCGGGAAGGGTCGAAATGGCCCGCCACAATCCCCCCGTTGCTGAAAACCGCGGCGAAGCTGCCTTCGTAGGGCCTGATGGCCGCCACGTTTTCCTGAATCCTGGACAGCGCGATATCGACACCCGCGACCCCGATGACCCGGCCGTTTTCTTTTATCGGAACCGCCAGGGAGGTAATCAGGGTAGTGGCCCCGTCGACATTGTAAAAATAGGGCTCCACAATGGTTTCTTCCCCGGTTCTCCGGGGAATGAGGTAATAACTCCCTGTGTTGACGTCCTCATAATCCTCCAGCGCCGCCAGGGAGACCCCCCCGGCGGTCCGGACCCAATAGGGAGTGAACCGGCCGGTAGCGTCCGTCCCTTCGGTATTGGCATAGAGGGCGTCCAGACCGTCCAGGGCGTTTGGTTCCCAGCATGCCCAGACAGCGGCCATTTCCGGGTTTTCCTCGGCC
>JAIROT010000075.1 GCA_031257385.1 Treponema sp.
TTGGAGCGGGAAAAAGCCCATAACTGTGTCGGCTGCGGCCTGTGTATGACCCATTGTCCCCAGCAGATAAAAATTCCCGACCGCCTTAAGGAGATCGCCGCCTTCGCGGCGGCCGGATAGGGGCTGAAAGGACAAAAATACGGAACAGGAGGAGATCTTCCCCGAACGCCCGTTTGGGGAAGGTTACTTTGATTATGAAAACACGGAAAACGCCGATAGAACGGCCGGACCGGGGTACTATCAGTATCCTGGAAATTTTGAATGTGGATACCGGGGAACGCAAAATACTGCGGTTTTTTTTGATGTCCCGGTACTTGACAAAAATTCCGGCCCGGCGAGAATAGGTCCATGAACAACGGCTATTTGTTGAACTACGCCCCCGCCGGCTGGGAAGAGGGCATACTCCTGGGTAACGGTACCGTGGGGGCCATCGTGATGGGCGGGACGGCGCGGGAGACCCTTATCCTGAGCCATGAACGGGTCTACGCGCCGGTGTTTGACGGGTTCGGGCCGCCGCCTATGGCGGAAAAGCTGCCGGAAATTCGCCGGCTCATTGCCGCCGGCCGCCCCGCGGAGGCCGCCCGGCTTCCCGATGCGCTACAGGAGGCCCAATATGGCTACAACGGCCAGATATGGACCAATCCCTTCATGCCCGCCTGCGATTTGATTATCCGGATCTTCGCCGCCGTAGGGCCGGTTTCCGCCTACGGGCGGCGCCTCGATTTTGCTGCCGGTGCGGGAACTCTCACATTTACCCTTGACGGCGTTGAGTACCGCCGGGATTACTTTGTTTCACGCCGGGACGGGGTAGGCGTTGTCAGGCTGCGTTCTTCCCTGCCCGTGGATTACACACTCTGTTTCGCCAAACACCCCGAAGACGCGCCGCCCAACTGGGCTTCGGTTCAATATGCCGTCCGCGCGCTCTCTGAACCGGAGATAAGCGTCGTGGACGGGACCTGTGTGTACCGCTGTGTGTATACCGGACGCCGGGGCCAGTACTATACGGCCCGTGCCTGTATCGCTCACACCGATGGCAGGGCAGGCGCCGCCGAATTCCGCAACGGCAGGCTGCCCCTTGAATCGCGCTCCCTGACCATAGAGGGCGCCCGTGAAGCGGTCATCCTCTTTTCCCTGGTCAAAGACGCCGAACCGGATCCCATCCCCGGCGCGAAGGCTTTTTCCTATGAGGAACTCGCGAAACGCCATGCCCAGGCCCACGGGGCTATCTTTGGGCGGACCTCGCTGGTGTTAAGCGAACAGCCGGCGGTACGGGATGGCGTCACGTACCGTGGTGACGAGGCCCTCTGGAACGCGGCGCGGAACTCCGAAACGCCATCGGGGGAATTTCTGGAAAAGGTCTTTTCCGCCGGACGTTACGCCGTCATCTGCGCCACGGGGAAAACCCCGCCCAATCTACAGGGGATCTGGACGGGCAAGTGGGGCGTTGACTGGAGCGGTGATTATACCAACGACGGCAACGTCCAAACCGCCATCCTGGGCATGCTGCCCTCGGGTTTTTTTGAGGGGATGTTGAGCCTGTTCGATTACCTTGAGGGCTTTATGGACGAATTCCGCTACAACGCGAAAAAAGTCTACGGCTGCCGGGGTATCCACGTGCCGTGCAGGACCAGCGATTCGGGCCTGGTCATCCACTTTAACGAGGATTATCCCATGTTGTTCTGGACCGCGGCGGCGGCCTGGTTCGCCCATTTTTACTACGATTATTGGCTCTACACTTGGGATCACGAATTCTTCAGGAACCGCGCCCTTCCCTTCATGAAAGAGGCGGCCCTTTTCTACGAAGACTACCTTGTCGAGGACGAGGGGGGGCGCTGGCTCTTTAGCCCCTCTTACAGTCCTGAAAACACCCCGGCCAATTCGGATTCGCCTGCCTGTGTCAACGCCACGATGGATATTGCCTGTGCGAAGGAACTGTTCTCTAACCTCATTTCAGGCTGCCGTACCCTTGGTATCGAACATGAAAACGTCGCCCTGTGGGAAAAGTTTCTGGCAAAGATGCCGCCGTATCTTGTCGGTAAAGACGGGGCCCTTAAGGAATGGGCCGATGAAACCCTGGAGGAAAACCAGGATCACCGCCACAGTTCCCACCTCTACATGCTCTACCACGACATTCCCCAGGATTTCAAAAACGACACGACCCTTATGGCCGCTGCCCGCAAGGCCTATGAAATCCGTATGGAACGGCGTATCCAAAGCAGGGGGACCATGGCCTTTGGCCTTATCCAGTGCGGCATGACCGCGGCCCACCTGGGGGACGGCGCTATGGTCGGCGCCCTTTTGGGGCAGATGGCCCAGCTTAACTACTACCCCACCTTCGCCTCCTCCCACGACGCGGGTCCCGGTATCTTCAATACCGATATTTCCGGAGGACTTCCCGCCCTGATGATGGAGGCCCTTGCCCAATCGTCGCCCGTGCCGGACGCTGAGGGCAGAATCGGTTCTTTCGAGATCCGCCTGCTGCCGGCGCTGCCTTCGTGCATGGCCTTCGGAAAGATCAGGGGCCTGCGCCTGCGGGGCGCCTATTCGCTTGACATGGAGTGGAAAGACGGCAAGGTTATTGATTACCGCGTTGAGAATTTCGGGGGTCTGCCGTATACCGTAATCTGACATAAACACGGGAGCCGGCTGAATATGGCGGAGATAGAATAGAACTGAATATGATGAGCCTCCCCGGAGCAGAGCGCGAACCGCAGGTTCGACGGGGTATTAAACCAGACTCCCGAATAAACAACCACGGACTGTCACTGCGGATACCCACGATAGAACAGATGAGGAAAGAAGCCGGAGTTTCCAGAGGTTCCCTTAAGTATGAAGTCCACGCCGCCGATCTTTCCATTCTGAAGGGGCGATGCCGGTTTTTTGTTTAAAAAGCCGGGAAAAGTAATACTGATCCTCAAAACCAAGGTTGTCGGCCACTTCCTTTATCAGTATATCACTGTCTTCAAGCATCTTCTTGGCCCGGTTTATCTTGAGATGGATAAAATACTGATAGGGGGTTATGGCCGTATAGTTTCTGAAGATCGTATTGAAACGCGACTCGCTGAGATTCAGTTGCCGGGAAATACCGGCAATATCTATGGCGCCATAGATATTGCTTTCCATGAGGTATTTCGCCTTTTCCGTTATCTTTTGATACCGGTCACCTTGATCCTTACGCCGTTCGTAGACCAGTAATTCCGCGACGAGGCCCATTATCAGGGAGCAGGTTTTTATCTGATAAAGAGGACGCTGGGCGCTGACTTCATCGAAGATGCTCTCAAACATTTCAATAATGTAATCGTGAAGGCCGATTTCCAGGTAACAGTGATTTTTATTGATGATACCCTTTTGCATGAGACTCGTGAAAAAGGAACCGTTGAACCCTACCCAGTATTCAGTCCACCCGGTTTCAGGGCTGGGTTCGTAAAAATGTCTCTGCCCCGGCAAAACGAAGATTACCGAACCGGGTTTTACTTGGCCGGCTTTTCTTTCTATTCTTAAGATACCGCTCCCTTGGCTGATGTAAATAATCTGAAATTCCGGCAAAACGCGGCCCTTGGGAGTGAGTTTGAAAAGGTCCGGATGAGCGTTGCTATCCTGCGGGTATGCGTCTCCGGGTCTTACTTCCTCGTATCCCGTGTCGGTACAGACCATACCTGTCTTTTTATCTTCTTCACTGTTGGTAAGATACAGGGAAAAAGGCGCTTTTTCCATTGTTTTATCACTCATGTAAAATATAACCGTTTTGTCTATCATGTCAACTGCTTTCTCCATTTTTTTATCGCTTTGTCAATGAGAAAATATTTAAAATTTCGTAACGCTGACTGTGTCAAACAGACTTGGGCCTGTTTATTTTTTTGGAGAACGAGGCACTTGTGGATTTTTGTGCCGCCAATGGCCCAAAAATTCCGATTATCGGGGCTCCTTGGGTAGTTTGCAAGGTAAAAAATCGCCTTGCAGGCGATTTTTGGGATTTTATGCGCGAAGCGCAACAATCTGCTAGGAGAATAACATGAAGAAAACTGCTTTAGTGATGGGTATGCTACTTATTGCGGCCATTCTTGCCTTCGTTTCGGGCTGTAAACAGGGATCGGCCCCGGATTCGGATGAACTCGTTGAGCTTACCTGGCTGGTATGGAACCGCGAAATTATCCCTCCGGAACAGGGCACCCTGACCGACAACTGGTGGACCAGGTATGTGGATGAACAGGTAGCGCCTCTGGGGGCGAAGATTAAATATGTTATCATACCCCGGGGTCAGGAAGAAGAGCTCATATCCACGATGCTGGCCGCGGGAAACGCTCCAACCTTCTCTTATACCTACGATCTTAACCTTATCAAGACGTACATTAACGGCGGCGGTATAGCCGATATTTCCACCCTGGTAGATGAATATGGAACGGATATCAAGAATTTTTACAATAATTCTCCCGGCGGCCTGGACGATTTTAAAATCGGCGGAAAACTGTACTACCTTGCTTATCTGAATAACTGGATTGATCCCAAAACAACCTATATTCGAACGGACTGGCTTAACGCCGTTGGCATGTCCGCCCCTTCTACGGCGGATGAATTTTACGAGGTTCTCAAAGCCATCAAAGCGAAAGATCCCGGTAAAGCCGGCAGCGCCCTGGTTCCCTTTGCCCTGGAGGGCGGGACAGGATATTGGGAATCCGAGGTTCTTCCCGGTTTTGTAAAGACGCCCCCCGCCTTGGAACGCTTCCTCACACCCCTTCCGATGTGGCCTGAAACCAAAGACTGCTTCCGTTGGCTGAACAAACTCTACAACGAGGGGCTCATGTCCGATGAATTTCTTGTGGATGACGGCAACCTTTTTAAACAGAAGATAGTCAGGGGTGAAATTTTCGCTTATTGCTGGAGCGGCCACCATCCTTACTATCCGGGATATGGAGATCTCTATAAAACCCTGAAGCAGAATACTCCCGCTGCTGTTATCTCCAGCATAGATACCTTCAAGCAATCAAACGCCCCCTGGGCGGGGTTTTCCCCTGAAAAGAATCCAACCTACGAGTACTACTGGTTCATCCCCAGTTCCGAGAAAAACCTTGAAATCGCCGTCAAAGTTCTGAACTGGATGGCCACGCCGGCCTGCAGAGATGTCTCTACCAATGGTATTGAAGGGGTAGATTATATATTGAAGGATGGCGTGGTAACTCCTATAGACCAGGCCGCTTTCGACTCAAAGGTAGGCTTTGTCAATGCCCAGTACAACTCTTTGGGAGTACCTTCCGTGTATTTCAGTTCTGACAGGAATGTCACTATCTTAAACAGTATTGTTGGCTTTGATCCCATGTTTAAGGATCAGCTCCTCAAGGAAGCCCGGCTCAGCTCGGAGTACAAGTATTATAAGCCCAGCATCCCCGGCCTCACTCCCATAGGAGATAAACTGAATCCGGCTCTTGAGGAATACTGGGAGGAAGAGTATCCCAAACTCATCTATGGTCCTGCTTCCGGTTTTGACGCCCGTTTTGACGCGGTGGTAAAAACCTATCGCGAAATGGGCGGCGATCAGGTTGCCGCCGAAGCCTTGGATATATACAGAACCAAATAGCGTCTGAGCCCGGGTAATTCACTTTTACCGAATTACCCGGACTGAAAGGATGGCATTTACGGATACGGTAAAGAGGCGGCAGCAGCTTCACTACTGGCGGGAAAATTACGATTTCTACCTCATGTTGCTGCCGGCCATAGCCTTCTATATTATTTTTCGATATGTGCCAATCTACGGTGTCACCCTGGCCTTTAAAGATTTTAAATTCAACCTTGGAATTTTAAAAAGCCCCTGGATAGGGCTGGAAACTTTTAAAGAGATTTTCAGCGCCCCCCTCTTTTGGAGGGCCTTCCGCAATACCCTCTGGCTCAATATTCTTTCCCTTGTCGTCGGCTTTCCCATGCCCATCATCTTCGCCTTGCTCCTGAACGAGATTAACCGGCCGGCGTACAAACGGGTTGTCCAGACCATTTCCTACATGCCCTACTTCTTTTCCTGGGTCATTATTTACGGTATCATCGTTACCCTGACTGCCAAGAATACGGGCATCTTCAATATAATTCGTTCCTTTCTTGGTGAAGAACAGATCGTCTTTTTGACTAACAAGGGGTGGTGGCTGTTCATTTTCATTGTTTCTGATATATGGAAAAATGTAGGATGGTCAGCCATCCTCTATTTGTCCGCTCTCTCCGCCATCGATCCTGAACTCTACGAGGCGGCGGCCATAGACGGCGCCGGACGCTGGAAAAGCATGATCCACATCACCCTGCCGGGCATTAAAAGTACCATCATTATTCTGCTCATCCTGGACATAGGCAGCATGATCTCTATCGGTCTTGAAAAGCCCTTCATGCTTAGCAATACCATGGTCAATGATATCGGTTCGGTTCTGAGCGTCTATGTATACAACCTGGGCATTAAAAACGCCCGCTACAGCTTTTCTACCGCAGTGGGTCTTTTCCAGTCGGTTATCAATTTCGCCTTGATAATCGGGGCCGATTACGCCGCGAAAGCCCTGGGCGAAGACGGAATCTTCGCTAAAAAAGTAAGTAAGGCCGCTCTATGAAAAACGAAAGCGCCGCCTCCCGTATCTTTGATGCCTGTAACTATACCTTCCTTTTCCTGCTGAGCCTCACCTTTCTGTATCCCGTGTTTTTTGTAATTTCCACTTCCCTTTCCAGCGCCCAGGCCATTGTTACCGGTAAGGTCTTCTTCCTCCCGGTAGATTTTACCCTTTCGGCCTATGAGTATACATTTAAAGACGCTTCGATTATAAGATCCGTCCTTTTTACCGTGGAACTTACGGCACTCGGTACCCTTACCAGTCTGATAATCACCGCCCTGGCGGCTTACCCGCTCAGCCGCAGGCAGCTCAAAGGCGCAGGGATTATCATGCGTCTCATTGTGTTCACCATGTATTTCTCGGGCGGGATGATTCCCACTTATCTCGTAGTCCGGGATCTTCATCTCTTTAATTCCGTGTGGTCCCTCATTCTGCCCGGAGCGGTAAGTACTTTTCTGTTAATCATCATGATCACTTTTTTCCGCAGCCTTCCGGTTGAACTTGAAGAAGCGGCCAAACTAGACGGCTGTTCAAATTTCGGTATTTTCTTCAGGGTTTTCCTCCCTATTTCAACGGCGATCATCGCGACAGTGACCGTGTTTCTTTCAGTAGGATACTGGAACACCTTTTTTGACGGCCTCCTCTACATTCAGGATTTAAATAAAATGACACTGCAGGTAAAACTTTACTATGTCCTGAACGCTTTTCAGGATCCTCTGAATAAAACCGCAAATGCGGCATCCCGGGTTATGGGAGGCAACGCAAAAATTATCCCTGAGAACGTTAAAGGCGCTACCATAGTAATTGCGGTACTGCCTGTCATGATTGTCTACCCCTTTATGCAAAAACACTTTGTAAAAGGCGCCACCATAGGCGCGATAAAAGGATGACAAAGAGGCTTTATATGACGCCCAGCGAGACTTTTGACGCGGCCCGGCTTAAAACCCCCGAAACAATCTGGCACCCGGTATTCCTCTGGGCCTGGAACAGCAAGATAACCAGGGAAGGCATCAGGAAACAGATCGATTCCTTTCCGGAATACGGCATCAGGGGTGTGTATATTGTAGCGGAACCGGCCACATTTCGCCCTGTCAGTATGCCCACCTCCCTGTCCCCTGAATTTAATACCGGCGAGTACTATGAACTCTACCGGTACGCCGCTGAATATGCCATTGAAAAGGGCTTGGTTTTCTGGCTTTACGATGAGCCCGGCTGGCCTTCGGGAAGCGCCCACGGCCTTGTGGTAAAGGCAAACCCCGATCTGGAACTCCAAGGTATAATGAACAGGAGTCTCCTCGTAAAGGCGGGTAAAAGTTACAAGGTTCCCAAAGACGTCCTGGCTTCTTTTACTTGGGATGACAAGAGGGTCTCCGGTTCTTTCACGGCCAAAGAGGATACGGCGGTCATAGAGTATTACGCGGAAAAGCAGAAAAACTATTCGACGCCTTACCCGAATCTCATTGACAGCCGTTCGACGGAGACTCTTATCAAGGTGTGCTTCGAAAAATATAAAAAACACCTGGGCCATCTTTTCGGGAAAGGCATACAGTTGGTATTTATCGACGAGCCGGGCGTAACATCACGGCCCTGGACTGCCGGCTTTGAGGAAGCCTTCCGGAAGCGTTTTGGCTATGAGCTGCGCGACTATCTCCCGGCGATTATGGAATCGGTCATGCAGGGCGAGAAGGGCATTCAGGCCCGCATTGATTACTATGATCTGAGCAGCGAATTGTTTGCCAGGAATTATTTTCTGCGCCAGAAGAAGTGGTGCAACGAGAACAATCTGCTCCTTATCGGCCACATAGGAGGAGAAGACAGGACCAGAGGCTGTCTGCAGGATGGCTATCTGCACCTTCTTCGTAATTTACGGGCCATGGATGTACCGGGAATCGACGCAATATGGCGGCAGATCTTCCCGGGCAAAGAAAAAAATGTAAGGATACTCAGCAACGATTATCAGGTTGGCAGAAATCATTTCTTCCCGCGGTACGCTTCCAGCGCCGCCAATCAGACAGGCAGCCGTTTTTCCTTCACCGAATCGGGCGGCGTATACGGTATGGGCTTTACCTTTGAAGAGCACCGTTTTGTTACCTTCTTCCAGATGGTTCGGGGGATCAGCATCGTCAGTCACATCTGCGCCTTCTCTTCCTCCAAGGATCACTTCATGGGAGCTGAACCGCCGAACTACGCGAAAGAACTGCCCCAATGCTGGGACTTGAGCGTTTATAACGAGTACATAGCCCGGGCCTGCTATATCATGTCCCTGGGTCCCATTGCCGTGGATACTGCCCTCTATATGCCCATACGCGACATCTGGGCCGATGAATCTGTCTCCTCCGATATTGTTAACATCTATGAAGAAACGGCCTTTAGGCTTGAAAAACTCCAGTGTTACTTTGATATTATCGACGACGATGTCATTTTGGCCGCTGATAAGAGCGTGCTTGAACGCGGCGAACTCCGCATGGGGCTTGCAGCTTACAAGACGGTCTATATACCCGTGAACCGCCACATGACCGCGGCTGTTAAAGAAAAACTAAAAATTTTTATCGCCGGCGGTGGTAAGGTATACATTACCGGAAAACTGCCCGGGGAACGGATACCCTCTTTAACTATAGCCGGCGCCCAAAACATTGATACGGAAGCGCTCAAAGAGAATGTACTTCCGGTCGCTGAAGTTTCCCCATTCTGCGAAGCCATACGCATACTCAAACGCGGCTACAAGGACAAGGGAAGTATCTATCTTGTGTTCAATGAATCAACCGAAAAAATCTCGCTGTCCATCGGGTTTAACGAGAAACTCCCGGCTTACGAAGCGGATCTGCTGAGCGGAAACCTTGTAAAGGTAAATTGCAAAAAACGAAAAGGTAAAGCCGGGATACCGGTCGATCTTTCAGGCGGCGAAGGGAGGATATTTATTTTCACCGGCGAAGAACTCCCCGCGCTGCCGGACCGGCGCGCCGGGGCTGTAAGTCTAAAAACTTTCTCGGAAATTAACCGTTTTAATTTCAGGCGGACCAAACGTTTTACAATCGGTAAAAATCATTACAGCCTGGAAGCTGTAAAAGAAGAGCCGAAGCCTGTTGAGATCGGCGACTGGCGCGCCGCCGCCGGAGACGACTTCTCGGGCAGCGCCGAATACACCGCTCAATTTGCCAAGCCCTTTGAACACGGCACGGTATATATCGATCTCGGGGAAGTTAAATATGTATCCGAGGTTTTTATCAACGGCGCAAGTGTCGGCGTCCGCTGTATGCCGCCCCATGTTTACGCCGTGGAAGTTGAAACACTCAAGGATGAAAACATGCTCAACATCAGGGTAACAAACACCGGGGCTAACGAATTTGTCGCCAAAGATAAAATGTTGATGAAAAAATACACCATGAGGAGGCTGGGCAGTTACTATGTCACCGGTATATACTTCGCCCGGGATTCACTTCCCTCAGGACTCATCGGCCCTGTACGGATATGCGGAGTATGTTGTCCGGGAGCTTAACAACACGAAAAAAGGGCAGCGAAAAAATGACATGGTACAACTGCTCTCTGATTGCGGTGGGTGTTATTCCAACGGCCTATGGTACAGACGCCCTTCATAGTGCGGCGGCTACGGTGAACCGTTTAGACTTATCGTAAGTCTTAATTTCCAGCATATTGAGGCTGTTTCAAACCCCGGTTGGTTTTGGAGCGGCCTCGTTCCCTCATGCAGTGTTTTTTCATATAATAAGATCCATGGCTTTTTTTCCCATCCTTACTATGGAACTGCGGAATCCGCTCTTTTATACGCCCCATGGGGAACCGGATCCCTTTGACTATAACCCGGCGTTTGGGGAGGTTCTTTTCTGTTTCGAGCTTAACCCTGCCCAATACCGGTGTTTTGAGCCCGGGACCCCCTATCTGGGTTCCCTGCTATTTAAAGGGAAGGCGGCGCCCCCGGTTCCGGCGGAGGCGGATTGGTTTCAGCTTCCCCGGGGGACCTATCTGTTTGCCCAGATGCGGGAAATTCTT
>JAIROT010000087.1 GCA_031257385.1 Treponema sp.
CGTAAGGCGGCGTTAAGCCGGGACTGGTATCCCTTACCATCGGTTTTAAGCCACTCTAAAATATCCGCGTCTATTTTGGTATGAATATCGGCCTTGGGGATTTTAGTATATGCCGGACGCGCTTTTTTCCAGTCTTCCGCAGACCATTCAGGGTTATCCGAAAAATTCTCGTTCTGAAAGGATTTTATTTCAGCGATGCGTTTTTTGGAAAGCGTCGGAGAGTTTTTAAGATCCGAATAATATACATGGCTTGCGGGGTCAAGAGATTGTTGCGTGATGAACTGGCGGCCATGGCCCACCGGGCCGGACGGCAGATTGCCTTTCACGCCATCGGGGACGCCATGCTGGAACGGGTGCTCCGGGCGGTGGAAAAACTCGACAATCCGCAAAAACTGCGTCACAGGGTTATCCACTGCATGATCGGCGACAATGCCCAGTACACCCTAATCTATCAAACCTGGGTTGACGGAAAGCCGGTTTACCAGCAAAAGTAACCGGGCAGCGCACGATTGCGGCGGCGCCGGAAATGGTTTAGAGTAAAATATCGTACATGAAATACTCAGGCGCCCGAATTTTAATTGAAGCCCTTGTTGAAGAAGGCGTGGATACCGTGTTCGGCATACCCGGCGGACAGGTACTGCAGATCTACGATGAACTGTACAAACACCGGAACAGGATACGGCATATCCTGGTGAGCCATGAACAGCACGCGGCCCACGCGGCGGACGGTTATGCCCGTTCCAGCGGCAGAACCGGCGTATGTATCGCCACATCCGGGCCGGGGGCGACAAACCTTGTCACGGGAATTGCCGCCGCCTACATGGATTCTTCGCCGGTGGTGGCAATTACGGGAAACGTGCCGCTTCATCTTTTGGGAAAAGACAGTTTTCAGGAAGTGGACATCGCGGGCGTTACAATGCCTATCGTCAAACACAACTGGATCGTCAAGGATGTCAGGGAACTTGCCGAGGTTGTGCGGGAAGCCTTTATCGTCGCCAGAAGCGGCAGGCCGGGGCCTGTGCTTATCGACATACCCTCGGATATTTGCGCCGCGGAAACGGAATGGAAACCCGCCGTCCTTGCCGCGTGGGAAGACGGCGTCGCTTTGGGCGCGCGGGCGCAGAGGCTTAGCGCGCGGAGCGAACGGCTGACCTTTAGCGCCGCCGACATCGGCAGGGCCGTAGAGATGATCGTCTCCGCCAGGCGGCCGATGATCTATGCCGGCGGCGGGGTCAATATTTCCGGCGCTTCCGCCGAACTTGAAGAGCTGGCAGGCAGGCTTGACGCCCCGGTGGCCATGAGCCTTATGGGCATCGGGGCCGTTCCCCGGGATTACCGGCTCTGTACGGGGCTTATCGGCATGCACGGGACGGTCGCGTCAAACAAGGCCGTCCAGAAAGCCGACCTTGTTGTGGCCGCCGGGGCGCGTTTTTCCGACAGGGTAACAAGCAGGGCGGATCATTTTGCCCGGAACGCGAAGATACTTCACCTTGATATCGATCCCGCGGAGGTGAACAAAAATATTCCCTCCGATTTTTATGTCACAGGGGATCTGAAAAAGATCCTCGGCGCGATCCTCAAGGAACTCCCCCTATCCCCAACGGCCCTGTGGAACGGCGAAATTGAAAAACTCAAGGAAAGCGACGCGCGTCATTCGGCAAAAAGGGACAGGGGCTTTCATCCGCGCTTTATCATTGAGGAAACCGCCGCCAGAACAGGTTCCGGCGCCATTGTGGTTACCGACGTGGGGCAGCACCAGATGTGGGCGGCCCGGTACTACCCTGTCGCGAAACCCCGGTCTTTTATCACGTCCGGCGGACTTGGCGCGATGGGCTTTGGCCTGGGAGCGGCCGCCGGGGCGAAACTTGCCAATCCGGGGCGGCCTGTGGTTCTTTTTACCGGGGACGGTTCTTTCAGGATGAACAGCTGTGAACTTTCGACAATAAGCCGTTACGGGATTCCTGTTTTGATTGTGCTGATAAACAACGGCGTCCTGGGGATGGTTCGCCAGTTGCAAAAGCTTTTCTGCGGCGGCGCTTTTTCGGAAACGGAACTTGGACAAACGCCGGATTTCCCGGCCCTTGCCGCCGCATACGGAATCGGCGGTTTCCGCGCGAAAACGCCGGAAGAATTCAGTGCCGCCCTGGATCGGGCCGCGCTTCATCTTGCCAAAGGCCGTTCCGCGCTTGTCGAGGCCGTTATCGACAAAAACGAGATGGTACTCCCGATGGTGCCCGGCGGCCGGCCTGTGGACGAACAGATTCTTTAGGTGTATCGTTATCTTTATGTCAAACCCTTCCCCGCGCCGCCTTGCAATCGGCGACGTTCACGGACGGCCTTTCTGGAAACATTACCTCGACGAAGATTGTACGGCCTTTTATTTTACCGGAGATTATTTTGACAGCCACGATCCGTCGGTCGGCTTTCAGCAGCAGCACAAAAATTTTATTGAGATCTGCGCCGCGGCAAGAACGGACGATCGGATGCGGCTCTGCCTGGGCAATCACGATTACCATTACTTAAAGGGCGTAGGCGATGAACAGTATTCGGGCTTTCAGGCGCGGCACAGCGGCGAAATAAGCGAAGCTCTTGAGCGGAACATCGATCTGCTTAAAATTGTCCGGCTTGACGGCGACTACCTTATCTCCCACGCCGGTGTCACAAATCACTTTCTCGCGTCCCTCGGGCTTCACGACCCGCTGGAAATAAACGAGGCGTTCCTGAAAGACCGGATGATCCTTGTTTTTAACGGAAGAAACATATACGGCGACGATGTTACCCAAAGCCCGATATGGGTTAGGCCTCGTTCCCTCAGCAAGGATCCGCTGGCCGGTTACAACCAGATCGTAGGTCACACGCCGGTTGACAAAATCAGTGAAATGAAAATCAACGGCGGCAAAAATAAAATCGTTTTGATCGATACCTACGATACCAAATCAATTTACCGTTTTTAGTTTTTAGTATGAAACCGATTTCCGAAATGAGCGCCGCCGAAGCTTCCGCCATCCGCTATGTCCTTATGGACATAGACGACACCCTTACCACCGCGGGAAAACTCCCCGCGGTTTCTTATGCGGCGCTGTGGCGCCTTCATGAAGCGGGACTCAAGGTGATCCCCGTTACCGGGCGTCCGGCGGGCTGGTGCGATCTGATTGCGCGGGAATGGCCTGTGGACGGCGTCGTGGGGGAAAACGGCGCGCTGGTTTTTTGGGAAGAACCTTCGGCAGAGCCGGCGACAAAGCCGACGGAAGGGCAAACGACAAAGCCGGCGGACAAAAAGCCCGTTCTTAAACAGGAATTTCACCCTGACGCGATCCGCAACGACCATCCCGTTCTTGTCCGGGTAAAGGAAAAAGCCCTTGCCGGGGTTCCGGGGCTAAGGCTCGCCAAGGATCAATTTGCCCGTATGTTCGACATCGCCCTGGACTTCGCCGAGGAAGAACCCGTCCTGCCCCTGGAAGCGGCGGAAAAAGTCCGGGCCATTGCCGCCGGAGAAGGCGCGATGGCGAAAATTTCCTCAATACACGTTAATGTCTGGATGGGCGCATACGACAAGCTTTCCATGGCCGAGAGGTTTTTACAAAAACGTTTCGGATGGAAAGGCCGCGGCGATCCGGGTTTGCCGCGCGGTGAACCGGGGACTTTCCCGGAAATATCCTCCGCCCTGTTCCAGGTGTTGTTTGCCGGCGACTCGCCCAACGACGAGCCGATGTTCGCCCACTTTCCCCTGGCCTGCGGAGTGGCCAATGTTAACCGTTACCGTTCCTGTATAAAAACCCTGCCGGCCTATGTGTCGTCGCGGGAAGGCGGGGAAGGGTTTGCGGAAATTGTTGGAACCGTTTTACGCAAACGGTAGAGCTTCCGATTTCCTGAGTTCTTCATAATTCAGGCTTTCTATCAGCCTTTTAAGCGGCAGAATGGAAGCGGGATTAACGCTGATATTGACAAGTCCCATGCCGATAAGTATCGGCAACGATCCGGCTTCCGCGGCCATCTCACCGCAGAGGCTGCAGTATTTTCCCGCTCCGGCGCAGGCGTCAATGGTATTCCTAATCAAATGGAGTACGGCAGGGTCAAGGGAATTGTAAAGGTACTGTACTTTTTCGTTCATTCGATCAACGGCCAGGGTATACTGGGTTAGATCATTGCTGCCTATGCTGAAAAAATCGGCCTTGCGGATAAAATCG
Source organism: Treponema sp. (assembly GCA_031257385.1). Taxonomy (GTDB): domain Bacteria; phylum Spirochaetota; class Spirochaetia; order Treponematales; family Breznakiellaceae; genus WQXQ01. The sequence continues at coordinate 4,188 of JAIROT010000087.1, forward strand.
CCGGCCAGTATTGCCGTGGAGGGGATTTCTATCATAATTCCCAGGGGAATATTTTTGTCATAAGCCATTCCTTCACGGTTAAGATCGGTTTTGACCGATTCCAATACCTCAATAGTCTGATCGAGTTCATGCATGGACGAAATCATGGGGACCAAGATACGCACATTGCCAAAAACGCTGGCCCGCAGTATGGCCCGGAGCTGGGTCTTAAAAAGTTCCTGATTGCCAAGGCATATCCGTATGGCCCTGTATCCGAGGAATGGATTCTCCTCATGATCAAGATGCAGAGCCTCAACAGGTTTATCGGCGCCTATATCCATGGTTCGTATGACCAGGGGTTTGCCGTTTAATTTTTTTGCCGCCGCGTGGTATACGGCATATTGTTCATCTTCCGAGGGCAGGGTCTTTCTATTCATAAACATAAATTCGGTTCTAAAAAGTCCGACGCCATCGCCGCCGTATTTAAGTATGTTTGAAATTACCTGGGTTTCCACAATATTGCCGTTGATGTATATGCGCCGCCCGTCTTTTGTCTTTGCTTCAACGGTCCTGTATTTTTCAAGCGCGGCCCGTTCGGCTTCATATGCGATCTTTGTTTTGACCGCGGCTTCCTTTTCTTCGTCCGACATACGGCAGCTTAGACAGCTGTCCACCGCATTAAGGAAGATACATTCGTCGGGATGTTCGCGGGCCTGGTCATACAGAACGCTTAAATCGCCGCAGTTGATAAGCATCGGAATTTCAAGACTTGCCGCCAAAATGGAAATATGGGCTGTCTTTGATCCTTTGGACAATACGATACCGTGGATATGCCCGTAATCGGCACCCATGAGCAGCGAGGCCGCAATGTCATCGGCGGCAACAATGACCGGCTCCTTGAGGCAGGACAGGCTCGGAAAGGGAACGGCCTTGATATGGCAGATGAGCCTAAAGGCGATGTCTTCAGCATCGCCGGCGCGTTCGGCCATATAGGCATCCCCTGAATCAATAAGGAGTTGTCCCATCTCCTTTGCCCCCCGCATGATTGAGGCCGCCAGGGAATAGCCCTTTTCAATATGGGAACAAATGCTGTCCTGAAAATCATCGTCCTGAAGCATTGCCAGGTGCATCATGAGCATCTCGGATTCGTCGTGACTTCCCTTTTCAAGGAGCCGGGCGGAAAGGGAGGTCATTTCTTCTCCAAGAAGAGCAAGATGAGAGGAAAGTTTCTGCCTGCACTCGCTGATTGTCAGGGTTTCCCTTTCGTCAAGGTCTACTTCAACAGGCTGTTCCACTATCAGGGCTTTTGCCAGTCCCATACCGGCACAGACACTTGTCCCCCGTATCCGCATGCTATTCCTCCAGGGCGTGTATAAAAGAACAAATAGCGCTCACCGCTTCCTGGGCATCGGGTCCGTCGGCGTCGACAGAAATTGTCTTTCCCTGTTTCATCTTCCCCTTGAGAACGCTAAAAATGTTTTTTGGATTGACTTTTATCCCTTCACATTCAATGGTTATATCGGCCTGATATTTCCTGGAAAGCGCCACCAGCTGCGTGGCCGGTCTGGCATGCAGTCCTGTGGGATTGACAATAAGCAAATTCTGTTTCTCCATAACGTCAAAACCTCCGTTGCCGGTATGTAATACGCCTTACAGCCAGCAGTATGTCTTCAACGTTCTCGGCATTGAGAACGCGGTTAAGGGCAGCTTTATCTTCAAGCAGGGCAAGGAGATCGTTAAGGGCCCGGTAATGCGAGCAGTCATCGACTGTACCGAGACAAAAAACAAGTTTTACCGGATCATATTCCTTGCGGCCAAAGCATACCGGGTTTTTCAAATGCACAATGCTCATGCATACCCTGTTGACATAGCCCTGGGGCCGGGCATGGGGCATCGCGATATGCGGAGCTATGACAATATTTCCCTTAAAGGTCCGGGCGGCTTCCTGCATTTCTTCTATGTACCGCCGATCAATGCTTTTGCTGTCCAAAAGCAGTTTACCGCCATAATTTATCGCATCGGCATAGTTGGATGCCTTTACGTTAACAGCAGCCATCCTGCCGTTTACCAGGGCGCCAAGGGACGGCCCGGCAAGTTCAAGGGGCTGGTCCATTTCCGGTTTCATAAAGAGGAACTTTTCAAAATCGGAAACAAGCCCTTTTCTGTCATTCACCGTACAGTACCGTTCGATTATTTTCAGGGCCTTCTGCATCTGCCCTCTTTCTTCATTTTCTTTTTTGGGAATTTTATACACATGTTCCTGAATTTTCCGTATGTCTTCCTGGCTCAGCAGGGGGGCCACTTCTATAATGACATCGCCTTCCCTGCCCTGCAGCGGGACAGTAGTAAAAACAAAATCTATATCACTGCCGTCAAAATCCTTGTATTCACCAAGGGACATCTGGGCGGCGATTTTTATTTTTGGAAACACGCTGGTTATTCTGGAAGAGAGCAGTTTTGCCGTACCAATGCCGGCGCCGCAGACAACCACCGCGTAAAACTGCCTTTCCAGCCTGCTCTGAATTTTTCGCTCTACCGCGGCGGCAATGTGGACAGCCACATTGGTCAGGAGGGCGTTATTGATTTTTACCGAGAAGTGCTGTTCAAGTATATGCGCCGAATTGATTACCGCATAGTATTCAGAAGGATAATGGTCCATAAACAGCTCTTTGTCGTTTTCCGTTTTTATGTCAAATTGGGCCCGTATGACCAGGGGTTTTATTTCAAGCAGGAGATCGTCCAGAAGCTCCTTGTCCGACCGAATATCGACGCCTATTTCTGTCTCAACGGCGTTTATGAATTTTTTTATTGCCGAGTGGGCCTTCTTCAGCCCTTCGTGGAATTTTCCGGTACCGCTTTCAAGACGGCTGATACCCGTGCCGAGAATGTGCATGGTCACATAGGCATCCTCGTCGCCCGCGGAATTTTGATTCGGGTTGTCAAAGAGTTCGCCGGTCATGGTCTGGACTATCCTGTATTCCTCATAACCCTTGATTTTTTTAAGCTGCTCGCTGTCCATGCTGACAATACTGCCGGCCCTGAACCGTTTTGTACCAACGCTTAAAAACACAAAAAGTTCGGCTTCATGTTCGTCGGTAAAAACCACGCGAAGCGTCTTTTGTATGTTCTTTAGAAACGAACGTATACGGTCAACCGGTATGGCATCCCAAAAATCATTTATCCGGTTTGCGTAACGATCATCGCCGTGTCCGGTAAGTTCCTGCCCGTAGAGAATTTGCAGCAGCGAAATTCGCTGATACTTTTTTAAAAGCTGATCCGCAAGGGCCCGGCGTATATCTATTTCGGCGCCTTTGGCCTCTATGCCGAAATTCGGCTTTTTAACAAGCTTTATATGGTAATCGCCGAGCTGTGTTTCAACGTCTTTAAGATCCTTGGCCGAAGTGGATTTACTGACATTGGCAAAGGCGGCAAGTTCAGAAATGGTGTATACATGGTTTTCCTCGAGGATTTTGATTGACATGATAAATTTTCGCTCGTCGGCCGAATACACCTGTTGTTCCATTGCCGGATGCCTGAAATATTCGCGCAGCAGCGCAAAATCGGAAACCGTCCTGTCAAGATAAATACCCACATTGCTTTTCTTTATAAGCGGAACCTTTTTATCCCTGAACCAGCAGTCCAGGAGCTCAAGATCGTACCGTATGGTACGGGCGCTTACATGCATTCTGTCCGCCAGGTTTGAAATCGTCAGGGGTTTCCCCGCGCCGGCCAAAAGGACTGCGATTAAATAACATCTTGGGGTCAGCGAAGCCATTCGTTCCTCATCCTGTCCGATAAATTCCGGGGAAAGCCATTACTACAGGAACTTCCGGTCCTACAGGAGCCGTATTTTTTCAAGGCTCGCCCGTACGGACGATTTCAGTTCATCGGCTATCTCTATGTAGGGACTTCTGGGCAAACCCGAATCAACGCCTCTCATGGAAAGTATAGCGTGCATAATAGGCACCGTCGGTCCGGCTTTGGTGATGGCGCGTACTTCAAGTATCTTGTACTGAAGTTCCATTGCCTTTGCCCGGTCGCCGGCAAGATACGCGTCCCGCAGGTTTTTAAGAATTTCGGGGAAAATATTTGCCATGCCGCAGACGCAGCCGGTTGCGCCGGCGTCAAAGGCTGCCATGAAAATCGCCTCTGTACCGATGATCAGGTTAAAATCAGGATAATCCTTGATAACCTCATGAAAGAGATAGTAATTGACGATGTCAAAGGAACTGTCTTTGCAGCCCCGCAGTCCATGTTCCGCAAGGCGGCGCAGTACCCTTGGCGTTATTGAATTCTGTGAAAGGTGGCTGTTGTTGTAGACAAACACCGGAAACTCGGTCTCGTTTACCGCATCAACCAGAGCGGCAAAATGGCGATACATTGCTTCCTCGGAAAGGTTGGGGGAATAATAGGGCGAAATGGCCCCGACACCCGCCGCTCCGGCGCTTTTGGCATGTCTTGCCAGTTCACAGGTTGTTTTGGTATCCGCGGTACCTACATGGGCTACCACGGGGACCCTGCCGTTGACTTCGTTCAGAATGATTTCCAGGACCTCTTTCCGTTCATCAAGACCCATGCAGGGCCCGCATCCATAGGTCCCCACGGGATACAATCCGTTTACATAGGGAAGAATAAAACGGATGTTTTCACGTATGCCTTTTTCGTAAATATTACCATCCTTGTCAAAAGACGACAGCGCCGGGGGTATAATCCCGATAAATTCTTTTGCTTTCATGTACTTGCTCCTTAATGAAAAAAATCAATATTCAATGCCGGATTTTAAAGCGGCATCGTAATTATTGTCTTCTATTTCGCCGGGCAGATAAATTTTTTGGCCCGGCTGGGGTTTCGCCGATTTTATTTCGTCAATCAGCTTTGCAATGCGCGTCGAATACTCTTCCTCCGGCATAAAGGCATGGATATCAATCAGTATGCCGAAGGCTCCGGAATTCATTCCCGCCTGGGGGTTTTTGTGTACCGAATTGACTTCCCCGGTAATGCCGCCGCCGGAAAGGACGCCGGCAAGTATCTCCACAGCCACGGCAATGCCGTATCCCTTGGGCCCGGCCATTGCCGTAAGGACTCCATTGATCGCCTTTGCGGGATCATCGGTGGGGCTGCCGCCGGCGTCAAGGGCCCAGGACGGATCGATCTTTTTCCCTTCCTTTGCCGCCTGGTATATCTTTGCCTTCGCAACCGCGCTGGTCGCCATGTCCAGTACTATGGGCCTGTTGCCAAAAGGAAGACCGACGGAAAAGGGATTTGTACCCAGTACGGCTTCCATGGAACCAAAGGGCGCCACCGTCGGATTCGCATTGGCAAACAAAAGACTGACGTACCCTTTCACCGCGGCGCGCCGCGTATAGAAAGCCAGGGCGCCGCAGTGGTTTATATTCCTCACCGAGCCGCAGACTATGCTTTGGCTTTTAACCTTCTCAAGCAGTCTGTCCATCAAGTCCTGTACGCCGGTCTGCCCAAATCCACCGTTGCAGTCCATTACAACAGAACTGCCGGTTTCCCGAACTACGCTTGTCTTTGCCCCGGTGTTTATCCCCCCCTGCCTGATTCTTTCCAGATACGCATCAAGCATATTAAGGCCGTGAGACCTTGTTCCCCTGGCGTCGGCAAAGGCCAGCGACTCGGCAACAAGAAGCGCATTGTTCCTGTCCGCGCCGGCGGCACATAAAGCATCCAGAATTTCTTTCTTTACCGTTTCAATGGATTTATACTCAGCCATGCTTATACTCCGGAAAAAATACCGCATACACGGCGTCAGGTGTTTCAGCCGCCGTTATGTCGTCCAGGCGTTTTTCAAGCACGTCCATAAGATCGCCCATGGCGTCTATATGAGAATCATGATCAGAGGCCGCCAGGGTGACAATGACCCGGATGGGATCATTTTCCTCATGCCCAAAATTGACCGCTTTTGTCAGTGTCGTAACCGCTATACCGTGACTAATAACGCCGTCCTCGGGCCGCGCATGGGCTATGGCTATTCCGGGGGCTATTGCGATATAGGGCCCCAGCTTTTCCACCGCACTGATCATCCCCTGAATATAACGCGCTTCAATAACCCTGTGACTGACGAGTTTTTCGCCTGAAATTTCAACAGCCCCGCGCCAGTCGGATACTTCGGCCCTTACGGTAATGTAATCCTTCTTCAAAAAATCACTAAGCATGATTGCCGTCCCTAAAAAATGTACCAAGATTATTGACAGTGACATCAAACATCCTTGCGAGGGTATCGTAGTCATACGCCGCTATGTGGGGAGTAACAATGACGTTATCAAGTTCCCTGAAAGGATTATTTCTGCCGCTCTCGTCTTCCAAAACATCAAAAGCCGCGCCGGCGCCGCTGTTTTTCACAAGAAATTCCAAAAGAGCGCCTTCGTCCACAATGCCCCCTCTGGCAGTATTGACAATGATCGCCGTGTTTTTTACCAGGCTGAGCTCTGTCCGGCCTATTAAACCGCGGGTTTGTTCGGTCAAGGGGACATGGATAGATATAAAATCGGCTTCTTTAAGCAGGTCCGAAAGGCCGGTATACCTTCCTCCCATGGCCGTAAAGTTTTGATTTTCGCAAAGGTCAAAGCCCACGATATTCATGTTGAATCCGGAGACAAGCGCGCAAAGGGCTCTGCCTATGGCGCCGGTTCCAATAATCCCCAGGGTTTTTCCCGAAAGGGACCTGCCTTTTATCCGGGCCCAGGAACCCCCGCGGACACAGCGATCCCCTTCGCAAATGCGCCGCGCCGCAGCCAGCATAAGGCCAAAGGCCATTTCGGCCACCGCCCCGCTGTTTATCCCCGGCAGGCTTATCACCGCGATACCGCGTTTTTGCGCCGGGGCAAGATCAATATTGTCGGTACCAACGCCAAATTTATGGATTACCTTTACCCGCGCCATGCTTTCCAGTTCCGCTTCGCCTATTGGTTCAGTTCCGACGATGATCCCCTCGTAGATACCGAGGGATTCCTGTTTTTCTTCCAAAAAACCAAAATCCCCTTCCAGGCCATGCTGCAGGAATACGGCCCCCGCGGCGGCGTCATCCATAACCGTCCGGCAGGTTTTTGACGCCACAAGTATTTTTGGCAGTCCGGTCAATTCTCCGCTCCCGTCTTTTTGTATGCCGCAATACAGCGCTGCAACGCGTCCTTCCAGAACGCCATATCAATGCCAAAAGTCCGGGAGAAGGCAATGGAATCAAAAATCGTGTTCTTGGCCCTTTTGGCCAAACGGATTTTTCCCGAGTCTGCCTGCGTTACCTTTCGCCCGTCAAGACCCAGAAGTTCCGCTATGGTACGGGTTACCTCGTAACGACTGGCGGACCCCTTGTTTGAAACAAGGTACGTTCCATAATACTCCGTTGCCGCAACGGCAACCAGGGCCTGCGCAATATCGAGGGTATACGAGGGACTGCAAAGCTGGTCGCCGCTTGCCTGTATGGTCTCTCCGGCGTTTATTTTGTCAATTATAGTATAGATAACGTTGTTTTCGCGGTGCCCTTTGAGACCGAAAAGCCAGGCTGTTCTTATGATAAAATATTTTTGACACAGGGCGCGAATTTCCTGTTCGGCCATGTATTTGCTCTTTCCGTATACATTGATCGGATTCGGAAGATCATACTCATGATACCCTGTCTTTTTTTCACCGTCATAAACCGCGTCGCTGCTTATGTATATGAGCTTACTGCCTGTCCGCGCCGCCGCCAGGGCCATGTTTTTTGTCCCAAAAGTATTAACGGCAAACCCCTGGGCCTCGTTTTTTTCTATTTCGTCTAAATCGCGGAAGCCGGCACAATGAATAATCACATCGGGCTTTTCTTTTTCGACAAAGCCGATAATTTCGGGGGTGTTGGTTATGTCTATCGAGTTCCTCCCCATTAAGCGTACCGTTTGGCATCCCGCCGCTTCAAAAGCGTCGGCTATTTCCCGGCCCAAAAGCCCCGACGCTCCGCTTACCAGTGATTTCAATCCATCCTCCTCAGTACAGCCCTGCAGGGAGCGCCTTCAAGGCCTTTCACTTTAAGGGGAAGACAGAAGAGCTCATAGATACCCGGCTGGACCGGATCCAGCACAAGACCTTCAAGAATGATCACTCCCCTGGACAGAAGCGCCATGTGGGCGGAGCGGGATTTGTCGCCCCGCCTGTCAACGTTGAAAAAATCAAAGCCCACAAGGACAACGCCCTTGTCCGCAAGATATGAGCAGCCGTCGGCAGTCAAATACACATTGTCAAAATCGGATCCGTTTTTGAGCCTCTCCGTATTGTCGGTTTTAATCAATACCCGGGAGGTACTGACTGCGGCAGTTTCAAAAAAATCCCCGTCCAGAAAGGCCTTTCCGCGCGCATCAATGAGCTGCGCTTCCCCGCAGAGTTTTTCGAGGTCTATACAGTCTGTTTTTTTTCCGTTTTCAATAAAATGAAAGGGGGCGTCTATGTGGGTACCCAGATGACTGGGCATACTGATCGTAGACAGGGCCATTTGAAAACCCAGGCTGTAATGTCTGAGCCACTCAACGCTAAAGTCATTGAGACTTTGATACCGGGCCATGCCAGGCTCCAGTGCCTGGCTGATGTCAATAAGCTCCTTCATAACAGCCTGTTCCTGATTCCTAGAAACCTGAGAGGATGCGGCCGATTCCGTTGGCAATAAGGCCGGACCACACAAAGTCAGGATCCACAACGGTAAAACTGTGAGCCGCGAGGATAGAACCGCAGGCGACAAAATAGCAATACGGCAGTATGATAAAAAGGACACCCTGAATGGCTCCGCCGAGTATGGCGCCTTTTACGCCGCCCTGGGAATTGCCAAATACGCCGCCGGCTCCGCCCATGAAAAAGAATTCAATCACCGGGGGAACGACCGCTACGCCGGCCACAACGCCGAATACGATGGAGGTTAAAATCCCCGCCACCGTCGCGGAAACAAAGCCTATAAGCACAGCGTTAGGCGCATAGGGGAAGACCACCGGGCAGTCAAGGGCAGGCACCGCGTTGGGAACAATTTTGGAAGCGATGCCTTCAAAGGCGGTAAGGATTTCGGCAACCATCATCCGGACGCCCTGAAGCAGTATAGTCAGGCCCGCGCCGAAGGTAATGCCCTGAATCAGGATGAAGGAAACCATGTTTTTGGACACAAGGAGTTCTTCTTCCAGATATTTAGGCCCGGTGAGGGCCACGCAGATCGCAAGGAGAATAACGATGATCAGCGTCGCGGCGCAGACGGTTTCCTTGGCAAAACTGAACACTCCGGGGAGCTTGAGGTTTTCCGTACTGTTGGCCTGATCCTTGGCAAAGATTTTTCCGGCATTGCCGGCAAGCCAATAACCGGTAGCGCCGAAATGTCCCATGGCCAGGGGCTGGTCGCCGGTTATCTTCCGCATAAATTTATTGTTGATGGCGGGAAGGGCCGCATAGGCAAATCCGGCGATAAGGGATCCTATGATGACGGCCTTTAATCCGAACACACCGACTGCCGCAAAAGCTACCGCTATGGCCGCGGCTACATAGAGAAAGTGATGGCCCGCAAGGAAAATATATTTCAGGGGAGTGAAGCGGGCCAGAATCAGGTTGACAATGAAGGCGCCAACGATAATATACGCAACCGTTGTCCCATAGTTGGCCGTTGCCAGACTTACAACCGATGTAGTCATGGGAACCAGCCCCTGGGCATTAAACGCCTTGGTCATCAGGGGAGCCAGATAGGAACCGATAACCCCTGCCATAACACCGGCTCCGGTATTGAGAATAATGACGCCCATAATGGTTTTAAGCGTCCCGACGATAACCTGGTCGGCCGGTTTCCGTTGGACTAAAAGTCCCACCAATACCACCAGGCCGATAAGAATCAATGAATCGGTAAGAAAATCATTGATAAGGAGCCAAATAAAATTCATTCTTTCCTCCTATACATGTACGTGTACTCCGCAAAAGCGGAGCCGGGTTTTTCAGAGTGCATCCATCTGCTTGAGGCAGTCCGTAACCTTGGTTCGCATTTCATCCTTGTTGATGAAATTATTAATAGGCAGTATTCTGAAATGCTTTTCCGGCGGAGTTCCTTTTTTAAGGACATCTGCCAATTCAACTGAAGTTACAACCATGTCAAAGGGAA
>JAIROT010000118.1 GCA_031257385.1 Treponema sp.
ATTCAGCAGGCGATAGATCGTCTGATTGAAAGCAGAACGGTTATCATCATCGCGCACCGCCTCCCCAGCATTCAGGGCGCGGATCAGATACTGGTACTGGACAAGGGGGAGATTGTGGAACGGGGAAGGCATGAAACGCTGATGACGCGGGACTCCCTCTACCGTGAGCTTTGGACCATCCAGAATCAGGTTGATACCTGGAAAATCGAAAAGAAGGATACGCAAAGGGAGGGGATGGAATGAAAGAGGCGTTACAAAAACTTACCTTCCGCAAGCCCCGGCAGATCATCCGTCCGGCGATATGGATATTCTTTGAGGACTTTTTTTCCCTGTTTCCTGCTATCATTATTTATGTAGCCATCAATATGCTGACCGCCGCCTTTGAGGATGCCGGCGCTATCAATTTGAAGATGCTCTGGATTATCTCCAGTGTTTTATTGGCGCTGGCTTTGGCACAATTTGCAATCGGTTATAACGCATACAAGAAGATGGCTCCGTCAATCGCCGAACACATTGCGGAAGACCGGATCGACTATGTAAAAAAACTGCGGCGTTTGCCTCTGGGCTTTTTTGCGAGGAAAGAACCGGGCGAATTAATCAATAATTTTGTCAATGATTTTATCAATATCCAGCAGGCCATGATGGGATATTTGTCGGGACTGTTCAGTGTGGTACTGTCCTGTATCCTCACCTCGATATTTATGTTTATCTACAATCCAATAATGGCGGCGGCGTTCTATATTGCCCTGCCTGTTACCGTTATCCTTGTGTTGCTGTCGATAAAAACGCTGGAACGCAACTCCGTCATCGTGGCGCGGGCGCGAGACCTTAGCGCCACGAATCTGAACGAATACCTGCGGGGCATGAAGACCCTGAAAAGCTATAACCAAACCGGCGAGGGCTTTAAAAAACTTAAAGACGCTTATCATCACCTCATGGAATGTTATATCAAGGAAGAAGGCGGATCGGGAAGCCTGCTGCGGCTGTGTACCTCCATTGTTCAGTTCGGTATACCACTGCTGTGCATCGCGGGGGGCTACATGCTTTTAGGCGGCAGGCTTAGGGCGGTTGATTTTATCGCCATCATCATCATTGGAACAAAAATACTAACCCCCGTGGTAACGGCTATCAGCAATATGATGATACTCCGCATCAATTACACTTCGGCCAAGCGGCTGGATACAACAATGTCTGAGAGGGAAATGCCGGGGCAGGAGCGGAGCGGGGACGATACGGTGGTATCTTTCCGGAATGTCAGCTTTGCCTATGCGGAAGGCGGCGAATTGGCGCTGAAAAACGCCTCCTTTACCATTCCCAGGGGTAAACTAACCGCTATCGTCGGCCCGTCGGGGAGCGGAAAATCTACGATTTTGCGTTTGGTTGCCCGCTTTTGGGATGTGCGGGACGGGGAAATTATGTGCGGAGACGGGGCGCTCAGCCGCCTCGACCCGGAAAGCTGGCAGGAAAACATATCCATGGTGTTACAGGATGTTTATCTGTTCCATGAAACGATACGGGAAAATATCCTGTTTGGATGCAGGGACGCAAACGAGGAAGAAATGACCTGGGCCGCTCAAAAGGCGGGCTGCCACGATTTTATCATGGCGCTGCCGGAGGGTTACGATACCATTGTCGGCGAAGGAGGCAGTACCCTTTCGGGCGGCGAGAGACAACGTATTTCCATTGCACGGGCCTTTCTTAAAAAAGCCCCCATCCTGCTTTTGGACGAGCCGACCGCAAGTCTTGACGCGAAAAACGAGGTTTTGGTACAGCGGGCAGTTGGTGAACTTGTGAAAGATACCACGGTGGTCATGATCGCCCACCGGTTAAAAACCATTCAAAACGCCGATCAAATCCTTGTCCTTGATAAGGGTGAGATTATAGAACAGGGGGTGCATGAACAGCTTATGAAGCGGAATGGCCTCTACGCGAAGCTGTGGGTCGCACAGCAAAAATCTATGGATTGGAATATCCAACCAACAAAAGGAGATTGATGATGAGGGAAAAAGTTTTTTCGATGGTTTTACTATGTTTCGTCCTCCGGGCGGTTTCTGCCCAGGAGGGTGCTACTACTTCTCCGGATGAGGAATCCGCCCTTGATTTCGTTGTTACCGCCAGCAGAACCCAGGAGGCGGTAAGCAAAGTTTCCGGCCAGGTAACCGTTATCACCGCCGATGATATTGCGGCATCGGGGGCCACGACGGTAACCGATGTGTTGCAAACAGTGCCCGGTGTCAGGATAGCCAGAGACAACTCCGGCGCCGGCGTTGATGTTTCCATGCGAGGTATCACAAGTGATCAGGCACGCGGAAAAGTGCTGGTAATCGTTGACGGCATGAGACTCAACCCCGTTGAAGGTACAAGTACCGTAAACTGGGACTCGATTAATCTTTCCGATGTTGAACGTATCGAAGTGCTGGACGGCGGGGCAAGCGTTCAATACGGCGACAACGCCCAGGCGGGGGTTATCAACATTATTACGAAAAAATCCGGTGCGGCGAAAACGAATATTGCTGTCTCCGGAGGGAGCCATTTCCAGAACGAACAGCGTTTTTCCCACCACCATCCGACAGATTGGGGCAGCTTTACCATAAGCGGCGGACACCGGGGAACCCAGGGCTACCAGAAACACACGGCCAGCGATACGGGAAACGGTGAACTCAAGGGAATTTTTGATATTAACGACACGATGAGCCTCCAGGGGAATGTTGGTTTTGCCGCTACAAACCTTTCGTTTGCAAGTCCGCTAACCAAGGCCCAATTTGACGATGACCCCACACAGGATACGGGAACTGCATCCGGCAGCATTTCCAACACCGGGGTAAGCGCGGGTTTGGGCTTCATCTGGGCGATTAACGAGACGTTCGGTTTTGACTTGCCTCTTTCCTATAATTGGCAAAACAGAAAACTCGCGAATCCCGGTTATTCCATGATCATGTATACAACGCCGCAAATGTTTGGTATACGGCCAAAAATAACGGCGGATCTGAAACCGGCGGATATGCCCCTTCGTCTTACCGGTGGGGTCGATATGCTTGCCGCGTTTAACAAAACGGAAACCAGCTACGACCTGGTAAAAGAAACGAATCCCAATACAACTAAGCTATCCGAATTCACCATTGGCCCCTGGGTTTTGGCCAATTTTGAGCCTTTCTCAATTCTTTCTTTGAACGCCGGACTCCGCTATGACGCGGCATTCATAAAAGCGCACCAAAATGCATGGACAGGCAATGTAATGGGGATCTTACCGGCATCATACACGGACAGCGATGAATCAACAAACTACGATGCCTTCGCCTACGAGGCGGGCTTTACCGTCAATCCGCTTGATTTTATAAAAATTTACGGGAAATACGGGACCCAGTTCAAATATCCATATCTTGACCAGCTTGTTACATTTCCTGCTCCGGGTACTACAGCCGTCAGCCTAAATACGGGCCTTGAACCGGAAGAAGGCTGGACGGTCGAGGGCGGCATCGGGCTGAACTTTAAACAATTCGTAAAACTTGATACGAATATTTATTATCTGAAAATTGATAATGAAATCTTCGCCGATGCGCTTACCTGGGTTTATATGAATATGGACCCCATCGACAGACTGGGAACCAATGTCGGTCTAAAACTGACCCCGGTTAAATATATGGAACTGGACCTTGACTATGGTTTTGTAAAGGCTGAATTTTCCGATGGGCCAAATGAGGGGAAAAAGGTCCCTTTGACGGCGGCGCATACCCTTTCAGGCTCCCTCATGGTGTACCTTCCCTTCGGATTAAGCCTTGGCCCCAATATGCTTTTCAAAAGCGAGATGTATCCTGCCCTGGATTATGCCAATACCACGGCGATTGACCCTAGCCTTATCTGGGGGCTTCAGGCGCGGTATGTTATCAATAAATTCAAAGGCGATCTTGCCGTACAGTTGACGGTACATAATCTGGCCGATACCAAATATGCCACGCTGGCCTATATGGGTATGATTGCTCCCAATGAACCGGCTTATTACGTTGACAGCAACATGGGCCGTTCGGTAAATATTTCAGTGCAATACAGCTTTTAAGTATTGGTGGGGCATACATGCTTTCACTATTCAAACAGGGCGGGTGGGTCATGTACCCCCTGCTCGCCTTTTCGGTTATTTCCATCGCGGTTATTTTGGAACGGGCGGTATTCTATATCCTGAGCCGCGCCCGTTCTCTCCGTACCATAGAAGAACTCGCCGCTTTTGGCAAAGAATGTGGGGACTGGAAGGAGGCTGTAAAACATTTTACGGAAAAACACCGGCGCGTGTATTTTCTGCCCCTGGTGGCCGCGTACTTCCAGGCCCTTGACGAGGAACCGCGTCTTTTTGAGGAACACCTTTTTGCCCAGGCGAAAGAAATAGTCATG
>JAIROT010000145.1 GCA_031257385.1 Treponema sp.
CCGGCCGGAGCGACTGGGATACGGCCATAGCGGACTTTACCGAGGCTGTCCGGCTTGACGGCGATTATGCCGCCGCCTATAACAACCGCGGCATCGCGTATCAAAATAAAGGAGACCTGGACCGGGCCATTGAGGACTAAACCCGGACTCTCCTGCTTGACCCCGGTTATGCCCGCGTCCATAACATCCGCGGCTGGGCGTATCGCAATAAAGGAGACCTGGACCGGGCTATTGAGGACTTTACCGAGGCCCTCCGGCTTGACCCCGATTATGTCGCCGCCTATAACAACCGCGGTATTGTGTATGACGACAAAGGGGAGTATGACCGGGCCATTACGGACTACGACCAGGCTCTCCGGCTTGACCCCGAATATACCCGCGCCTATAATAACCGCGGCATTGCGTATGACGAAAAAGGGGAGTATGACCGGGCCATAGCGGACTATACTGAGGCTCTCCGGCTTAACCCCGCTTATGCCGATGCCTATAACAACCGCGGCAATGCGTATGACGACAAAGGGGAGTATGACCGGGCCATTGCGGACTACGACCAGGCTCTCCGGCTTGACCCTGGTTATGCCCGCGCCTATTACAACCGCGGCAATGCGTATGACGACAAAGGGGACTATGACCGGGCCATAGCGGACTATACCGAGGCTCTCCGGCTTGACCCCGCTTATACCGCCGCCTATTACAACCGCGGTAATGCGTATCGCAGCAAAGGAGACCATGACCGGGCCATTGCGGATTTTACCGAGGCTCTCCGGCTTGACCCCGATGATGCCGCCGCCTATAACAACCGCGGTAATGCATATGACGACAAAGGGGAGTATGACCGGGCCATAGCGGACTATGCCGAGGCTCTCCGGCTTAACCCCGCTTATGCCGCCGCCTATAACAACCGCGGTAATACGTATCGCAGCAAAGGAGACCATGACCGGGCCATTGAGGATTATACCGAGGCTCTCCGGCTTAACCCCGGTTATGCCCTCGCCTATTACAACCGCGGTAATACGTATCGCAGCAAAGGAGACCATGACCGGGCTATTGTAGACTATACCGAGGCCCTCCGGCTTGACCCCGCTTATACCGCCGCCTATTACAACCGCGGTAATGCGTATCGCAGCAAAGGAGACCATGACCGGGCCATTGAGGATTACAACCAGGCTCTCCGGCTTGACCCCGATGATGCCGCCGCCTATAACAACCGCGGCAATGCGTATCGCAGCAAAGGGGAGTATGACCGGGCCATTGAAGACTATACCCAGGCGATTCGGCTTTACCCCGCTTATGCCGCCGCCTATAACAACCGCGGCTATGCGTATGACGACAAAGGGGACTATGACCGGGCCATTGAAGACTATACCGAGGCTGTCCGGCTTGACCCCGCTTATGCCGCCGCCTATAACAACCGCGGCAATGCGTATCGCAGCAAAGGAGACCATGACCGGGCCATAGCGGATTATACCGAGGCCCTCAGGCTTGACACCGGTTATACCCTCGCCTATAACAACCGCGGCTGGACGTATTCCAATAAAGGAGACCATGACCGGGCCATAGCGGACTATACCGAGGCCCTCAGGCTTGACCCTGATAATGCCTACGCCTATAGCAACCGCGGCTGGGCGTATCACAATAAAGGAGACCATGACCGGGCCATAGCGGACTATACCGAGGCTCTCCGGCTTGACCCCGATGATGCCCGCGTCTATAACAACCGCGGCTGGGCGTATCACAATAAAGGAGACCTGGACCGGGCCGTTGAGGATTATGAAGCCGCCCTGCGGATCGATCCGAATTATGCCCGCGCCAAAAACAACCTTGAACGCGCCCGCCGGGCGCGGGAACGCTAGGAGCCTGTGGGACTTGTGGATTTTTAGGCTCCTAGTGACGGGAGCGTAAGGCCGGGCGCGCCGGCGTTCAGGAGACGCGGCGCTTCCGTTTGGCGTACACCGACACGGCGATCATCGCGAACAGGGTAAAAAGGTAGGGGATGGCGAGAATAAAATCGGCGGGGATATTGAGACGCCCCTGGGTGTAATTTGAAAAGGCCTCGGCAAGGCCGAACACAAAGGCGGCGGCAAAAAGGCCTGCGGGTTTACGGCCCCCCAGGAATATCAGCACCAGGGCTATCCAGCCTTTGCCCGAAGACATGTTCGGCACAAAGGCCCCCAGGTTTAGGCTGAGGAAGGAACCGCCGATGCCGCAGCAAAAACCGGAGACCAGAAAGGCGGCGAAGCGGTAGGTTTCGGGTTTTAGTCCCAGGGAATCCAGGGCCCCGGCGTGTTTGCCGCAGGCCCGCAGTCTGAGGCCGAAGGGCGTTTTCAGCAGCACAAGGCGGGCGGCCAGCAGCAGAATCCAGCTCAGGTAGACATAGAAACTGTGGCCTGAAAGCAGCGCCCCCATAACGGGAATGTTTTTTATCAGGGGAATATTAAACGGCGGCAGGGAAGGAATACCGGCCAGGGCCAGTACGCCTCTGGTATTAAAAAGATAGCGGGAAAGGACGACGGTGAGGCCGCCCGCAAGGAAGTTTGCCGCAAGGCCCGCGATAAACACATTGGACCTGAGTTTCAGGGCGCTTGAGGCAAGCAGAAAAGAAAGGGCAAGCGAGGCCGCGAGGGAGGCCGCGAGGGAGGCCGCGAGGCTGCCGGTATAATGGTACGCGGCCGCTGAAAAAAAGGCCCCGATGAGGAGCAGGCCCTCAAGGGCGATATTGAGCATCCCGGCAAGCTCGCAAAAGAGTCCGCCTGTGGCGGCAAAGAGCAGCGGCGTCATGATAGTAACGGCGCTGTGCAGCGCCGGCTGGAGCTCTTTCACCGCCCCTCCCTTTTGCCGGGCCGGCCCCGCCTGAAAAGGCCCCGCAGGCTCATGCTGGTCGCCAGGAAAAAAATCACCGACTGCGCGATGGAGGCGACCTCAAAGGTAATATCCGAATTCTGCATGGCGATCCGCGCTCCCGACGTAATCCAGGCGAAAAACACCGAGGCGGGAATTACCGCCGGCGGATAAAACCGCGCGACGAGCGCCACCGCCAGGCTGTTCCAGCCCATGCCGGAAGAAAATTCCTTTACCGTTCCGTAATAAGTGCCGAATACCGCAAGGCCCCCGGCAAGCCCGTAAAAAGCGCCGCTTAAAAACATCGCCAGCACCGTATTCACTTTGGTGTTAATCCCCCCGTAGCGGGCAAAAATCTCATTGGCCCCGGCCATTCTCAATTCATAGCCCCGTTTTGTTTTGGCAAGAAAAATCTGTACCGCGATAACCGCCGCCAGGGCGGCAAACAGGGCGGCGCTCAAATTTGACGGGGGAAGGATCAGGGGCAGTCTGAGGGATGCGGCGATTTTTCTGGTTGACTGAAGGCTGGTTTCCGGATCAAGGAAGGGGCCGTTTACGAGGTAATTAACGATGAGCAGGAGGGCGTTGGAAAGCAGAAAACTGGTGATAAGTTCGCTGGTGTTCCACCTCGCCTTGCAAAAGCCGGAGAGGGCCGCCGCCGTCCCGGCAAAAAAAGCCCCCGCCGTGAGGGCGATTAGCCCGCCGGCCGGCCCCAGGCCTTCAAGGGAAAGCGCCGCAATGGTGGCGGCGAAGGCGCCCCCGTAGATCTGCCCCTCTCCTCCCAGGTTGAGGCTGCCGGCCTTCATGGCGACAGAAACTCCCAAAGCGCCCAGTATCAGCGGAACGGCGCTGTTCAGCATATTGCCGAAACTGTAGAGGTTCCGGAAAGGGCCGGCGAAAAAGAAGAAGAGGGTACTGCCCGGCGTTTTACTGAGTATCGAGGCAAGCGCCGCGAGAACCAGCAGGGAAAAGAGGGGAATACCGAGCGTCTCTCCTGAGAAGGCAAGGCCCGGACGTAAGGCCCCGGCAAGGCGATCGGGGAGGCCGGTTTCGGGAGGCCCGCCGCCGGGCGCGGTTTTGTTTTTCAGGGAGAAAGCCTTCTCCCCCCGGTCCTGTTCCCGGTTCATTCCGGCTCCCCCCCCTTATGCGCCAGGCCCTGCATCCACGCGCCGATTTTTTCTTTTGTCTCCGCCCCGCCCGAATTCGCCAGTTCCCCGGCTATCCTTCCCCGGTACATAACCACGATCCGGTCCGCCAAAGCGAGAATCTCGTCAAGATTGGTGGAAATAAGAATCACCGCGGCCCCTTTTTCCCGCAGTCCCTCA
Source organism: Treponema sp. (assembly GCA_031257385.1). GTDB lineage: Bacteria > Spirochaetota > Spirochaetia > Treponematales > Breznakiellaceae > WQXQ01. The sequence continues at coordinate 4,164 of JAIROT010000145.1, forward strand.
ATTTCTCCCCATACGAAATCCCTGGCGGCAATATCAAGACCCCAGGTAGGCTCGGAAAACACGATATAGTCCCGCAGTTGTTCGATCTCCCTGGCGAGGATCAGTTTCTGCAAATTGCCGCCCGAAAGAAACGCGGCGTTTTCCTCCCCGGAACTGAGCGCCCCGTTTTCACCGTCCCCGGTTCCGGCGATACGGTAACGCCGGATAAGCCCTGCGGAAAAATCCCGGATTGCCCGGCGTTTAAGAAAAAACAGCCGGGTAAATTCCCCCCGGCGGTCGATCATCACATTCTCCTCTACCGTCGCCCCCAGGGCGCTTCCCACCCGCAGGCGGTCGGCGGGCACATAGGCAAGCCCCTGGTTGCGGAGGCGGCGTATATTGAGACGCGAAATGTCCCGGCCCCTATGGAGAATTTTCCCCGACGCGGGGTGGAGGAATCCCCCCAGCGCCGCTTCCAGCACCCCCAGCCCGTTCCCCCCCACTCCCGCGAAACCGAGGATCTCCCCCGCGCCGGCGCTAAAAGAAACACAGTCCAGCAGGGGCCGCTCCTGGCCTCTTCTCAGCACCGTCACCCGGTCAAAGGCGATCACCGGCCCGGCGCGCGAAGGCTCAGGCTTCTCCCGCAAAAAAACATCTCCGCTTCTCCGCCGCGCGCCATTTTCCGGCAGGGCCCCCGGAGCAACCATCATCCTGGAAATTTCGTATTCGTCAATATCCGCCGTGTCGCTGATGCCGATCAGTTCCCCCCGGCGCAGCACCGCCACCCGGTCCGAGATATGTTTTATTTCTTTCAGTTTGTGGGTGATGAGGATCAGCGATTTTCCCGCAAGGGCCAGTGCTTTAAGGGTCCTGAAAAGGGAGGCTGTCTCCTGTTCGGTCAATACCGAGCTGGGTTCGTCGAAGATGATAATATCCGCGTTCCGGTACAGTATCCGGCATATCTCCACCTGCTGCATCTCGCCGACCCCGAGGCTGCCCACCGTCCGATCCGGCTCAATCGAAAAATGATGAGATTTTATCAGCGCTTCCGCCAAGGCTCCGGCCTTCGCGCTGTCGCAGAAGATCCCCCATTTGCGCGGCTCAATTCCCATCACGATATTTTCAGCCACCGTGTATTCGGGAAAGAGCATGAAGTGCTGATGCACCATGCCGATACCCAGCCTTTTGGCGGCAAGGGGGGAATCGATATGTACTTTGTTTTGATGAATATAAATCTCGCCGGCGCTGGGCCTCTCAAGGCCCGCGAGTATTTTCATCAGGGTGGTTTTCCCCGCGCCGTTCTCGCCGGCGATACAGAGAATCTCCCCTTTTCGGAGGCCCAGGTTTATGTTGTTATTGGCTTTTTTTTTGCTGCCGGGGTAGATCTTGCTGATCCCCCGCAGTTCCGCCGCGTATTCAGGCACCTTTTCTCAAAGGGGCGGGACCGAAAAGTCCACCCTGCCGGCGCGGATATCATCCATGAAAGCGTCGAAGCGTTCCCGTATGTCCGGGGGAATGTTCTCACGGTAGCCCGGATCATCGGCGATAAAATCAAGATACCCTTCTTTGGCCCCCACGGTTCGGGATGTCCCGTATTGTATGTTCCCCGCGAGAACATCCGCAAGAATCTCCTTCACGAGCTTCTTCTGTTCCATAAGGCCGCAGCCCACAATAACCCCCGGCATTCTGTCGTATTCTCCGGTGTTATACGACAGCACATAGGCGCCGCGCTCTTTCGCTGTCCGTATCAGCCCCTGGGACGCGCCGCCGGCGATAGAGGTAAACACGTCAACCCCCGTGTCGATCATGCCGGACGCAAGCTCCGCCGCCTTGTTCGCGTCGTACCAGTTACCGATCACCCTGAAATCCAATTCAATTTCCGGATCAACGCGCCGCGCCCCCTCAAGAAAGCCGGGTACGATTTGTTTTGAAAGCAGGGGATATTCCTGGGAGGCTATAAAACCGATCCGTTTTGCGGCGTTAGCCTGGGGCATAGCGCCCGTCGTAATCAGACCCGCCAGGTATCCCAAATACAGGGACTGTTCGTATTGGTTATACAGGTACGTGCTTATCCGGGGATTACCCTCGTAGAAGGCGTCGGTAACAATAAAACGCTGCGCGGGGAATTTTTCCCCCACATTGGCGCATATCTCAGGCAGCGAGGGATTTGTTCCCAGCACCAGATCGAATTCCCCGTCCGCCACCAGGGATGTGAGCTGCTCTTCCCATTCCGCCTGGTTAAAACCCGCTTCATAAATCATCACCCGCACATTGCCGTTGGCTTCGGCAAATTCTTCCGCCCCCGCCGCCATCAGTTCATAGGGAGGGCTTCCCGCCGTCACCCCGGTGATATACACCAGTACCGATAAATTACCGTCCTGTTTTTCCTGTTCCGCGCCCGAATCTTTGGCCCTGCATCCGGCCAGGACAAGCGCGGCGGCCAGTAAAAAGAGCGAGACTGTTTTTTTCATGCTGTCTCCTAGAGTTTGTTGCGTTTCGCGCATAAAATCCCAAAAATCGCCTGCAAGGCGATTTTTTACCCTGCAAACCCCAAGCGGCTTTAGCCGCAAGGAGCCCGGTTATCGTGGGTTTTGTGTCTTTTTTCACCGGAAAAAGGCGCAAAAACCCGCAAGCGCAACAGGCTCCTAAAGGTAGTATAATTAAGAGGGGAAGCGGATTTCAAGGAGGAAGGGGAAATATATGAAAGCCCCGCGTAACATGAGTTAAGCAATTTGCCGTATAGCGTGCGCCGGGATTGGCCTTCCGGCGGAAATTAACCGAATTTTAACAATTTGTTCACAAACCCTTAACACGGACCGCGTAATTTTGATCTGTCTTTACAGGCAAAGGCCGGTTCGGAGCCGTTGGTTCCAGTCCGGTTACACAAGGCGGTTATCCGGCCGCCTGATTAAGGAAGGAGTACATTATGAAAATTCGGTTAATCGCGGCATTGATGGGAGCTGCCGCCCTGTGTTCGGTTTTCGCCGGGGGCTCGAAAGACTCTGCCGGAAGCGGTCAAAGCGGAGTTCAGACCGGGGCTCAAAGCGCCGCGCAAAGCGCCGCGCCCTACACCATTGAGGTAGGCGGTTCGACTTCGGTAACGCCTCTGATGGAACTGCTTGCCGCCGAGTATCAGAAGATCAAGCCGAACATCAAGATCAATATCAACGGCACCGGTTCCGGCGACGGGATCAAGAACGCCGGCGAGATCTACCAGATCGGCATGTCCAGCAGGGAACTGACCCCGGAGGAGCAGGGCAGGGGACTTAAAGAAGAAGTCATCGCCATTGACGGGATCGCGGTAATTGTACACGGTTCCAACCCGGTGGGGGATCTCAGTATAGAAGAGATCAGGAATATCTATACCGGGGCGATCACCGACTGGAGCCAGGTCTCAGGCGGCGTTAAACGGGGCAGGATCGCGGTGGTAAGCCGGGAGGAAGGCTCGGGCACGAGGGGCGCTTTTGAGGAACTGGTAGGTTTCCAGGGTAAACTGCTCCAGGGGGCCAATGAATCCACCAGCACCGGCGCCATCAAGGCGGGCATTGCCCAGAACCCCGACGCCGTTGGTTATATCTCCCTCGGTTCGGTGGACAACACGATAAAGCCCGTCTCTGTCGGCGGGGTGGCGGCCAGTACCGCCAATGTGGTGAACGGTTCCTACAGGATCGCCCGGCCTTTCATCGTGCTGTCGGGGAGTAACGCGCATCCTGAAAGCAAGGCTTTCCTTGACTGGATTCTCACTCCCGCGGGACAGACAATCGTAAAGACGAGCTGGATAGCGGTGAAATAAATACGGTGAACCGCAAACTCGTCGATCTGTTTTTCAAACATTTTTTCGGCGTAGTGGCCCTCTTTTCCGTGCTGGCATTGGGGGCCATACTGCTGTTTGTGTTTGTCCAGGGAAGCATGCCCTTTTTTGTCCCCACAGCCAAAAACATACGGCTTGTGGCCCAGCGGATTGGAGAGCTTACGGTTAACGGAACACTGTACCAAAATCACTCAACTTTTATTGACATACCGGAAAACGCTTCGTCCATTTTGGTCAGTTTTCCCTTTGAAGACGGAGAGGCGGTTTTGGACATACGGATCAATGCCGGCGAAAAAGATCCTGAAAAAAAACTGGTGTTTGAGCGTAAGGATCGGGGGGAGCTGACTTACCCTGAAAGTTATGTGTATACCGTAAGCTGGCCCGGAACCATCCCGGCGCTGGAAAGGAGGCTTCACATAATACTTCCGGAACCGCCCTATGGTTTCCGGAAATTCCTGACCGGCCTTGACTGGCGGCCCAGCCGCTACAAGGTCTTCGGTATCCTCCCCATGATTGCCGGAACCCTGCTGGCAAGTTTAGGGGCCATTTTACTGGGGGTTCCCGTCGCCCTGCTCTGCGCCGTCTTTATGGCGGAATTTCTCGCGCCGAAGCCGGCGTCTCTGGTACGGGGCTGCGTAGAGCTGCTTGCGGGAATCCCTTCGGTTGTCTACGGCTTCTTCGGCCTTATGGTGATAGTGCCGGCGGTAAAAAACATATTCCACATATCGTCAGGCAACACCCTGCTCTCCGCGATAATTGTGCTGGCGCTGATGATCCTTCCCACGGTGATCACCATTGCCGAAACTTCCCTGCGGACCGTTCCCCTTTCGGTACGGGAGGCGAGCCTTTCGCTGGGGGCAAGCAAAATGCAGACCGCCTGGCGGGTGGTGCTGACGCATGCCGGTTCGGGGGTAATCGCGGGCATTATCCTGGGCATTTCCCGCGCTGTAGGCGAAACCATGGCGGTGATCCTCGTGGCGGGAAATTCGCCCCAATTGACGTACAGCCCGCTGCAAAGCGTGAGAACCCTCACCGCTACCATCGCCATGGAAATGGGTTATGCCTCAGGCAGGCACAGCGAGATGCTTTTTTCAATCGGCGTAGTGCTTTTTTTGATTATCCTGATCCTCAACAGCCTAATCCTCCGGTTCCGCCGCCGTATGAAGGCGGAATGAGAAGCGAATATCATGCCAAAAAAACGGAAAATTCTTGACGGTTTGTTATATGCGATTATGGCCCTGGTCACGGCGGGCGTCGTTGCCGTGCTTTTGTATATATTGTTTTATATCCTTAAATCCCAGTCGGGTTTTCTCAATTTTTCATTTATCACCGGCAGGGAAAACGGCATACTGCCCATGATAGTCACCACCCTCTATGTGGTACTGGTGTCTATCGCCGTGGCCCTGCCCGTGGGGATTTCCGGCGCCATCTTCCTCAACGAATATTCGGGCAATTCGGGCCTCATCCGAATCCTCCGCCTTGCCATTGAAACCCTGGCTGGAATCCCCTCTATCATCTACGGCCTCTTCGGGCTGCTTGTGTTCTGCCGGCTGGCGGGCTTCGGACAGTCGATCATAGCCGGGGCCCTCACCCTGAGCATCATGATCCTCCCGGTGATCATCCGTACAACAGAGGAATCCCTCAAGGCCGTTCCCGGCACTTTCAGGGAAGGCTCCCTTGCCCTGGGGGCGACCAAATTTCAGACCATAATCCACGTGGCGCTGCCTTCGGCGCTGCCGGGGATTATTACCTCGGTAATACTTGCCATAGGCCGGGTTGTAGGTGAATCCGCTCCGGTACTGCTCACCGTGGGCCTTACCCGCAACATGCCCAGAACCGTTTTTGAGTCCGGCAGAACCCTGACGATACACCTGTATTATCTTACCGGCGAGGCGGTCCGGCCCGAAGATTTCGGCATGGCTTTTGCCACCGCCGCGGTACTGATGTTCCTGGTACTAATCATCAACACCGCCACCAAAATAATCACCGGCGGATTTAGAAAAAATACGGAGGGAATATAATGAGCGGCGGTTCCGGCGCGAGCGCCCGCAAACTGGATGTCCGTAACCTCGATCTTTATTACGGGGATTTTCAGGCGCTTAAAAACATTGACTTTCCCCTTGAAAAACAGGATGTGGCGGCCCTTATCGGTCCTTCCGGCTGCGGCAAATCAACTTTTATCCGCGCCCTGAACCGCATGAATGATCTTATCCCTTCATGCCGCATAACAGGATCGGTTCTGCTGGACGGGGAGGACATCTATGGCTCGATGGACGTTACCGAGCTGCGCAGCCGTGTGGGCATGGTGTTCCAAAAACCCAATCCTTTCAACATGACCGTGTTTGACAATGTGGCCTACGGAAAGCGCATGCAGGGCCTTCGGGACAAACACAAACTTGCCGAGCTGGTCGAAACTTCGCTGAAAAAAGCGGCGCTCTGGGATGAAGTCAGGGACAGGCTGAAAAAACCGGCGCAGGCCCTTTCGGGGGGTCAGCAGCAGCGGCTCTGCATCGCCAGGAGCATCGCAATGGAGCCTGAGATCATTCTTATGGACGAACCCACAAGCGCCCTTGATCCCATCGCCACCGGCCGCATCGAAGAGCTTATCGGGGAGCTGAAAAAAGATTACAGCATTATCATCGTTACCCACGCCATGCACCAGGCATCCAGGGTGAGTAATAAAACCGCGTTTTTTCTGCTTGGTGAACTGATAGAGTACAACGACACGAGAGAACTTTTTACAAGGCCCGGGGACAGGCGGACGGAGGATTATATTTCGGGGAGGTTTGGATGAATGAATACGCGCATAATGTTTCTGGAAGAGTTGAACCGGCTGCGGCATGATATACTGGCAATGGCGACCCGTGTTGAGGAAGACCTGGGGAAGGCCCTTTCCGCCCTGCGGAACAGTGATGCGGAACTGGCAAAGGAAGTGAAGGCCGACGACGCGGTGGTAAACGCCATGCAGCTCAAGATCGAGGATGAAGCCGCCATTGTGATCGCGACTCAGCAGCCGGTGGCGCGGGATCTAAGGGAGTTGGTGACTATTTTCAAACTGACCGGTAATATAGAACGTGTAGGCGATCATACGGTGCATTTGGCAAAGGCGGCGATCAGGATGTCCGGGGAAACATCTTTCCGTCCGCTCGAACATCTGGAACGGATGGCCGAAACCGGCAGGGAGATGATCCGAGCTTCCATTTCCGCGTACCTGGCCCAGGATCCGGAGGGGGCGCGAAAGGCCGCGGCGCTGGACGACAGAATTGACGCGGAACACCGGGCCCTTACCGAGGAGGTGCTGGGTTTGATGAAGGAACATCCCGGATTGATTAAAAAGGCGATCCGTATCCTCAACACCTCAAACTGTCTGGAACGAATGGGAGACCATATTACCAATATCTGCGAAGCGGTCATCTATATGACCGAAGGCAGGCACGAGGAGCTGAACGAGTAATGGCAAAAGCGATACTACTCATTATTGAGGACGATCCCGACATTCAGGAACTGCTTTCCTTTGCCATGTCCAATGAAGGCTGGAAACTGCTACAGGCAAAAACAGGAGAGGAAGGACTGGACTTTTTGAAAAAAGGACCGGTTAACTGCATACTGCTTGATATTATGCTTCCCGGTATGGATGGGCTAAAGGTACTGAAAAAAATAAAGGAAATCGAACAGTGCCGGAATATTCCGGTGATCATGACCAGCGCCAAGGGGGAAGAGGCGGACATCATTACCGGCCTGGAACTGGGGGCCGACGATTATGTGGTAAAACCCTACAGCCCCAAGGTGCTCATCGCCCGAATCCGGGCGGGACTGCGGAGGCAGGAAGAAAACGGCGGCCGGGAAGCGGTGACGGTCTGGCAGCAGGGACCGCTGAAACTTGACGCGGCGCGCCACGAAGTTTTCTGCTACGGCAGGCCTCTGGATCTTTTCGCCATTGAATTCTCCCTGCTGCGTCATTTTATCTCTCATCCTGATATTGTATTTTCACGTAACCAGATCATCGCCGCCGTCAGGGGGCCTGATTATCCGGTTACCGACCGCTCGGTGGACGTACAGATCCTTGGTTTGCGGAAAAAACTGGGCAGGGCCGGAGACATGATCGAAACCATACGGAGCGTAGGCTACCGTTTCAGGCCGATGGAATGACTATATTCAGAAAAAACCTCATAACCTTAAGCCTCACGGCCCTGGGGCTTTCCTCCGTACTGGTGATCTCGGTGCTGGTCTTTATGAATTCCCTGTATTATGAGATCAACGCGGCAGGGCTGAGGAATACCGCAAGGCTCATTTTCCTGCTCATCGGCGAAAAGCGCATAACGGATTATTTCGAGGCCGGCCCGGCGGATTTCTTTCCCGGCGGCGCGCCGCTGAACGCCGATGTTTTTGTCCCTCAGGCCGGGGATGAGGCTTACCGCCTGACCCTGATAGACCGGGCCGGCAGCGTGTTGTGGGACTCTCTGGCCGAAGGAACGCTGGTCAATCACCTGGACCGGGAGGAAGTACAGGCCGCGCTTGAGGGCCGCGAAGGCGCCTCCCGGCGGAATTCCCTCAGTACCGGTATGCGGCAGATCTACTCGGCGCTGCCGGTGTTCGATGCCGGCGGCGGCGTGGCCGGGGTGTTCCGACTCTCCCTTACAACGCCCAGTTTCTGGCGGCGGATATCGGCGGCGGCCCTGCCCTTCCTCCTCTTTGCCTGTCTGCTTGCGCTGGCCGCCTTTGCCGCGATTTTTGTTTTTTCCGGTTCCCTTTCAGCTTCGCTTAAACGGCTGGTAGACATCGCCGCCGCCGCGGCAATCGAGCCGCACGCGCCCGCCGAAAAGATACCGGTCGCCGGGGAAGTTGTGGAATTCGCCAGCCTGGAGAAAGCCCTGCGGGGCATGGCCGCCGAACTAAACCTTCGCCTTGAGCAGGCCAGGGCTGAAGGCGGACGGCTTGAGGCAATCCTCAACGGCATGTCTGAGGCTGTGCTCGCCATGGACGGCAGCCTCATCCTGCACCTGGTTAACCCCCCGGCCCGGAAGATATTCAGCCTGGGCGGCGGCGACGTGCGCCGTCTTTCCCTGCTTGAGGCAACCCGCTCCACGGAGCTGGAGCAGGCCGCCCGCACGGCTTTCGCCGAAGGCCGCCCCCTGGAAATGGAACTGAAGCTCCACAGGGGCCAGGAACAGCGCTTCCATGTTTACGCCGTACCCCTTGGCGCGTCCGCCGCGGCGGGAAAAAACGAAACCCCCGGCGGCGCGGTACTGGTTATGACGGATATTACCCGCCTCGTGCGGCTTGAACAGGTGCGCAAGGATTTTGTGGCAAATGTTTCCCATGAGCTGCGTACCCCCATTCAGCTTATAAAGGGTTTTTCTGAAACCCTGCTGGATTCGCCTCCGGAAGATACCGGACAGATACGGCGCTTTATCGGGATAATCCGTAAAAACGCGGAAACCATGGAGAACCTCACCAACGATCTGCTGACCCTGGCGAGCCTTGAAAACGGCGGCGGCAGCCGGCCCGATATGGAAGAACAGCGGCTTGCCCCGCTTTTTGCCGAATCGGTGTCGTCGGTGGAACCCGGCGCGCGGAGGAAACACAGCGAAATCATGGTGGACTGCCCGGCGGATCTCAAGGCGAAGCTGTACGGCCCCTTTATCATTCAGGCCCTGATCAACCTGCTGGATAACGGAATAAAATACTCCGCCGAAAATTCAAAGGTCTGGGCCGCCGCGTACCGGGAAAATGAAACGCTCGTACTTGAAGTACGGGACCAGGGCATAGGAATTCCCCCGGAACATCTGGAGCGGATATTCGAGCGGTTTTACCGGGTCGACCGGGCCCGCAGCAGGGAGGCCGGCGGTACCGGCCTGGGGCTTGCCATTGTGCGCCATATCGCGCTGCTCCACAACGGTACAACCGAAGTGGAAAGCCGCGCCGGTTCCGGCTCGGTGTTCAGGATCAGAATCCCCCAGGAGCCTGCCGCGCCTTGTTGATTCGAAAGTCCGGTTTAATACCGCCCGGTCCGCTGCCCTTATAGTAACCGGTTACTATAGGCTAAACTTGACCCGCAGCATAAATTATAACGCGGTTAATTCACGGATATATGTAATCACATCCCGATTAGCGGTATTCTCCGCCGGGCGAACCCCGGCCTTTCATAAGCCTCGCTGCCCGCCGTATAGAAAATATGCCGTAATTACTGTACACTAAATCAGGAGTTACCATGAAAATAATATCGATCAGTCTTGTTTGCACGGCGCTGGCCTTTGGCCTTGCGCTGGGGGGCTGCGCCAAGCCGCCTACCGAAGAAATAAATAACGCCGTCGAGGCGGTTACCAGGGCGGAAAATGACGCGGACGCGGCCATGTACGCGGGAAATACGCTGGCGCGGGCCAGGGACGCCCTGAATCGGATGCAGGCCGAAGTGGATTCAAAGCGCTATGACGCGGCGAAGACCTACGCTTCCGAAGCGGTAAGCGCCGCGGAACGGGCCATAGCCGACGGGCGGGCCGGAGCGCAGCGGGCGCGTGAAGAGGCCGCCTCTTTGGTAGCAAGTCTCGGGCCGCTTATCGCGGAAACCGACCAGGGCATCAAAGCGGCGCAGGCAGCGGGGCTGCCCCTGGACTTTGCCGCCCTGGGCCGGGAGTTTGACGCCGCGCGCGGCAGCTCGGATCAGGCGGAAATAGCCCTGGCGGGCGGGCGCTACCCTGACGCCGTGGAAAAAGGCCGTAGCGCCCAGGCGGGCCTCAACAGTATCAATCAGGAACTGTCCGGCGCTGTCATGGCGGTTTCCAGAAAAAAATAGCCCGTGTTTTTGGATTTCTTTGCCAGGCTGTTTTTCTTTTTGGGCGATCCGGCGGACCCGGAGGCGGTGAAAAAACGCCGCTTAAAACAGATTGCCAAAGAACTTGGCAGAAACCGCTACGCCTATTTTTACAAAGCGCGGCGGGGGGAGGCCGCCGGGGCCCTGGGGATTTTCTTTTATGAAATATACAAGGTTATCGCCCCGGCCCGGATTTTTCTGAAAAACGCCGCCAGGTCCGCCCTCTTAAAACAGATTGTAATTGAATCTTTTTTTGACAAAGACATGGAAGCGGCAGCAGAGCGCCTGGACGCGGGCTCCATTGAAGAGCGGGCAAGGACCGCCGATATACAGGATATTGCCCGGTCACTTGACGACGACATGTTGAGCCTGTCCCTCGCCTTTGATTCCAAAATGATTAAAACCATTGATTATTGTTACAACACTATTCTGTCCATGATTCGTTTTATCTCCTTTGATTTTTTCGATGTTTTGAAACGGTTTGATTCCCGCATCATTGAACAGGATTTTTCCCGCCGGCCTGAGTTTAGCAATATTCCGGGAGAGTATCTCTCCGGCGACATCAGGGATTTTCTTGAAATTGCTTTCGGTCTTGATCCCGATCAGGACTGGAAAGCGATTTTAAGAATACTCAAGACATACCGGGACGGCCTGGATGTGGTAAGCCCCGATTTATGGAACAAGACCCTCGCCAGGCTCCATGATGTCCGCAGATCCGGCATTCTGGAACTGATGGTCAGGCACATTGATAAAAATCCGTCCTGGCGCTTTAATGCGAAATTACCGGAGGTCCGTATCGCCGAAAAATACCTTGAAGACAAAAAGGCGGAAATAAAGGCGGCGCTGGACAAGATTGCCGCCGCCCAAAGAAAATTCCGGCGTGACGAGCTGGTAAGCGCCGTTTTCGGCAGGGCGGAAATCCAACGCGCCCAGTATTACACCGAAAAGGCGGGTGAAATATACGTCAAAAGAGGTTTTGACGGTTTTCTTCACGCCGAAGCCTTTAACTATCTCATGTCTTTTTTGCTGGACCTTTTGAAAGCGGACATACGGAACCTCTGCGAACTTTTTCTTATCCGCGGCAAGTGGATCGCCCATGAGGTTTCCGCGGAAATGTCCGAACATTTTCACCTGCTTGCAGAACTGACGGACAGGCTCTCCGCCTTTGACCAAACGTTCTCGGACCTGGGCGCGGACGGTTCGCGCCTTAAAACTTCGATTCTCAAGGTGGACCGGGACAGAGCCCGGCGCCGGTTTATCGAGTCGATCCTTGACCGCGCCAACAGGGAGGTCTTTGATTTGATCGATACCGCCCTCAAGTCGATTATGGTAATCGGCCGGAACCTCAACGCCCTGCTCGAAGACCGCCGTAAATCGACCCACAGGCTCATCATGAACTGGCATGAACTGGAAGCTAAAGTCCCCCTGGTCCAGCGTATCGACACCGCCTGCAAAAAAATCAACGCCTTTGTCCGGCTGATGCACTTTCTGACCAAAAACGGCGAAGAATTGCCGGAAAGTTGAGATATCGGCTATTCCCTATTTTCGGATAAGCCTTAATGCCCCGGCTTGCCGTGCGGAGGCTCATCGGAGAACCGCCTTGCGGAGAGTTGTTGAAAAACACCGAAATGAGATATGATTAAGGGCAGTAATGGCATGGTTTCAGCGTCTTATCGCAATATATGATCTTATCCGCCCGATCCTGGACGTGGCGCTCCTCGCGTTTCTGCTTTACAAGGGCTATGAGCTTTTAGTAAAAACCCAGGCCCTGCAACTGATAAAAGGCGCGGGCTTTCTTGCGCTGGTGTACGGCATCGCCTTTCTCTTCAAACTTACGACTCTACAGTGGATACTTACGATTATGGGGCCGGGACTGTTTATTGCTATAGCCATTGTGTTTCAGCCGGAACTCCGCAAGATCTTTATGCGCCTGGGGCAGGGAGAATTTTTTAGGCCCGACATCAAGCCCCGGATCGGCCAGCTTGAGGCGGTGGTAACCGCGGCGGAACTGCTCTCCCAGCAAAGGCGGGGGATGCTGGTGGTGTTTCCCCGGAGGATCAATATCAGGAATATTATCGAGACCGGCACGAGAATAAACGCGGAGATTTCATCGAGCCTTATTGTGGCGATTTTTGAATTCGACGGCCCGCTCCATGACGGGGCAATGGTTATCCAGCACGGCAAAATCACCGCTGCGGGCTGTTTTCTGCCCCTGTCGGAACAGCAGGACATACGGAAGAGTTTTGGCACCCGCCACCGGGCAAGCCTGGGCATGTCGGAGCAGTCCGACGCGGTGATACTGGTGGTCTCGGAGGAGACCGGGGCCATTTCCCTGGCCTATGACATGAAACTCTATTATGATCTTTCCCCCATAGAAGTTACGCGCAAACTCAAGGAACTTTTTGACCGGGGCAGCCGGCGCGAAGCGGGGCACAGCGATCCGGCCCTGGATGCTTCGGAGACGGAAGAGAGCAGGGATGTCCTCATTGAACAGTAGCGGCATGCGTGAAACGCAGCAAAGCGCCCGAAAACTGCTTTCCGGCGTGGTAGAAAAATGGCCTGCCAAAGTGCTTTCGGTGGCTGCGGCGCTGCTCATCTTTGTCTTTCACCGGATGAGTACTCTGGAAACCCGCTTCTTTTCCATACCCCTGCGGGTGGAGATAAGCGCCGATTTTATACCGGTCAATTCCTATCCCCGGCTTGTCAGGGTAAGCGTCCGCGGGGACGCCGGCAGCATTTATACGATAGTGGAAGACGACATTGAGGCCTACATCGATCTTGCCAAACACAGCGCCGAAGGCTGGTACCTCTCCCCGGTACAGATCCGCAAAAAGGGGACCGCCCTGGAGGTGGAACCCCTGGAAATATCCGTAGAGCCGCTGGAGATTTCCGTTCAGCTCGATCAAAAAATACGCAAAGTTGTTCCCCTGAACGCGAATACGCGGGGGAACGCGGCCCCCGGCTTTGAACTGGTTTCCCAGTCGCTTACCCCCCACCAGGTGGCGATAGAAGGGCCTTTAAGTACCGTGGATTCCCTTTCGGAATTAAGCACCGAGGTAATTGACCTTGAGGGAAGGAACGAGAGTTTCACCGTAACGGCTCATATCGTTAATCCTGATCCGCTTATCGTTATCCGGGGAGCCGTAACGGCGGAATTTGCGGCCCTTATCCGCCCGGTGATCCCGGCGAGAAATATAGACGGCATACCTATCACACTGAACGGGCTTGACCCCCGTTTTGAGGCGGATTCCGGTACAGGCAGCGTCCGCCTTGAAGGGCCCCGCGCGCTGCTGGATACCTTTGCCCCTCCCCCCGGTTTTCTCAGTGTTGACTGTTCCAGCCTGAACGGGCCGGGAACCTATCATCTGCCGGTGCTGATGGAGCCGCCGGACGGGCTGCGGGCGCTGCGCCGCGAACCTGAGGAACTGGTTCTTACGGTGACGCTTAAAGGGAACGGCGGCGATTGAGGCGCGGCATCATAAACTGAACGCCGTGTGCTTACTAGGAGCCTGTGGGACTTGTGCATTTTCTTTATCATTTGGGCTAAAGCCCCACAGACTCCTGGGCGGAAAAATTGTTTACTCTTGTATGAATTCGCGGTATAGTAGGGGTTATGAACGCCAATCTCATCGGAATCATGTATAATTCGGGGTTTCCCTATTGATTGCCGGCATCGGAGTTGACATAGTGCACGTGCGGCGTATGGAGCGTTGGCACGGTATTCCGGGCCTCCTGGAGCGTTACTTTCATCCCAGGGAGCTTGCGGCGGCCCTTTCCCGCGGGAGCGGCGCGAGCCTGTCTCTGGCGGCCCGCTTTGCCGCCAAAGAGGCCTTCGGCAAGGCCCTGGGAACGGGACTGGCGGGGATTGTATTAAAAGACATTGTAGTGATCAATCAGCATAACGGCCGGCCCGAAATACACGCGAGGGGAACCGCGCGGGCTGCCCTGGAAAAGAGCGGGGCGGACCGGGTGCATCTGTCCCTTGCCCACGAGCGGGATAACGCCGTCGCTATGGTGGTTCTGGAATCATCGTAACAGGCAAAACGGAGGGTATATGAACAAAGAAGAACGGGAATTAAAAGTTTCTTTTCTTTCAAAAAAAGAATATACCTGTCCTGTCTGCGGGGCGGTGTTCCGCAAGGAAGAGCTGTTGTCAGGCGGCGGCAGACTGATTGCGGGCGCGCTTACCGATGAGCTGCACCGGCTCTACGAGCCTTCGGTTAAATACGGGGAACTGTTCCCCCTGGCTTATCAGGCCACGGTCTGTCCCGAATGTTGGTTTGCTTCAATGGACTCGGATTTTTCCCTGCTCCCGCCCGGAAGCAAGGGCCATGTTCGGGACGACCAGGAGCGCCGCATGGAAGAGACCCGGCTTATCTTTCCCGGACTTGATTTCAGGGAACCGAGGGGTCTCATGGAAGGCGCGGCTTCCCAGTACCTGGCGCTCCGCTGCTATGATTTTTTCAACAAGGAAGTGTCCCCCACCATAAAGCAGGGAATCGCATCCCTCAGAGCCGCGTGGCTTTTGGACGATCTTGACAAAAAATACCCCAATCAGCACTACGACTGGCTGGCGCGCCTGTTTCGCAAAAAGGCCCAGTTTTTTTACAACGAAGCCCTTGACCGGGAACAAAGCGGCAAGGAAACCCTGTCGGGCTTAAAGGCATTCGGCCCCGACACGGACAAAAATTATTCTTACGAAGGGATGCTCTACCTCTGCGCGTATCTGCGCTACAAGTTCGGTCCCGCCGATGACGCCGCCCAGCGTAAAAGCTCCCTGGAAGAGGCCCGGCGGACTATCGCCAAACTCTTCGGCATGGGAAAATCCTCCAAAGACAAGCCCGGCGCTTTTCTTGACCTCGCCAGGAAGGTCTACGACGCGATTAACAAGGAACTGGGTGAAACCGATGCATAGCGTGTAACATATATGGATGATCGAAATATCAAACTGCTCATTGCTTATGACGGCACCGGTTTTTCAGGATGGCAGCGGCAGGGCGCTTCCGGGGGCGCTGAGCGGACTGTCCAGGGGCTTATTGAGAAAGCCCTGGAAAAAATGCACAAAGAGCCGGTGGCCCTTACCGGATCGGGCCGCACCGACGCGGGGGTGCACGCCGCGGGGCAGATCGCCAATTTTTATACTAATATAAGCAGTATTAATCCCGCGCGTTTCGCGCCCGCCCTGAACGGCCTGCTTCCCCGTGACATTCGTATCCTTGAAGCCGCCGGGACCCGCCCCGATTTTCATGCCCGCTTTGACGCCGCCATGCGGACTTACCGCTATCATTTTATCGCCGGCCCTTACGCGCTTCCCCATGAGAGCCGCTACAATCTGCAAATCTACCGGCATCCCCGAGTAGAACTGCTCAACGCCTACGGCCGCCTGCTGCTGGGGGAACGGGACTGCTCGATCTTTGCCGGCGCGGGGGACTCAAGCAAATCCCGAAACCGGTATATTTTCAGGGCCTTTTTTTTTGTCGAGGGGGATCGGCTGATCTTCGAGATCAGCGCCAACGCCTTTTTGTGGAAGATGGTACGTTCAATAGCCGGAACCTTCCTCCACTATGAACGGCAGGACCTGCCCCCGGAGAAACTGCGGGAAATCATCGCCTCAGGCGAGCGGAGTCTTGCGGGTCCCACTTTGCCGCCCCAGGGGCTTTTCCTCTGGAAGATCGATTATTACCGGGAGTGAACCGCCGGCATGGTAAATCAGGATCGTATCCGCCGCATCATAGACGCCTGTCAACGGGAACATCCCTGCGGGCTGGAGCTGATCTATAATGAGCCGATGGCGGCCCACACCACATTCAAAGTGGGCGGACCTGCGGACTGCTATGTAAAACCCCTGGGGGACGGATTCCCCGCTTTCGCGGCGCGTCTGCTGCGGGCCGCCCGCGCTGACGGGACGCCGGTTTTTATCCTGGGAGGCGGGGCTAACATCGTCGTTTCGGACAGGGGAATCCGGGGGATTGTACTGGATACCTCCGGCTGGACCGGAGAAGCGGGGAAAGGGGGGAGGTTCGGGAACGGCCTTGCCCTGACTTTCCGCTGCGGTACAAGCGCGGACGATGCTGCGGAAAAGGCCGCCGCAGCCGGGCTTTCGGGACTTGAGTTCCTGGCGGGTATGCCCGGCAGCATTGGCGGCGCGGTGTGGATGAACGCCCGCTGTTATGAGCGGGAAATCGCCGACGTGTTGACAGAGACCGGGATACTGGATTTTTCCGAAGACGGAGGATCAAAGGGGGAAGCATTTCCGGGGATCCTCCGTGTTCCCGCGGACAAGGCCGCTTTCGGCTACAAACGCAGCCCGTTTCAGAACAGGCCCTGCCTTATTCTCTCGGCCGGCTTTGCCCTGAAACCCGGACGCGGGCGGGAAATCCGGAATGAGATGGAAGCGCACCGCCGTGACCGGGAGGCCAGGGGCCATTACCGCTATCCTTCGGCGGGATCGGTTTTCAGGAACAACCGGACTTTCGGCAAACCCTCCGGCAAAATCATCGACGAACTGGGTTTACGGGGACTGCGGATAGGCGGCGCCCAGGTCGCCCCCTGTCACGGGAACATCATCATTAACGCCGGCGGAGCCGCCGCCGCGGACATCCGCGCCCTTACCGGCGAGCTTGCCGCCCGTGTTAAGGCCGCCACGGGATTCGTCCTGGAACCGGAGATCCTCTTTGTCGGAGACTGGGGATAGGTTTTCCCCTGTAAAAGCGTGTTTTCTCACGGAACCGCTTTCCATATCTTCACTTTTTGCCCGAATTTGCCAATAATTTAATATGGCTCAATTGACGGATCTGTATGGTATCTTGAGGAGATATGTCCTAAAAAATAACTCGCCCATAGTATTTATAGATGCTTTTTTGAAGTTTCTTGAAAATTATGCCAGACTCAAGGTTCCGGAACACCCCGATTGGGAAAAATGGGCTATTGATACGGAAACGAGATTCTGGGATGAGCTTCCAATACTGGTAGAAAATGACAGATGCGTCTTTCTGGCGGAAGACGCCGAAGACCGGCTTTATATGCCCTTTTACTGCATGGAAAAGCTGCAGAATATTTACCAGAACAGCGACACAATGGCGGACAGGCCTTTTCCCGATGAAGAATCCCTGAAAGTGGACATTCCCGAAGGACAGTTGTGGAAAATCAACCTGGATACCGGGCTGATCCCCTTTTTTGAAAAATCTGATACGGACGCCGCGCCGCAGGATAGCGGCGCAGAGGGAGAATCCCCGACTGAGGCGCCCCGGCAGACCAAGCTTGTCAAAATAATATTTCCCATTCCCTACGGTTCCGCTCTGGTGCCTTCCATTCTCATCCCCCACCGGTTAATAGAGGCCTCTTTCCTGAAGCTGCGGGTCTATCTGCAAAACCGGGGCAACAAGGAGTATCTGCTGCACAAACTTGCCCCCTATTTTCCGGGCAGGGAAAGACTCCTCCGCGAAATGTTCGATCAACTGGTGCAGCGTCCCAGTGACTGTATGCTGAACCTGCAAAGCTCAGGGGAATTTTCCTCCCTGTTCTGGAGCTATTTCTGTTCCCTGGTAAAAACAGATGTCGAAGCGAAAGAAGGGGACGATCTGCTCAGCGAGGATATAGCGGCTGTACAGGCGGCGTTCATTATCGAAGCCTGCAATGCGTTTTACAAGGTCAAAACGGTAAAAAAAAGGGAAGTGGAATTGGCCCTGCGGAGCCTTGACCAGCGCATGGAACAGCCGCCTTTTTATTTCACCCTGGACGACATTATCAAATTCACCAACGATAAAGGCGTCTCTCTGCTGGATACGTACAGCACCCGCGATCTTGAGGGGCACATTAAAAAAAGAACCACCGAAAGCAGAAAAAACGAACTGCCCGACTGGCTGATTCTGCAGGACAAAAACAACAAGCGCTGGTATATCAAAAAGAACAAGTACCTTGCCCTCTGCGCCAAAATGATTATTGAGTGCCGGCCCTGTGTCAGAAAAGAGATCATCAACCAGTGGCTGCAAACGCTGAAGAATTTCTGCAAGGAAGAGGCCATGGAAAAGGACGATGAGTTTGAAAGGCTGCTGGCCGCCCATACGGCGAATTTTAATCCCACCTTGATGCTCATGCTGGAAGATCCGAAGCTGCCCCTGGTTTATACCGAGATGGAATATTCCAACGCCGTTATTCCGGCGGCTTTGCGGATCGTCAAAGACGGCAGACTGCTTCCCCTGAGCGCCCTGTACGCTTTCCGCCGCAGGGATATGCTCGCCGATGTAAAGTTTATGCTTCCATTCTGGTATTCCATACCCTTCCTGGTCAGTATTATCGCTTTTTTCAAAAACCGGGGGAAGAAAAAACGGAGGGCCAAACAGACCGACAGTACGGCCTATAATACGCCGCCCGAAAGCAATGAAAAAGAGGGACGGACAATACAGAGTGTGGCGCGGGGTATAGAGGCCGCCCTGGTTCCGCAGGGTTTTACCAGGGAAAGTTATCTGTCCGAGCTTGAAAGCCGCTGGAGCAAAGTTCCTGATAAACATACCCGTCAAACCATTGTCAGCGACGTACAGGCATTGCTGCGGGACAACCTGCGTTACGCGATCAAGATTTACAAAACAACGCGGCTCTCCCAGGAAAGTCTGGGCGACATAGCCGACGGCCTTATCTCCCACAGTCCCGCGTTGCAGCGGCTTGGCAACCGGCAGGACCTCCGCCTGTACATGCAGTTGTACATGGTAAAACTGATGATCAATTTCAAACCCTGAAGTATTTACAATGCCTTGCCATGAGTGAATATGGTTCCGAGACATCCATACTTTCTTCCCATCCTCCGAATTGTCTGAAATGCGCCCATTTCAAGATCACCTGGGACCCGGATTTTCCCCGTTCGTGCGAGATTTTTTCGATTAAGTGCCGAAACCTGCCTTCCCATGAAGTGTTCCGGGCTGCCGGCAGGAACTGTCCTTCGTTCCGCTTAAAAGAAGGATTGCAATGAGCCTCCGTGCGGCAAAGCAGCTGCTTGCGCAGCATCAAGGGCTAAACTTGACCCTCAATTCAGGCCCCGTCTCAGGGCGGATCTTCCCTGCGGGGTATGCTTGTCAGGGGTGTGGAGAGGGGATTCGGCAGGGCGGGGCGCGGTATCCAGCCCCTTAGCCGGGCGAGGCCGCCGGGGGAGGCGGGTACGGAGGGGGAAAATGGGGCTTTTCCTCCTTTCCCCGCCTACGGGGTCTGTCCCCATAGCCCGCTCCCTCAGGCGCTTCCCCTGCCTCCGCCACCGCCGGCTCCCCTTCCAGTATCCGCGACCAATACCGGTCCCCCCAGATATGTCCGCTCCTCCCCGCCGCCGCGTTGAACCGCTGCGCGAATACCTGCTTCATCCACTTAATGATGTCCGGCAGTTCCAGCCCGTTTTCCGGCCTGATGTAAAAGCTAAGCCGGTCATCCCCGACCCGTAAGTCCCGTATCTCGAAGACGAAGCGAAGCATGGTCTCACGGAACACCGCCCTAAAGATCGCCATGGCCTGACAGCGGCGGAAGAGGGGTTC
>JAIROT010000253.1 GCA_031257385.1 Treponema sp.
TTACAAAAATTTGGTATTAAACCAGACGGTATTATAAACTTCCTCTCGAACGAGCCTCCGTTCGAACTAATGCATCGCTAAGGATACCGCGGAGCTCTGCTCCGCGGAGGCTCATTAAACAAGTATACTATAGGGCGGTATCGGCAGGGGCGAATTCCGTAGAATTATCAAAATTCAGCGTGGGAAGGTACTTTAGGAAAAGATAATACTGACGCACCAACAAACCCCTTCGAAGCAACGAGAAACCTTGCTTACACTTTTGCTTACAGTCAGAAGAATTTTGTGGGACATCAGCTTTCTGGTAGTCCTAAAAATGAGCTAATTCCTTGTACCACAAGGAATTAGCACTTTCCCCAGGGAGGATTCGAACCCCCACAAGCAGATCCAGAGTCTGCCGTGCTACCATTACACAACCGGGGAAGGCGGGGCGTCCTAAAACTTGGCTTCAAAGCGCCCCTGTTTCTATAGACTAGCATTTTTAGAAAAAATTGTCAATTATTGATAGGTATGTTAGATAGCCCGCTGCCCTCTCAAGAAGACAAAACTTTGAGCCGCCTGGTTTCCGACTTGAGTCTGGATGAACGGAATGGTCTGCTGGAAAAACTCCGGGGGCAGACCGCCTTGTCATTCGAGCCTATGTACGAAGACAGGGCAGAGCCGGAACAGGGGGAAGTTTTAGAGGAACGCTACGTCCGCCTGCCCTGGTATGTGCGCCTCCGTTTGTTTATCCTGGGCTATCTTAAGAGCAGGCCGCCGATCAAGGTCTTTGAAGACAGTCTGGTAAGCAAGCTGGGCAGGGAAATAGAGGCGAAAGCGCCGGGGCTGTATGATTATCATAAGAATCTGCTGCTGCTGGGTTTTTTTGACCTTTTGACGGAGTTGAAGGGTGCGGCGCGCTTTTTCTTTACCGCCCTGGACACCAGTGTTAACCGTGACAAGAGCGGTTTTTACGCCTTTCTCGGTTCCCTTGAAATAGGGGAATTGCACCACCGCCTTGAGACCGAAACGGCCCCTGAGTTATTTACCGATACACTGGACACATCCGAAAGGGAGCTGAGGCAGGCCACCACCAGGGCGATGGAAGATATCTTTTTTGCGATTAGCGACGCCAAGCGAATCGCTATGTATTCCAATGCCCGTTCCCTCAACTGTCTCATGGAACTTGCGTCTTTTACTTTTGACCGGATTATTACAGCTTTCGGTTCTTCAAGCGGGGGACAGACCTGTTCCGTTAACGCATCGGTTCGGGATTTGCTGATCAACCTCAACAATATTCTTTTCTCTCTGAAAGAGCCGCCTGCCCTGTCCCTTTTGGAATCCCTTTTTATTTATCTTCTCCAGGAGCGCTCCGGAGAGCCGGGATTTGACATAAATGTTGAAATGTACAGCCTCCTTGCCAGGGCGGAAGAGGCCGTATCAACAATTCGTTTTTTCAATAAAAAAGTTCCCCTTACCAAGATTATCCGCTGTGCGAGCCGGGATCTGACTCTGGCCCCCCAGCAGATAAGCGGCGGAGAGGATTGGTTTGTCATTTACCGGGAATACTGGAAGAAACAGATTGACTCCAGGGTTGCCGGCTATATGCGGCGGCGTAAACAGCGGGACCTGCTCGACACCTTCCGGCATTTTCTTGACGGCACGAATCTGAAAGTTTTGAATAATGTGGTTTCCGAAGCCAATCCCCAGGGCTTTCCGGTACCGGAATCTTTTGCCCTTTCCTTTTTGCTGACTTTTCACGCCGTTGTTTTTATGAACAAGATCAATATTTTTTTGAGGCCTATTCTTATTGACGGTGAATTTTTCAGGAAAGAAAGCCGCTCCGTATACACGGAAGCGTATGACGACATTATAAAAGCCGGGGATGATATCAGGCAGTTTGATTTGAAGATCGCGCATTCCGGAGAATATGGAATGCGCTACGATCAGATAAAAGAGGAAATATCCTCATTGCAGCTTAAAAAGCGGAAGCTGCAGCAGGTTACCGATGAGGTTTCGCGTGAGGCCGGCGGGATAATAATACGCACCCGTAACGCGATAGCTACCCTGATTAATATTCTTACCGATATGTTGAAAAAGGGCGGGGGGAGCAAATACGATACCCTTGCCAATTGGGACAAGCTCGGAGGCAAAAATCTGGAAGCCTTTCTTGAAGGCGTGATGGAATCGCTCAAGCAATTGCAGCAGGCCCTGCGGATACTCAGGGATATTGACGAGATGGGAAATTAAAGGCGGTGTTTTCCCCGGCGGCCGGCTTATATTCCTTCAACCTTGAATTTAGCGCGGACAGCCGGGGGCGGCCCTTATTTGCCGTCTTTCCTTTTATGTTCGACGGCGCTCCCCTTACGGGAATTTCCTGCGGTCTCTCTTCCCATTTTGCGGGAGACATGGCCTGTTCCGGCCAGAATCTCCACCGGCCCGCCCTGTTAAAGGCGCTGGGCCTGGATCCTTCGCGGGTTTACGGCCTTAACCAGGTCCATTCCCGCAAGGTACTGGCTGTGGACCGGTGGTGTCCGCCCGCCGCTCCCGCGGACGGCATGGTCAGCGGCGACCGGGAGATCACCCTCAGTGTTACCGTGGCGGACTGTCTGCCGGTGTACCTGTTTGATACTGAGACCGGCGCCTTCGGTCTGCTGCATTCGGGCTGGAAGGGGACGGGCATCGTACTGGAGGCTCTGAAACTCATGGCGAAGCGCTGGGGTTCAAGGCCGGAGGCGCTTGCCGTTGTGCTGGGCCCCTGCATTGATTCCTGCTGTTATAAGGTAGACAGGGAACGGGCCGCCGCTTTCGAGAAGGAATTCGGCGTTATTCATGCCGGGGGGTTTAATACTCCGCCCTTCAGGGAGAGGTTGTTGATTGCGCCGGAACGGGAGGCATTTCCGCTTAAACCGGTGACGCGGCGGGAAGAGAGTCCTGATGGCCCCGCATGGTATCTTGACCTGAAGGCAGCCAATATCAGGCTCCTTACCGCCGCCGGTGTACGGAACATCGTTGTATGCGGCGATTGCACTTTCACTGATGAACGGTTCGGATCCTTCCGGCGGGAAGGCCGGGAATACACGCGCATGGCCGCCCTCTGCGGCCGTTTTTGATACCCAAGAACCCGATGCGGGGGGGGCTTCAGGGAGGCAACGCTTAAGACCTTAATCTGCGGGGCGAAGCTTCGATCAGCTATGGTCACAGCCGGATAGTTCGCGCCTCGGTAAGAAGCTCAGGGCCGGTTTCGGTCATGAGGATATCGTTTTCCAGGCGGCAGCCGCCGTGCAGGGGATCGTACAGGCCCGGTTCCAGGGTAAAAACCATGCCGGGTTCGATCTTCCACTCGTTGTCGGAACGGCTGTTGATGGCGGGGTATTCGTGCTCCTCAAGACCGATGCCGTGGCCCAGCGCGTGGGGCATGCGCTTTTTCGCCCTGGCGAACAGTTCCTCAACCGCCAGAGCGATGCTCCTTGCAGCCGTCCCGTTGCCCGCCATTGAGAAGGCAAGTTTGGCGGCCTTCTCCACCAGGCCGGCGATTTTTTCCTGCCGGGGGCTGGCTTCGCGGACAAAGGTCAGGGTTACGTCGGTAGTATAGCCCGCCAGCCTGACGCCGAAGTCCAGAATGGAGAGGCCCGGCCCGGCAAAGGGAGAGTCTGTCCAGGCAGGATGGGCGTGAATGCCGAAACTCCGGCCAGGACCTGCGGCCAGGGTTTCAAAGCCTGTTCCCTCGCAGCCGTGCCTGCGGGCCTCGACTTCGATGAGCAGGGCCGCGTCGGCTTCGGTTTTTATTTTGCCGGAGCGCACGTTTTTTTCCAGCAGACCGATGAGGGCGTTGGTGACGGCCGCCGCTTTCCGGTAGATTTTTATTTCCTCATCGTCTTTCACGGCGCGGATTTTCCGGGCCTCAGCGGAAAGGCCGCGCTCGCGGCAGAGGATATCGAAATCGGTCAGCTTGCCCACGTAATTCAGAAAGAGGGGATATGGCGTAACCGGCGGTATCTCGATTTTGGAGCCCGCCGGAATGCCAAGCATTTCCGCCACGACTGCAATCGCCTTGCAGGGGAGGCGCTCGAATTCGCTGTAAGGGATGATCATGTCCGCGTGGGCGTAAACCTTTGCCATGTTGATGTCCCAGGGCACGAGCACAGTCTTGCGATCCAGGGAGAGCAGAAGCAGGGCGTCGCCGGGCTGCCCGGTGAGATGGCGGATGGTCCGGTCACGGCGGCCCTCAGTGTCTTCGAATACGGCCAGTGTTATGCTTTCCTGCGCCATCCAGTCAAACAGTTTTTCCAGTCTCATCTGGTACTGGTTCATTGGGTGCCTGTCTTTCCAGCGAAGATCCCGGCGGCGGCTGCAAGGATTGCGTCTACCTCCGCGTCTCTTATCCAGTAATGGGTAACAAAGCGGAACAGTCCCCCTTCGGGCGGG
The DNA here is from genome assembly GCA_031257385.1 of Treponema sp. GTDB lineage: Bacteria > Spirochaetota > Spirochaetia > Treponematales > Breznakiellaceae > WQXQ01. The sequence continues at coordinate 4,405 of JAIROT010000253.1, forward strand.
TTGATGAGTATTCCCCTCCTGTGGAAAAGCTCTACAATTTCCGCGGCCCCTTCCGCGCCCGCCTTGTGACTGAAAAATACCATGTTGATATCCGCCGCGTCCGGGTCAATCTGAATGCCCTCGATATTCGCAAGCCCTTGCGCCAATTTCTTCGCCCGCGCGTGATCGCTGTCCAGCAGGGACGGGTGTTCGGTCAGGGCGATAATACCCGCGGCGGCGAGTATTCCCGCCTGGCGCATACCGCCGCCCATGATCTTTCGTTTGAGGCGGGCCGCTTCCACAAAATCTTTTGGTCCGGCCAGCAGGGAACCCACCGGTGCGCACAGGCCCTTGGAAAGGCAGTACATCACCGAGTCCGCCCTGGCGGCGATCTCCGCGGCCGTGCAGCCCAGGGCGGCGGCGGCGTTAAATATGCGCGCCCCGTCCAGATGCACGGGCAGGCCCCATTCGGCGGCGAGGGCCCGTACCGCGTCCATGTCTGCGAGAGAGACGACCCTGCCTGACGAATGGGCGTTCTCAAGGCAGATGAGCGAGGTGGCCGGCGCGTGCAGATCCTGTCTGCGCAGCCGCCGCCTTATTGCTTCCGGCTTTAACACCCCGTCCGGCGCGGGGATGCAGCGGGTCTGCACGCCGGCAATCGCCGCCGCCGCTCCGGCCTCGTGCACGATGATGTGGCACTCCTCTCCCAGCACCGCCTCGGTTCCCCGCGGGCACCAGGTGAACAGGGCCAGCTCGTTCCCGAAAGTGCCGGAGGGCACAAAGAGGGAAGCCTCCTTGCCCAGCAATTCCGCGCCAAGCGCCTCCAGGCGGTTAACCGTAGGATCGTCGCCGTATACATCGTCGCCCACTTCGGCCTCGGCCATGGCCCGCCGCATCGCCCCGGTGGGTTTGGTAACCGTGTCGCTTCTAATATCTATCATCTAAGGCTCCGTTTGAACGGCTGCGGCCGGAACCGGTTTTTTCCGCTCTGTAACGCGCCTGTTCTTTCTTGTTCTGGTTTTGGTTTTCCGCCAGCCGCCGTTGGTGTTAAGCAAAATTCCCCCCAGAGCGGCGCTGGCGAAACTGACCAGCATAACGCCCCAGCCGATGCCGTTCAGATTCTGAAAAGGCAGGGCCAGGTTCATGCCGAAATAACTGTAAATCAATGTAGGAATCATGAGAACTATCGAAACGATGGTCAAACGTTTCATTACGATGTTGAGATTGTTGGAAATGACGCTGGCAAAGGCGTCCATGGTGCCGGTTAAAATCGAGGAATAGATATTCGCCATTTCGATAGCCTGCCGGTTCTCGATCACCACATCTTCCAGCAGCTCTTTTTCGTCTTCCTTGAAGCGCATCAGCGGCGACTTTTGAAGCTTTTCCAGAAGCAGCTCGTTGCTCTTGATGCTGGTGGTGAAGAACACCAGCGACTTTTGAATCGAAAGCAGTTGTATCAGCTCGTTGTTTTTGATGGAACGCTGCAATTCTTCTTTGATGATATTGGTCTGCTTGTTCAGTTCCTTGAGGCATTTAAGGTAGATAAAGGCCCCCCGGCTCAAGAGGTTGAGCACAAACGCGCTTTTATTTTTTAGATTGAAGCTCCGCATCCTGCTTTTAAGGAATCCGTCAAGGGCGTCACTGGAACGCCGGCAGATGGTAACGATTTTATCCGAAAAGAGAATGATCCCGAGGGGCAGGGTAGAAAAGGCCACCTCTTCGGTTTCGTCAAAGACCGGCAGCCGTACAATAATGGCGGTATACTCGTCTTCTTTTTCAATGCGGGACTGTTCGTCCGTGTCCATGATGTCGGTTAACAGTTCCGTGTCGATGCCGAATTCTTTTTCCAGCCGGTTCAAGTCATCCCGGTTCACCCAGCGGGCGTCGATCCAGCAGCCCTTGCTGACGGTATCGATCTCGACAATACCGCTTTCGCTTTGTGTTCTAATTCTGATCATAAGGATTTCTCCTCTGTAAGTTACGAAGACGCGCTTCCGGGGAAACCTGTATGACCGGCCCGCCGCCAAGGCAGGCTGCTTTAGCAGGCAGGGGACCTAACAGCCGGTATTCTCCGCAGAAAGCGCCCGTTGGATAGATGTAGATCCGAATAAATTTGGCCCAAAGGCCCTGGGAGTCTGTGGGGCTTTAGCCCAAATGATAAAGAAAATGCACAATTTTGTGCATTTTCTACCTTGCAGACTCCCAAAGGAGCCCAAAAATCGGGGGTTTTTGCGGTCAAAGGCC
>JAIROT010000258.1 GCA_031257385.1 Treponema sp.
CTGCCTAAAATAGCTATTTTTTACCCAGTAAATGGGAAATGGGAAGCATAAAATCCGCGAAAAAGAAGGTCAAAGTGGGACTGTTGTGAGTAAATTCAAGTCTATGCGTTTATCCTGGAGTGTAATTATTCAGCCGGAGGGATATCCCCCATATGCGTTTATTTTGGGGCTTGACCCCTTTCCCTCCGGGGTCAGACCTCCCTGCGGGGTCAGGCTTCTCCTTCATAAGTAAACGGGGAAGCCCTCCTCTCTGAATAGCGCCATTGAGTTACAGTTCCGGTAAATATTTCCAGTAACGCTTCGGCATAAACTGCCGCTGTAAATTGGGGTTGTTCCGGCTTTCATTGTTGATGGTTTTGTGGTAATGCCGCCAGAGTTCTTCCCATTCAATGGAAGACGGGGCGGCCGGGAGCCGCAAAAATTCGGGCGGCAGGCCGCTTAACTCTGGGGCTTTCCCTTTCAGACGGTAAAGGCAGAGGCGGCGTTTTTCGTCGATGATTACCCAGGAAGTATCCCCGAAACGCCGCGTAAAGTGTTCGCATAACGCGGGAAGGACAAAATGATCCGGTGCGCAGCGGGCAATGTACACGCCCTTATCATCTGGATTGAATCGCAAAAGACCCCGGAGCCGGTCGATTTCACGGCAGACCTTGCGGGCGGTTTCCAGTACGGTCCGCGTATCCGGGTCGCCTCGATCACTTGAGGCCCTGTCCGCAGCCGCCCGTTCCGCTTCAGGCCCATCCGCCCGCCGTGCGGCGGCAAAAACCTTCCGGCCAAAGCGGACAGTTTCGGCCTCAACGGGAAACCCGCTCATCCAGGCGTGGACAAAGGCATCAAAGGCGTTCACGGAAAGTTCAAAAAGCCGGCGGCCGGCCGGGGGAAGCGCGGACAGGTCCAACTCTTCGGACGAATACAGGCCGGCCACAGCCGCAAGATCCCGCGCGGACACCGGCGGCCCTTGCGCCCCGGTTTCACCAAAAAGCTCCTGCTGGCCGGAGCGGCCCTCCTCGAACGGCCCTATTCCCCGTGCGGTAAAACCGGCCTCACCGTCCCCGTCCAACAGATCAAACAAACCGCCCAGGCTGTAACGCATATTAATACTATACATAAGTGTAGGTTATATTTCAATCGGGAAAAGAGCGGCTGGTGAATGGCGCCCCGCGTTACTGCGTGCAATCCGCCTGCCGGTTGCCGCACCACAGGATCGGAGCGCTCAGGCTGACTTTCCCGCCGATAGAAATCCGCTGTACAATACCTTCCCGTTTCAGCACCCGCACCTCTATGGTTCCGCCCGGCTGGGCAAGGGCTGTTGTTTCCCCGCCGTCTCGCACATTTCTTGCCAGCCATACACCGAGAGCCGCGGAACCGGAACCACAGCTTGATTCAAACACCGTGGTTCCCGTTGCCCGTACCCATACCAGCGGCCGCATAAACCGCCGCCCGCTATCATAAAACATCACGCCCAGAGCATCCAAAGGATGACAGGCATCTGTTGAATGGCCTGCTGTCACCGGGGGATGCGCGTCAAGACTCTCCCGCAGGGAACGGATTAGATTTTCATCGGGCCGGATGTCTTCGGCTATCGCGTGGCTGATACCATCGAACACATACACCGGAAAAAGCCGGCCGCCGCACTCGACGCTTGTTTCCGCAAGGGGGCCGGGCATTGCAAGCTCGGCGGTTCCGGCGGTGGTATCCACGAGCACCGGCAGGGGGCGGGGCGCGCCGCTGATTTCAACCGGCACACTATGCCTGCCCGTGATGCCGGTTTGCCCGGCGGCATACAGGCCGAAACTCCGGGCGGCGTTTCCGCAGAATTCACCCCCCGTCATCTCAAGCCGCCAAAGACCGCCTCCGTCTGCCGGAGGCAGGACAAAGCCAACTTGTTCTGCCTTCAAAAGCGGATCGGCCATCAGCGCCCCGGCAAGCCCGGCCCGCTTTTCCCGGCCCGCAACGGGGTTCAGCACAAAAACCGTTATGTTTCCCGCGGGGTCGGCGCGGATAATTTCCAGTTCCATCGGCTGTACCTTGTTACACCTTCAGCCTTATCACACCGCCGCCCGGTACGCTCCCAAAAAGTGAAAATCCCTGGTCTTGGTTTTAAGCTCCGCGATGACCCCGTCAAAAACTTCCGCCGAATCGGGGACGCTGACATCCGCATAGAAAAGGTACTCCCAGGGCTTACCCTGGATGGGGCGGGATTCCAGCTTGAAAAGGTTGATCCCCCGGTCGCTCATGATTTTAAGGCAGGCGAACAGGGCACCCGGCTCGTCGTCGTCGGGCACGGAGAACACCAGGCTCGCCTTGTTGGGCATTCCGGAACCCAGGCTGGGCGGAACCGGCGCTTTGTCGCCGACACGGCGGGCGATGATTACGAAGCGGGTGTAGTTGAGCGGGTTTGTTTCGATACCCTCTTTCAGCACCCTGAGGCTGTGGGCACGAGCGGCGGCTTCGCCGGCAATGGCGGCGACTTTGACGGCGCCGTCCCGCACTATTGATGCAACCGCGGTGGCGGTGTTATTGTAGGGTTCCAAAATCCACTCGGGGTGCCTGTCGAGAAATTCCTTGCACTGGGCAAAGCCCTGGGGGTGGCTGCGGATGACACGGATTGAATCGATGTCCGCCCGCTCGTCGGCGATGAGGCAATGCACGATGCGAAGCTTGAGTTCGCCCACCATGGCGATGTCGGGATAGCGCAGAAAGAGGTCGTAGTTTTCGTGTACCGAACCGGCGAGGCTGTTCTCTACCGGAATAACGCCGGCGCTGGCGGAGCCGTCCAGTACGGCGTCAAATACCGGCTTGAAGCCATCGGTCTGCATGCGTTTGGCATCATCACCGAAGGCCCGCATCAGCGCCTGCTCGGCGTATGCGCCGCTTTCGCCGGAAAAGGCCACCGGCGCATCGGCGTCGAAAAAGACCGTGTCCCCTGCCGCGGGACTTGAGCCGGAAGGCGTTAGGCCAAATACCGCGTGGTGATGCGGCCTGGGGGTACGGAGAAGCTCTTTTCCCACTACGGGGGCCAGGGCTTCCACATCCCTCATGAGTTTTTCAAACTGCTCGGGGTACAGGGACTGGGGGCCGTCCGAAAGGGCCTCGTCGGGCCGGGGATGTACCTCCACAGTGAGGCCGTCCGCGCCGGCGGCAATCGCGGCAAGTCCCGCAGAGCTTACCTTTGCGCGGATACCCACGGCATGGCTGGGGTCTACGATTACCGGCAGATGGGAGAGGCTCTTTATCACCGGAATGGCGGATATATCCAGCGTGTTGCGCGTGTACGTCTCAAAGGTACGGATACCTCGCTCGCAGAACACCACGTCCCTCGTGCCCGACGCGAGCAGATATTCCGCCGAAAGCAGCCATTCTTCAATAGTAGCCGAAGGGCCGCGTTTCAGGAGCACGGGCTTTCCCAAAGCCCCGGCTTTTTTTAACAATTCAAAGTTCTGCATATTCCGCGCGCCGATCTGGAACATGTCGGTCAAATCCTTCATCTGGACCGCCGTTTCCGGGGAAACCACCTCGGTTACAATAGGCATGCCGTACTGTTCACCGGCGGCTTTCATAAACTCAAGGCCCTGCATGCCCAGACCCTGAAAAGCATAGGGGCTGGTGCGGGGCTTGTACGCGCCGCCGCGCAGCATCACCGCGCCTGACTCCCGCACGCGGGCGGCGGTTTCCATTATCTGGTCTTTGCTCTCCACCGCGCAGGGGCCGGCGATTATCGTGATTCGGGAACCACCGATTTTTACGTTCCCTACGGTAACAATGGTATCCTCAGCCCTGGTCTCCCTGGACGCCAGCTCGTAGGGCTTGGAAGTGGCCGCCACCCGCTCGACGCCGGGGAGCAGCCCAAGCTCGCGGACATCCACCACGCCTTTGCCGGAAGCGCCGATAATCATGTCTTCACCAAAGCTCTGCTCCCGAATGGCAAAGCCCCGGTCTTTAAGGTAAATACGGACCATCTCTTTGTCATGGCCTGTAATGCCCTTGGATAATACAACAATCATGTGAATCCCCTGTTTGGTGTTTTAAAGCTGTCCGCCGCCCTTCTGTATCGAACCCTTACTGTTCCAGCTTGGCGATGTAGGGCATGTATTTTTTGTCCGAATCGGCAACATGCTTCAATATCCAGTTCATCAGATATTCGACAAATTTTGAAGGATTGGGATTGTCCTCTTTTTCAAAAAACTGTATTTGCCGGGTTACCTCGGCGACAAAATCCTCATGCTGCTTCTTGTGAGCGTCAAAGTCAGGGTAATTCGCCTTCCGCATAAGCTCCTCTTCGGTGGAGAAATGGGTTTTCACATACAGTACCGTACCTTGAATAGTCTGCAAAAAGTAGACTTTCGCCATCACCCCACCCATCTGGCAGCCCGCCCAAAATTCATTTGTCAGCCTGACCAACTCCTTGTGTTGCCGGTCAATGACGCTGTTCCCCACCAGAAAATCATCGCTCCACGCAACCAGTTCATCCGCCATATTCCGCTCCTTCCCGATATATACGGGACATTATACTACATCAAAGGATAAAAAAAAAGACGATGCGCCTGGACGTCCGGACATGAGTCCGTTGCGCACCGTCTGATTTGAGAGGTAATCCCTCCCGCTGATTACAGTATCGGCCCGGATAGAGAAGAGCTTTAGGGGAAAACAACAATCCCGCCCCCTGGTCTAAACTTGACCCCGTAATTCAGGCGCATTGCCGGTCTCAGGGCGGATCTTCCCTGCGGGGTATGCCTGTCAGGGGGTATAGAGAGGGGATTTGGCAGGTTGGGAGACGGTATCCAGTCCCTTAGCCGGGTGAGGGGGCGAGTGGTGCGGGGAAAACGGGGGAAAATCGGGGGCCGCGCCTCCGTTCCCGCCTATGGGGGCTGTCCCCGTTCCCCGCTTCAAGCGCCGCCCCCGCGTCCTCCACAGGCTCCCCCTCCAGACTCAACGACCAGTACCGGTCTCCCCAGATATGCCCCGTCCTCCCCGTCAGCGCGTTATACCGCTGCGCGAAAGTCTGTTTCAGCCACTGCATGATAGCCGGCAGCTCCATCCCGTCCTCAGGCTTGATGTAGAAG
>JAIROT010000261.1 GCA_031257385.1 Treponema sp.
AATTTTCAGACTCCCTATTTAGGTAGTCTATTTTAAGCCGCATAATTGTTCTAACTCTTTATACTACAAAGAATTAAAGGATAAAGACTACCTAAAATGAGCGGAGTTAGGGGTTAAACTCTTTTTCAATACTACGCTGATCACCGTTATCGGCATAATCGGGATCGTGTTTTTTTCGTCGTCCGCATCCTATATTCTGCATCGCAGGAAGAACCGATGGACGGCTTTTGCGCGGCTTTTCATCATCATACCCATGCTTATTCCGTTTCAGACGATTATGATAACCCTGCTCAAAACCATGAACATTCTCGGCCTCGCGGGCAGCCGCGCCGGACTGGGTATCCAGTACTGGGGGTTCGGTATACCTATGGCGGCCTTTATTTATTTTAACTTTATGTCAACTATTCCCCGCGAGCTTGACGAAAGTTCCTACATTGACGGAGCCGGTACCTTCCGCACCTATCTGTCTATCATTTTTCCGTTGTTAAAATCCGTTACCGCTACTGTTATTGTACTTGACGTGATGTGGATTTGGAACGACTTTCTGCTTCCCTTGCTGATGGTAAACCGCAGCAACGAGACCAAAACGCTGGTGCTTGCGGCCTACTCCTTTGTCGGCCAATTTAACACCGAGTGGCATTACGCGATGACCGCGATGGTGCTTACCGTCCTGCCTTCGGTAATTTTCTTCATTGTATTCCAGAAGAACATTATTGCCGGTGTTGTAGCAGGGGCGGTTAAAGGATAGGATTAATGGAAACCGTTGGTTTCCTTAATAAAACTATATTTTTGGAGGATTGTATGAAAAAATTCATTATCGGCGTAACAATAGGTGTTGCGCTGCTGACGGGTGTGTTTGCCAGGGGTGCTGGCCAGTCCGCGCCGGGAACAACAGAACTGTATATGTTCGTTTCCCAGCCGGAGTACGCCGACGCGATTCGGTCCCTTATTGCTGAGTACAAAAAGGTTGCGCCGAATGTTACCATCAATTATGAGACGACACAGGATTCTTATCCCGCGATGCTCAAAACCAAGCTGAATTCCGGTGATGTACCCGATATTTTTACGAGTACCGCCGGGGCGGAAATTGACTCTTATAGAGAGTACAGCATGAATCTTCAGGGCCAGCCTGTTGCCTCCGCCATGATTGACGCGGTAGCGGACGGATTCAAATCCATGAGCGACAACACTGGTCCTTATGGGTTTGCTATCAAAGGCAATTTCTTTGGTATTCTGTACAATAGGGACATCTTTGAAAAAGCGGGCATCGCCGAATTTCCCCGGACACTGGATGAACTGGAAGCGGCCTGTCAGAAAATTTCCGCTCTCGGCGTAAAGCCTTTTACTTCCGGGTTTGGCGAGTGGTGGGTTTTCAAACACACGGCGATGAATTTTTTCGGTACCGCAGGCAATGATCCTGTGGCCCTGGTCAAGAAGTTCGAAAAAGGCGAAGCGAAAATTTCCGATTATCCGCGCCTTTACAACGATCTCTTTCGCTACATTGACCTTGTAAAAAAATACGGTGATGATAAACCGCTGGAAACTACCCTTGACCGGGAAATAGCCGCTTTTGCCAACGGACAGGCGGCAATGACTAACGGCCAGGGCGCGTGGATTGAGGAAGATTCCCTCAAGATCAACCCCCGGCTCCGCATCGGTTTTGCCGGGTATCCCGTCTCTTCCAATCCCGCTGACTGCAAAGTAGTTACCGGCGCGGATCAGGCAATGCGGGTCAGTAATAAATCGAAACATCAGAAAGAACTTCTCGATTTTGTGAACTGGTGGTACACTTCCGATTACGGCAAAAGCTGGTTCGCCAATGTGGCGAAAGTTGTGCCGCCCATAAAAACCGGCGTTATCCCGAATCTCGAAGTTCCCAAACAGGGCGCGGCTCTTGTTGAGAAAGATGGAAGTCATCCCCTTACCATTATCTATTCAACCGATGCCTTTTGGACCGCCTTTGGCGAAGCGCTCCAGGCTTATGTAGGCGGTACTGCCGGCAAAGACCAGACCTGCGCTCTTATCGAACGCCAATGGAAAACTATTGACGGCTAGTAGAACCTATTGTGTATGCGGATTTTTGCGTTAGCAATAACGCAAAAATCCCGATTATCCGGTACGGTACTTGATATGAAAGGGAATGTATTCAACTAATTGGCCTGATGGCGGCATCAACCATTTCAATTATTCCAGTACTGATCGCTTTTCTTTCCGCTCAAAACGCTTTTGTTAAAGGCATCGCATTATCAGGATTAAAAGATTAAAGGAGACGGCTTACGAAAAAATCGTGTTTTACTACCTGTGTTTCGCTGAATCATATTACCATTAACGACAATTTCTGGACGCCTTTCATGGAGCGAATCAGAACAAGGGTAATCCCCTACCAATGGGATGCCCTGAATGACAACATCCCCGGCGCGGAGCCAAGCTGCTGCATGAGGAATTTCAAACTGGCCGCAGAGTTGACCCACCCGGAACTGGACTACGGCGTCCCCAGGGATATTGGGTATGGAGGTATGGTGTTTCAGGACAGCGATATTGCCAAATGGATCGAGGCGGCATCCTACTCTCTGGCGTGGCATCCCGATCCGGAACTGGAAAAGAGGATTGACGAGGCCGTCGACATCATCAGCAACGCGCAGCAAGACGACGGCTACCTCAACACCTACTACATCATCAACGGTCTGGACAAGCGGTTTACCAACTTAAAGGATAACCACGAACTCTACTGTTTTGGGCATTTTTTGGAAGCCGCCGCCGCCCATTACGAGGCTACGGGAAAACGAAAGCTGCTGGACGCGCTGATCCGTTACACCGAATGTATATGCAGGCACATTGGCCCGGAGGAAGGAAAACTCCACGGCTACCCCGGCCATGAGATTGCCGAGATGGCGCTCGTCCGGCTCTATGGCGTTATCAAAGAAGAAAAACATCTCAAATTGGCAAAGTATTTTATCGACGAGCGGGGACGGCAGCCGCTCTACTTTGAGGAAGAAACACGGCGGAACAACAATGATTTTTACTGGAAAGACAGTTATGTGCGGCACCAATACTACCAGGCCGGCAAGCCCGTGCGGGATCAGCTCGTTGCCGAAGGCCATGCGGTACGGGCGGTGTACCTTTATGCGGGCATGGCGGATGCGGCGCGTCTTACGGGAGATGAAAAACTGCGGGAGGCTTGCGAAGCCCTGTTTGCCAATATCGCGGGAAAGCAGATGTACATCACCGGCAGCATAGGGCAGTCCGCTTATGGAGAAGCTTTTTCTTATGACTACGATCTTCCCAACGACACCGTTTACGGCGAAACTTGCGCCGCCATCGGCCTTGCCTTCTTTGCCCGGCGTATGAGTGCCATTGTCCCACGCGGCATCTATGCGGACGTACTGGAAAAAACCCTGTACAACGGGATCATCAGCGGTATGTCTCTGGACGGCAGGGCCTTTTTCTATGTGAACCCGCTTGAGGCGCTTCCGGAAGCCAGCCTGAAAGATCGCAGGATGCGCCACGTTAAGATAGAACGGCAGAAATGGTTCGCCTGCGCCTGCTGCCCTCCGAACCTTGCCCGTATCATCGCTTCGCTGGGAACGTATGTCCATTCCCTGAACGCCGATACCCTGTACACTCA
>JAIROT010000273.1 GCA_031257385.1 Treponema sp.
CTGCCGGCTATCATGCAGTGGCTGAAACAGACTTTCGCGCAGCGGTACAACGCGCTGACGGGGAGGACGGGGCATATCTGGGGGGACCGGTACTGGTCGTTGATTCTGGAGGGGGAGCCTGTGGAGGAAGAGGGGGCGGCGCTTGAGGCGGGGAACGGGGACAGCCCCCATAGGCGGGAACGGAGGCGCGGCCCCCAATTTTCCCCCGTTTTCCCCGCTCTCCCGGCGCCCTCGCCCGGCTAAGCGGGGCTAATCCGCCGCGGCTTAGGTATAAGCATCCTTTTTCAGCTCAAGCCGGAAACAATCGTGGGGAAGATCCGTCCTGAGACGGGCAATGGGCCTGAATTGCGGGTCAAATTTAGGCGGCAAACCGCGTGGCATCTTGAACGTGGGGCAATTACTTGATCGGAGGCTCGTTCGAGAGGAAATTTCAAATATTTGAGGCTGCTAGGCCGCAGCAGAGCTACGGGGTATTAAACCGGACTTTCGAATAAGCGGCGGGGCGTAAAGGTTTTCGGCAGGAGGCTACAACTGTCCGAAATTCATCAGTACCTGGCGCAGGCGCTGTTCCAGCAGGTTGAACGAGAAAAACTTGCGGGCCAGTTCAAAGTTGCGCTCCGCCAGCATCGCCGCAGTGTCGGGATATGCAAGCAGGGAGCGTACCGTGTTCACTGTGTCGTTGGTAACGTAGTTTTCCATTATCACCACGTCAAAATCCAGCGGCTCAATGTCCTGCTGGAAAATCGAGTAACGGTTGACCAGAATTGGCTTCTTGAACCAGAGGGCTTCAAGGAAGGCGTTGCCGAAACCTTCGTAGCTTGAAGGATAGGTGACAAAGTCCGCGTTCAGATAACAGTCGTTGAGGCTGTACTTCTTCAGCCCTGTTTCGGTCAGGCCCCGCGCCGCGCCGATAATGTCCGGCCTGATGATCACCTCTACGCCCATGAGCGCGGCGTAGTCCATGGTCCGCTGATAGTAGTCCGAACCTTCGTCCCGCTCCTGGTGGCTGATGAGCAGTTTTGCCGGCCTTGGCGGCAAATTTCCCCTTGTGTCCTTTAAGCGGCTTGCCAGCTCAATGGCGTGTTCAATCCCCTTGCGGGCGACGATACGGGTGGGCTGCAACAGCAGGGCCTCGCCCTCACCGACGCCCAGGTCTTTGCGCATACCGCGGGCGTAGTCGTCCATTTGAGGCGGCTCGGCGTCAAAGTCGTACACATTGGGGATGATAATCGAGGAAAGGCCGCAGCGGTAGGAAAGCTGCTGCCGGGCTTCGGAATTGATTACCACATGGTTGATACTGTGCAGCCGGGGGGGGAAGGACATGGAAAGATAATCCGCCACGCAGTTTACCAAGAAGCGCTGCCGCTCCCAGGCAAAATCGTGGTGGTGGGCGATGACGGGGATTCCCGTTTCCGCGATAAACTCAGTCAGGGCCAGACCCAGGGGGATGTTCATTGGAATAGTCAGGGCGTTTTCGGTTATAAGCAGGTCGATCTTAAAATGCTCCGCAAAATCGTAGAGCGCCGTTTTCAGCTTGAAGCGTATCGCCTGTATCTCGCCGGAGAGATCTTCACTCCGCACGGTGTTGCCGAAACAGCGGTCCTGAATCGCCTGAATTGCAGGATGCGCGAAAAAAGCCTCTTCCACCACCATGGACAGATCAGCATCCCAGTCGGAAAGGCCGGAAAAATAGAAACATTCATAGCCGATGCGTTCCAGCACCTGCCTCCACTTGAGCGTTTCCAGTGATACGCCGTCGTTCCCCTTGAAGCGGGTCGAGACAAAACCGATATGCCGTATGGGCTTTGATTTGGTTAGATACATAGGCTACCGCGTACACAGCTGCATAAGCTGGATAAAATAGTTGATTTTCCTGTAATCATCGCTTAGCCGTTGGATAAGGGGCAATTTGGAGACCGAATTGAGCCCGCGCCAGTTGACGAGCAGTTCAGGGCGTTTTTTCTGCCCGTCTTCTATCAATACTTTAAGGTGCTTGCCGATGACAATGAAGTTCTGGGCAGCGGCGCTGATCATTTCCAGGGCCTGCTCGTTGTTGTTGCCGACAATACTGTTGATGTAGCGGGCCTGGGTCCTGTCCCGGTCCACTCGCATGATCGCCGCCTTGAGGCGGGAACCGTCGCCGCCGTCCTCAGAGAGCCGTTCGTCCAGCCCCATTATGGGGGCGGAGGCTTCCAGCAACTGGTGCAGGGCCTCGGACATCTCCCTGGACATGGCGTTATTGATCCACTGGCCGCGGATCAGAAGAATGTCGCAGAGTTCCCGGATTTCTTTTTCAAGGTAGTCTTCCAGAAAGGCCCGCAGATAATTCAGCCCTTCAGCGTAGACAAAGTCTTCGAGGTCGCGCTTGCGCAGCACTTCCCCCTTTGCAACATTGTAGTTTTCCAGGCGGACAAGCCCGGCGCCTTCAAAGATACGTTTGGTCAGGCTGTCGATCCGGTTATGTTTCTCAGTGAAGTTGATTTTCTCGATATTTTCCCGCGCCTCTTCCTCCCGTACCTTAAGCCAGTCCTCGCCGATATGCTCATTGGGGATTTTCGGCTTCCATTGCCACACCGGATTTTTGCTGGCGTAGCAGGCGATAAGTTCGAGTATCTTCGACTGGTGCAGGTCCCGCAGGCTGACCAGCACATCGGCGAAATGGTCCGGCTTTAACAGTTCTTCTCCGGCGCAAAGTTTCAATAAATCAAGCAGGATTTTCCAGTCCCCTTCGTGAGTCATCGCCTTGGAAACCGCAAGGAATTCGCCCAGGTCTTTGACGATAATGTCCGCGCTGATCGGCGCGAATTTGGGGCTGGTGGCAAAATTGCCTCCGGTAAAGTTCGGGTCGAACTTTTTCAGAAAACCGGGAAAATCAAAGTTGGACAGTTGGGAGAGGGCCATGGCGAGGTTGTAGTAGTGGTTCGCCGCGCTTATCCGGTTGCCGTCAAAGGCGGCCTTAAGCCGCGCAATGTCGGCCTCTATCTGAGCGGTCAGCTCCGCCGGGGCGGTTGTTCCGGAACGCTCATCAATGGCCGCGGGACTGAGCCGCTCGGCCGTATCAAGGATAGACTTGTCCATGGCGGCTGTAAGGATCATCTGTCTGAGCTGAGCCATTTTTTCCCCGTCTCGGCTGAAAGTCCTGAAAGCAAAGATTATCCTGAATACCTTGTAAAAGAAAACGGCCAGCATCGGATCGGCCTCGTCGGTTTTCGCTCTGAAAAACTTTGCGTATTTATTCTGGCCCAGCTCTTTAAGGACCTGTTTAAGGAGTATTTTCCTGTCGTCGGTCTCATCGCTGTCCCCGGAGAAAAAGGAAAATACCTTGTTCATCAGATCTTCCGCCATACCATCCCCCGGATTCACTCTAGCCGATTACGCGGATTTTTTCAAGTTAAATCACAGAAGCGCTCCAAAGCTGCCGGAGTTCTATTGCGTTATATTCCCATCCATGTCCCAAAGATCCTCCCAGCCTTGAGCGCCGGGCCAGAGGAAGACCTGGCCTTTCACAAGGCGGCAGTTCCGCTCGGCCTTTTTGAGCTGTTCCATTTCATCAGGCGTCAGGGGATCTTCGGTGACCGAGCGCAGGTTACTTTGGTAGTTTTCCTCGTGTACCGAAAACGGAATGGGAATGGAACCCCGCTGTACCGCCCATTTCAGGCAGACCAGGGCCGGGTGTATGCCGTGGGCTTTTGCCGCCGCCGCGACTTCGGGCAGCCCGGTATCAACCACGTCTCCCGGAGCTTTATCCCGTTCCGGCCTGTTAGGTGATCCAATGGGACAATAGCCGATGACCGTGATTCCTTTGGCCTTGCAGTAATCAAACAGGGCCTGCTGCTGGAAAGACGGGTGCTGCTCCATTTCGATGAGGCAGGGCTTTATCCTGCAACGGGGAAGTACCGTTTCCAGTTTGGGGATCGTCATGTTCGACATGCCCAGATGACGGGCAAGACCCCTGTCATAAATCGCCTCCATCTGTTCCCAGGCAATCATAAAACGGTCAAGGGAAAAGGGAACCGAATCGGGGTTGCGGGCGTCGCCCTCGCAGCCGGGGGCGTGGTAATTGGGGAAAGGCCAATGCACAAAGTATGCGTCCACGTAAGAGAGCCGGAGGTCCTGCAAGGTCTTGTTGATTGAGGCATGTACTTTTTCCGGGCCGTGCATGTCGTTCCATACTTTGGAGGTGATGAACAGTTCTTCCCGTCTCACGGCCTTTGCGGCAAAGGCTTCCTCAAAAACTTTGCCGATAAGATCCTCGTTGCCGTACACCGAGGCGCAGTCAAACAGGCGGTAACCGAAACGGACAGCGCCGGCCACCGCATCGGCTACCGGTTGGGGGCCGTATTTGTCCGAGCCGAAGGTCCCCATGCCGATGGAAGGGATGCTTTCCCCTGAAGCGAGGGCGATATGGGGAACCGCACGGAGATCAAGAACGTCCATTATTTGAGTTCCTCGTCGGCGCAAACGGCAACTTTGCCGCAGGCGCCCCTGTCCATCAGCTTGTAGGCCTCGTCGGCCTTGTCCAGCGGGAAACGGTGGGTCACCAGTACATCGGGATGCAGATTCCAGCGCACCAGTTCTTCAACGAGATTCTCCATGAGCCAGATGCTCGTGACCCAGCTTCCGTAAATACTCTTCTGCGGGTGGATGATGTCCGGGCTGGGGTTAAAGCCCACGGTGTTTCCCTCGCCTACAAAGGCGATCTTTCCCCACTGCCGGGCTGCGCGGATGGCTGTCTGCCGTCCGGCGTCGCTGGCAGAAGCGTCAAAGGCTTTTTCCACGCCGTGGCCGCCGGTCAGGTCCAGAATCTCTTTCACATTGTCCGCCCCGGGACTTAATACCTTGTCCGCCAGGCCCAGTTTGTTCGCCATGTCTATGCGGTATTGATTGGATTCAATACCGAAGAGTCTGCGCGCGCCCATGGCCCTGCACAGCATCAGCGTGGCAAGCCCCACAGGGCCAAGGCCCACCACTAGCACGTTATCCGCGCCGCTCACGCCGATTTTGTATATCGCCTCGTACACCGTGCCGAAACCGCAGGCCACCTGCGCACCGTCGGCGTAGCTTAAGTCTTCCGGCAGTTCCACCAGATCTTTTTCGTCGCAGAGAATATACTCCGCCATGCCGCCGTCCCGCTGCCAGCCGTAAGCCGCCCGCAATGGGGAAGAGCAGGAGATCATGTAACCCATGCGGCAGTCGTGGCACAGGCCGCACCCGGAGATATGATACACGATAACCCGCGAGCCTTTTTTGAAGCGCCGTATTCCCGGTCCTTCTTCCACCACCTGGCCGCAGGGTTCGTGCCCGGCAACAACGCCCTGATACCCTTCGGCGCCTTTTCCCGTATGCTCGCGATAAATCGCCCTGATGTCGCTGCCGCAAATGGTACAGGCTTTCATCTTTACCAGCACCTGTCCGTAACCCGGTTTGGGTATGGGAACATTCCTGAATTCAACCGTACTGTTTCCGGGGAGATACACTCCCCTCATCGTGCCTTCCATAACTTTCCTCCGTGTTAACCTTATCTTAGTACGGCCGAATGGCCGCACAATACAATCGAACAGGAAGCAACGCTTCGTGCTACGCCCGCCTGGCGTATTTCTTCATATTGAATTGGAAAACTAATCCAGATGATAGAGGGTCTCCATTCCGGCCCACCATCCCCCTTCCGCCCAATCCGGCACGGAGTACATCAAGAGTTTTACCAATTGTTATTCACATACATGTTTATACATCTCCTGTAACCATTTGTCAATCTTGAATTTCTATAAAACGCTATATTGTAGAAATGGTGATTAATATGCATTAACTGAATGGAACACGGTAGAATACGGCCGGGTACAGAGGGAAGAAGGCCGGGAAGCAAAAGCCGCTGAAATTGCCAGAAACACTTTGCTTGAAGGATCTTCGCTGGAATTCATTCGTGCTGAGGGTCTAATACCCATATGCGTTTACCGAGGAAATTGTAACCCCCGCTATCCGCCACAGGCTGATAGCGGGACGCCAGGTAAACGTATATGAGGCCATACCGCTCTTGAGTACCTGCGTGCGGCGTGTTGCAAAATCCCGTGTTTTCTGTTATCTTTGCCTCAATGCAGGTAAATGCCGCGTATAAGGACAGCGTTTTTTCCTTCCTCTTTAGCGATCCGTCTCTGCTGCGTGAGTTATACTGCGCCCTTGAGGGCGTGGACCTGTCCCCCGATGTGCCGGTCAGCATTAACACCCTGCGGAACGTCCTGTTTTGGGGGCCGGTCAATGATATTTCCTTTGAGATCGGCGACAAACTGGTCGTTTTGATAGAGCATCAAAGTACGATTAACCCCAATATGGCGCTCCGGCTGCTCCTGTACATCGCAAAGACCTACGAAAAGCGGCTGGGGGAGCGGAACCTGTACGGGTCAAAACTCATCAAGATACCCCGGCCGGAATTTTGGGTATTGTACAACGGGGCGGCACCATACCCGGAAGCGGAGACGTTGCGGCTATCCGATGCGTTTGAAAGCGTGAGGTTTTTGGGAATAGCGGAAAAGACGGCGCTTGAACTGGAAGTACGGGTGGTCAACATCAACGGGGGCCGGAACGGGGGGATAGTGAGGCGGAGCAAGACGCTGGCGCAGTACAGCGCTTTTATCGAGAAGGTGCGGGCCTTTACCAGGGAAATGGGGGACAAGGAAGCAGGGATGAAAGCGGCGATAAGGTATTGCCGGGAGCATGATATATTGAAAGAGTTTTTGGAAAAGAACGCAACGGAGGTATTGAATATGTTATTGGAGGAATACACGGTAGAAGACGCGATGGCCCTTATGAGGGAGGAAAGCCTTGAGGAAGGCCGGGAGAAAGGTCTCGAAGAAGGGCTTGAGAAGGGCCGCGAAGAAGGCCG
>JAIROT010000277.1 GCA_031257385.1 Treponema sp.
GGGCCTTCTATCTCGTAGAGATCTTCTTCCCGCAGATCAAAGCGCCGGGCCAGCGCTTCCCTGAGCCTGGCGCTTCCCGCAGTATAAACCATGCGGACCACCCGGGAAGAATCCCTGCGTTCAATAACCTCCTCCATTGCTTCCATAAAGTCTTCGTCCCTTTTTTCATCGACAGAAAAATCCGCGTCCCGGTTTACATTGAAAAGCATGCTTTCCTTAATCGTATATCCCGGAAAAAGATACGCCCCCCAATTGAGGACGACATCGTCCAAAAGAGCCCAGCGGAAGTTTCCCTTGCCGGAACTATCGCCGGGCTGTTTGTTGACAGTATTGCTGTTCGGCAGTCCGGCAATACGGCCGACCACGGGAGGTATTTTGACAATAGAAATATACTCCGCCGTCCCGCCGGTTTCTTCGGCGGAACTTCCGCCTTCACTTTCCAGTAGAAAGGCGGCATGGATGGAAATTGTGTCGATCATAAGCTTGTCCGTTTCGTCATCGTCGAAACGGAGCGGGGTAAGAACCGGATAAATTTCCCGCATAAAAAGCGACTCAAGAAAATCCATGTCTTCAAGGGAATACCTGTCCGGCTTTACCAGCTCCAGGCCGCCTTTCTCAAGCGCGGGAAATATTTCATCCCACAGGCACCGGTACTGTTTCTTTACAATATCCCGCACTCTTTCCGCCGCGGCTTTAATCTGCGCCTCAGGACTAAGTCCGGCGGGGTCTTGATCCGCTCCAACCCCCGCCCGCTGGGCGCGTTTTATCGCCGCGAAGCGAACCATGAAAAATTCATCGAAATTGGAGGACACAATAGAAAGAAAACGGAAACGATCCAGCGGGGGAAGATCGGGCCTGAGTCCCTCGTCGAGAACCCGGCGGTTAAAATCAATCCACGAAAGATCGCGGTTAAAAAAATTCACGATAGTCGTAACCTTCTATAAAAAAGGGCGGGTTTTCCGCAACAGGGGCTTTCCCCGTCCCGCAAGACGGCTGAATAATTACATTTCATGTTAGTATCACCTTGTAACCAAAAGTATCCTGAAACATACCGCCCTTTTCTTCAAGCCCCATAAGTTCAGAGCTGACATCAAGGTTTCCCCCGGTATGAAGGACAATAGTTTCGTTTCTGCGCTCCACGGTGATATTCTTGATACGCTGGGAATGTCCGCGATCAAGCGCATCGGCAATGCGCAGAATCGACGCCATCTTGAGTACCAGAATCCGGTCTTCCCCCTGTAACGCGATATAATCAATATCGGTCTGAGATGGAGGATCGCTGCGGTGGTAGCGGATCACGTTTGCGATAATAGCAAGCTCTTCCCGGTGCAGGCCGAAAATTTCAGAATTGGCGACGATGTACTGGCCGTGCTTGTGGTGCCCCGATCCCCGGATAAACATGCCTATGTCGTGAAGTGTTGCCGCCACTTCCAGCATAACCCGCTCCCGGCGATTCATGCCGTGTTCCCGTACCAGGGCATCAAAGAGAATATTGCACAGAAACGCTACGTGAAGATTATGTGCCTCGTCAAAGTGGTACCTCCGCCCAAGATTCACCGCGGAGGCAATAATCTGGGAATAAAATTCTTCCTGCAGTTCCGGGTCTACCCCCAGGGTTAAGTCGATGAGCAGGCCTTCCCTGATGGACACAAACGGTACTACTACCTGGGCGGCGCTGGTACGTTCCAGAAAGAGTTTGTACACAAGATTGCCGGGTACAAAGCCCTCCGAGTCCGAATAGGGCACCTGTAAATTCTTTACGCATTCTTCGGGACTGTAGTTCCGGATCGTATCCACGAACCGGACAAACGCGTCCCGCTCAATAATCCAGCAGTTATCGTTAAGTTCTTTCCCGATTCGCGTGGCAAGAGACCGCGCGTCGGAACCGGCAATTATAAAAACCTTTACATGATCAAGCTCCATCTCGGCATTGAGAAATTCGGAAGTGTTCCGCACATTTTCCCGCAGGTAACGTCCCCGGGATCGCAATGCGTCCGGGGAATGGCGGAAATACTGGCCAATAAGGATGGTCCCCAGGTGCAGGCTGTGCGCGGCGACCATCTTTCCCTTGCGGAGCAGCATGATTTCCGTTGACCCGCCCCCCACGTCGATGATCATGGAACTGGAGCGCCGGAATTGACTCAGGTCGCTTTTCAGGGCAAAGCGCACCGCGAGGTACATAAGCCGGTTTTCTTCGATGCCTTCAACAATGGTAAGCAAAAACCCCGTTTCCTGGCGGACCCGGTCCACAAACATATCCCGGTTACGGGCAACCCGCAACGCGCTTGTCGCGATAACGTGAACATCGCCGCGGTGGATGCCCCATCCCGAAAGAAGCTCCTGGTAATTACGCAGCACCAAAAGACACTCCAAAAGCGACTCCCGGGAAACCTCCCCGGACGTAAAAACATCCCGTCCCAGGGCTACGGGCTTCCCAGCCTGATCCAGCGCCTTCCACTGCCGGTCTTTGCCGATCTCGGCAATCAGGAGCCTGATGCCGGTCGAGCCGATTTCGAGAATCGCCACAAGATGACTGGTACTACTCATACTAACCTCGAAGTTCCGCCGCCCGGGAAAACCCGGCGGAGGTCCCGGCGCCCGCCCTAAAGCTTCTCCAAAATAAATTCGATGTCTTTGGAAACACCGAAGGGTTCCAGCAACCCGCCCAGCAATCCGCCTCTCGTGAATTCGCGTAAACGTGTTCCATCCTGATTGATGTACAGCTTGCCGGTTTCGCCGTTGAGCAGATCTTCCACCGGGCCCGAATACTCGATAATCAGGGCGTACTCTTCCCTGATCAAATCATAATCGGCATAAATATTTTCAAAATATTCTTCCCACAGATCGCCGGCGGTAAGAATACTGTCGGGATGAGCCGCGAGCAGGTCTGTAAGGAAATCGCCGAAAGCGATTTTGACACGTTGTACCGCGAGCGTATCCGCGCAGTTTAATGACAGGCTGACATTGAAAACCGTTTCGGGGAATCCTTTCGATTCATCGGCGGGAACATCCAGCACGCTGAGTCCTTCCCATTCTCCGTTCAGTTCCTCCGCGGATTCAATCGCGTACCAGATATCGTCTTCTTCGTCAACCGCCCCGTCTTCTTCCTGCGATTTGGCGCCGCCGGCACAGCCCGCGAGAAAAACAGCCCACAGCAGGATGCCGTAAAACACAAGGTTAATTTTCTTCATAAATGTCCCCCGGATACTTAATCGGCGGCGGCTGCCAATACGGGCCGTTGTTGGCCCGCACCGTGTATCGCCGTTTCTCTGCCTGACTATAATAATTTATTCAGGATTTATTTGCAATTCCCCGTCGAAAAGTTCCCCATCGAAAAGTCCGTGCCGGGAAAATTCGGGGGCCTGGGGGCGGCGTAAGACTTTTAATATTATGATGATTGAGC
Source organism: Treponema sp. (assembly GCA_031257385.1). Classification (GTDB taxonomy): domain Bacteria; phylum Spirochaetota; class Spirochaetia; order Treponematales; family Breznakiellaceae; genus WQXQ01. The sequence goes on from JAIROT010000277.1 coordinate 3,404, forward strand.
CTGTTCCAAAAACTGAAGTTTTGGAACAGCCCCGATTATTCAGCCGGGATGGTTTCGTCCTGTGAGGCCGGAGAAACGGGCGGTGTGGAGACAGCATTCTCCGGTGCGGGGACCCGCGCTGCCGCGCTGGTTTTGGCGGACCGGTCAAACTGGCGCAGCCGGTAAAGGGAGTATATTTCCTTTCCGTAATCGCCGATTTGCCAAATCTCCTCGATCCCGTTGCTGATATACTGAACAAGCCGCAGCGAATGAAGATCGGTCATGATCTTCTTGATTGTGTTTGATGGGGTTGGGTAATCCTTGCGGACGGCGCGGGAAAGATCCGGATTCAAAACACTTCCCAAAAAGCGGGAAATATCGGAAGTGGTTTTTCCCAGGTAAAGTTCGGGAACCAGCAGCTTAAAGAGTTTGAGAAAACGGCACTCGATGGTATTTTCCCAATTTTCGCCGCCGGTGTAGAAGAAACTGAGGGAGACGCGGTTGGCGGCGAGCAGTTCCAGGGTACGGCGCATCCGCTTTTGCGGACGGCTGTGTTCCCCGCCGCGGACGGCAAGTTGACGGCGAAGATCCTCGTTTTCCGCGATAAGACGGCTCAGGGCATTGGCCGTTTCAGGGGCTGCCTGTTCCGGGCCGGGCACCCAACCGCCCGCGGGATTAAGGGCCAACTCGCGCGAAAACAGTTCGAGGGCCTTTTGTTTAAGATCCTGCATATTGAGCCATTCACTAAAGGGATGGCCTTTCAATTTTTCCTTAAAGTCATTCAGGGCGGCGGTAATTTTGCGTTCCGTGTCTTTTTTCGCGGCCTTCCACCGGGCCTTGTCAGCAATGATCAGGGCCAGAACCGGAACATGCGCCTTGATCGCCTGGGCGTACTCAATCTCCGTGGAACCCGTTTTTCCGCCAAACCCCTCCGGGAGCAGGCCGTATCTGTGCGCGACCAGCGAAACAAAATAATTGCTTTCCGCGATGTTCTTTTTGATGATGCGCCATCCGGTTTTTTCCGTAATATCCACGGAGTCCATGCAGACCGGAATATGCCCCAGATCGAAAATAACGCGGCACAGCGCCTGGCGTTCAGTTTTTAAATCATCCGTTGTCGAGCTTATAAAGATATGGTATTTTTTCGGCATTATCCTAAAACCCCTGTGTACAAATTCCCGGTAACTTCTACTGTAATTATAGACAAAACCGGCTAAAAACGCAATGAGACGTGAGACGTGAGAGCGGGAGCAAATGGTGTCAGACCCCGGGTACTAAATATGGGGTATGGGGTCAGACCCCAGGTACAAGATATGGTGTGCCAGATATGGGGTACGGGGTCAGACCCCGGGGGGTAGATATAGTGTACCGGCGGTAAATGTCCCGGACGGTTTGCC
>JAIROT010000047.1 GCA_031257385.1 Treponema sp.
AATTTCAAAAATTCGGTATTAAACCAGACGGTATTATAAATTTCCTCTCGAACGAGCCTCCGATCAAGAAATTGCCCCACGTTCCAGATACCGCGCGGCTTGCCGCGCGGAGGCTCATCATTTGGGCTAAAGCCCCACAGACTCCTACCCTGTTCCTTGCCCTTTGCGCTCTACTTGGCTACAATGAACGTATGGAAAATGACGGAGAGCTGTCCGCTGCGGCGGAGATGATTGAAGGCTGCCGCACGGAGTTGGCGAAGCGTATCGTGGGACAGCGGGCCATGATTGACGGGCTTTTGACCGCCCTTATCGCCGGGGGGCATATACTGCTTGAAGGGGTGCCGGGGCTTGCCAAGACTCTGGCGGTGAAGAGTCTCGCGGAAATCACGGGGCTGGCCTTCAAGCGCATACAGTTCACGCCGGACCTGTTGCCGGCGGACCTGACCGGAACCCTGATTTGGGAACAGGCTGCGGGGAATTTTTCCGTGCGCCGGGGGCCGGTCTTTGCCAATGTGATTCTGGCCGACGAGATAAACCGCGCGCCGGCCAAGGTGCAGTCAGCCCTGCTTGAGGCAATGGAAGAAAAGCAGGTGACTATCGGCGAAACCAGCTACCCCCTGCCGGATCCTTTCTTCGTGCTTGCCACCGAGAACCCTATTGAGCACGAGGGAACCTATTCCCTGCCCGAGGCGGAATTGGACCGTTTTCTTATTAAACTGCTGGTGGGTTATCCCGCCCCTGAGGAAGAGCTTGAGATTGTCAGCCGCAATGCCGCGCCTTCCCCCGCGGACAGGCACTCCCCTCTCTTGCCTGCGCTGGATGCCTCCGCCCTCGCCCTGCTGCGGGGCGCCGCGGATTCGATCCATGTTGACGAAGGGATAAGCCGCTACATCGTGTCGATAGTCACCGCTACAAGGCCCGTCAGACCCCGCGCCGGTGCGGGGCTTACGGAAGGCCTGTACCGCTACATTTCCTTCGGCGCTTCCCCTCGGGCTTCCATCGCCCTGTACCGCTGTTCCCGTATCCGCGCGCTGTTTGCCGGACGGTCTTTCGTGAATCCTGAGGACGTAAAGGCCGCCGCGTACCCTGCGCTGCGGCACCGCGTCGTGCTTTCCTATGAAGCCGAAGCGGAAGGCCTTGACGCGGACGCGGTTATCTCCCGAATACTCTCCCATGTTCCCGTCCCTTGAGCCGGGCGCTAAGGATGTCCCATGGATACCCATGAGCTGCTGCGGAAAATAAGTACCTTTCCCATTGCCGCCGAAGTCCTCGCGGAAGATCTGATGGCGGGTAATTTCCGCTCGATTTTCAAAGGCCAGGGCATGGAGTTTGACGAGGTCCGGCATTATCAGTGGGGCGATGACGCGCGTTCCATCGACTGGAATGCCAGCGCCCGCTTCGGCGTCCCCTTTGTGAAGATGTACCGGGAGGAGCGAGAACTGACGATTATGATCCTGCTGGATACTTCCGCCTCCATGCGGAGGAGGAGCCCGGCCCTGCCGGGTCCGGGAGGGGATCGTCTAACGCCCTACGAACAGGCCCTGTTAGCCTCGGCGCTGATTGCCCTTTCCGCGGAACGTACCGGCCAGCGGGTCGGGGCCTTTCTCTTTGACCGTGAAATAGACCGGGTCTTTCCGCCCCGCAAGGGACGGCGTCATGCCATGGCGCTTATCTCAGGCGCACTCCAATACCAGAACCGTCCTTTCCCCCGGCGGGAACACGCGGAGGCGGGGAGCAATCTGCGGGAGGCCCTGGCCGGGGCAGGGCGGCTGCTCAAGCGGCGGAGTCTTGTGGTTTTGATTTCCGATTTTCTCAGCGTGAATTGGGAACGGGACTTGGGTGATCTGAGCCGGAAGCACGATGTGATCGCCCTGCGGATAAGCGATCCACTGGACACAAACCTGCCCGATCTGGGGCTTATCACCATGGAGGACCCTGAAACTGGCCTGCGGATAGAGGCCCTCAGCGGCTCCGCTTTTTTCAGGGATGCATGGTCCCAATGGCATAAAGACCGGGCGGAACTCTGGGTGAATCTTTGCCGCCGCGCCGGCGCGGCCCGGCTGGAGCTGTCCACTGCCGGGGATGCGGCCATGGCGCTGTTCCGTTTTTTCGGCGGACGTCCGTACAGCGGACGCCGGAGAGCCGTCCGCCGGGAGCGTCCATGAGATGGATATGGCTGCTCCCGCTCTTTTTGGTTCCGGCGCATTCCGGCGCCCAGGACACGCGGCAGGGTCCCTATATCATTCCCCGGATTGTGTATGTGGGCGACCGGGCGACTTTGACCCTTCCCCTCGCCGGAGGGAACGCCGTCAAAGAGGCTAATATCTCCCTTGATCCGCAGCTGTTTCCCCTTTCCCCCGATCTGGAACTGTACCGCGTAGCGCTGGAATACCGGCCTTCCGGCAGCCAGCTTTTGATTGAATTTTCAGCGTTCAGGCCGGGGCTTCTGGAACTGCCTCCCATTGAAATCGGCGGGGAACGCTTTGCCGGTCTTCGTGTTGAAATCAGTTCCATTCTTGACACCGGCGAAACCGGCGAGGTTCTTTCCGGTCCCGCCCTGCCCCTGGCAATTCCCGGCACGGGCCTTTTGATATACGGAACCATGGGCCTTGTCGCCCTGCTTCTGCTCCTTGCGCTCTGGGCCGGTCTCTGGGGCCGCCGTCATCTCAGGCTTCAGATTCTAAAGTGGAAACGCAGGCGTCTTATTGTTTCCATGTGGGGTATGGAAAAACGCCTGAGGAGATCCGTGCAGCGGGAGGGAAAATACCGGGACACGCTCAATAAGCTCTCCGGTGAATTCAGGAGTTTTCTTTCTTTTTTTACCGGGCAAAATTGCCTGGCCATGACCGCCGCTGAGATTGGACAGCTTCCGTCACTGATGCAGGCTAACGGTGGAAGCGCTCCTGAAGAAAAAACCGGTTGCGCGGATTATGCGGAATGTCAACAGGATTTTTCAAACGGCGGCTTTTTGGGAGGGTTTTTCCGCCGCTGTGACGAACTTCGTTTTTGCGGTTCCGAGATTGCCGCCGGTGACGTACTGGCGATCCTCGGCGATCTGCGGCGCTTTCTTAAAACGCTGGACAGGGCCGGGCGGGGAAAATTGAAGGCAGGGGAGGAAGCCGCGTGAGCGCTGCGGGTATGAGTTTCGGTTTTGAACGGCCCTTAATCGCGGCGGCGGCTTTTGTCGTTATACCGCTGGCGGTTTTTATTGGCCGGCGGCTTCACAATCCCTTTGTGGCCTCAATTCCGCTGGGGCCGCCCGGAGGGACTCCCTTTAAGACACCTTTCAATATGTACGGACTGGTGAAGGCGCTGCGGGTTCTGGAATACTGCGGGGCCGCGCTGCTCTTTTTCAGCGCCGCGGGACCTTTAATAAAAACCAGTGAGATCGTTTGGCTTAACCGCGGCGCGGACATTCTTTTTGTGATCGACACCAGTCCCAGCATGGCCGCCCTTGACATGGACGGGACGAATCGCTTTAACGCCGCCCGCAAACTGCTGGCTGATTTTGCGGAAAGCCGTCCTTCCGACGGGATAGGCCTTGTGGCGGTGGGAAACGACGCGGCCCTCCTCGTTCCCCCTACAACGGACCGGGAGGTGCTTTTCTCCCGCCTGGAACAACTGCGGATCGCCGAGCTGGGTGACGGCACCGCCCTGGGCATGGGGCTGGCCGTGGCGGCGTTCCATCTGGAAAAATCCGCCGCCCCCCGCAGGGTGGCGGTGCTTATCACCGATGGGGAAAACAACGCCGGGGCGATCCACCCTGAAACCGCCGCGGCGGTGTTACGCGATCTGGGCATATCCCTCTGGGTTATCGGGATCGGTTCCGGCGGGGAGGTTCCCATTGATTATGTTGATCCCCATACCAGAATGCGCCGTACCGGCCTGTTTGACTCCCGTTTTGATACCGAGGCCCTGCGGAGGATAAGCCTTGCCGCTGAGGGAACCTGGCTTTCCGCGCCTTCGGCGCAGGCGCTTAGCGCCGCCTTCAGCAGTCTTGACGACAGGGAAATGGTTGTGCGCAGATCCGGCATTGTGGAGCGCGGACGATCCTGCCGCCTGCCTTTTATGCTTGGCGCCCTGGGCCTGCTCGCCGGTCTCAAATTCATCAGGCGCTTTTTTCTGGGGGCCCTGGTATGAGCCTTGATTATCCCTGGGTCTTATGCGCTTTTGCCCTGTTCGTTCCCCTTGTCTTGATTGACCTGGCCTCTCCCCGGCGAAAACGGGAGCGGAACTATCTGCCCCAGGCTCTCAGGCAACGGCTTTCCGCGTCAAAGGCTTTTTTCAGATTGTTCCTTGCCTGTTTTATTATCGCCTTTGCGGGTCCCCGCTGGGGGCTGGACTGGGCCGCCGCTGAATACCGCCGGGGCCTGGACACGGTTATCGCCGTGGACGTATCCCGCAGCATGGATATTCAGGACGCGCCGGCCTTTAACGGGGGCGGGGAACTGTCCAGGCTTGAGCGGGGGCTCGCCATTGTCCGCGAAACGGCAGCCGCCGTTCCCGGGGCGCGGTTCGCCGCGGCGGTCAGCCGGGGGAAGGGACTCCTCGCCGTTCCCCTCACCTGGGATAACGGCGCGCTCTTGAGTTTTCTGGAAGCTCTTGACGGCTCTGCTCTTACCGGCAGGGGCACCAACCTGGAATCGCTCATTGATGCGGCTGCGGGCGCTTTTCAAAGCTCCCTTCCTACCCGGCGGGTAATCCTGCTGGTATCCGATGGAGAATCCCTGTCAGGCTCCGTTAAGGCGGCGCTGGACCGCTGTAACAGGGACGGAATCACCGTTAGCGCCCTTGCCCTGGGCAGCGACGAGGGCCGGCCCGTTCCCGGCCGGGAAGATCTCGTCAGCCGCCGTGACGCCGCCCTGATGCGCATGGCCGCTGAACGCGGCGGCGGGATTTTTGTGGACGGCGGCGCCCAAAACGCCGCTTCCCTTCTTGCCGCACACCTCCGTTCCCTTGCCCCCGAATCGGAGACCAAGGGAAGCCGGAAGGAACGGAAAGCCCGCTGGCCCCTGTTCATCGCCGCCGCCATACTGGCCTACGGCGCGTCTAAGCTCTGCCTGCTGCAAATCAAAAGGGCCGGTTTCACTCTTCTCCTTTCGGCGCTGCTCTTCCTCTCTTCCTGTTCCCGTCTCCCCGGCAAACTTCTCATCATGGAAGCCAATTTTTTCAATTCCAGGGGCAGGTACACCGAAGCGATTTCTTCCTACCTGAAAGCCCTTGAATACGAAGAAGCCGCGCCCTATGCCGAATACGGCCTCGGCTCGGTGTACTACAGTCTTGACGAGGGCAAGGCCGCCCTGGAACGTTTCGCCGATTCAAAAAAAACCCTTGACACCCTTCCTCCCGACGGGCATCGGGAGCTTAGATACCGGCTCAGTTACAACACCGGAGGGGCGCTTTTTGGTGAGGGGGATTTTGCCGGAGCCGCCGCATCCTTTCGGGAAGCGCTGAGGATCGAGCCGGACAGGATCGAGGCAAAACGGAATCTTGAACTGAGCCTCCTTTCCCTTGCCAGGGAAAGCGCCTCAGGAAGCCGTTCCGATCAGGGGCGGCAGGAGAGCGAAAGTAGGACCGCGCTTTTTGAATACCTGCAGCAGAAAGAGTACAATCAATGGAAGAGCAGGGAATGGGCGGCGGAAGAACAAAACGATGAACCGGATTATTAAGATGATGAAGATGAAGGGGCGCGGCGGGCGTTTTCCAATCGCGGCGGGACTGCTGATTCTGCTGCGCCTGACGGAATGCGCCTACGCCCGGAACGCCGATGAAACTCCGGTACTGGTCCGGACTTCCCCGGAGATACCCCTCGCGGGTTCGGTCTGGGTACTGACGCTCCTTATCGATCATCCGCTGCCGGAGGAGGTTACCGTATCGGCCCCTTCCTTTGAGGAGGCTTTGCTGCCGGACCGTGTCAGCAAGGTTCCCCATACCGAAACGGCGGATTCCGTCAGGCGGACTCTGGCGGAATACCGCTTCATCCCGCAGAAAGCGGGAACCTTTGTTCTGGGGGTTTTTACCGTCAGTACCCCGAAGGGCGAATTCCGAACCCTTCCCATTACCGTAAACGTGCAAAACCCCGGCGCAGCAAGAGCGCCGCTTCGTCTGGTCTGGGAAAAGGGGCCTGAGAGTCTCATCCGGGGTGAAGCCGCGGTCTTGAATCTCCGCGTGAGCGGGGAGGCCGGCCCGACGCTTCCGGGGGCGGAACTCTTGATGCCCGCCGTGCCTCCGGGCTTCATTCTTGAAGCGGAACAGCCAGCGCAAGAGGCAGCCGGATCGGCGCTCAAACTCAGGGCGATCCCTTTAGACGCCGCCGCCCTTGATCTTCCGCCGCGCACGGTTTTTTACGGAGACGCGGCCTTCGAGATACCTGCCCTGTATATTCCGGTGAAAGCCGCTTCTCCCGCGCCGGAGCAAGGCGCGGCAGCAGCCGGCGATGCGGGCGGCGCGGAGCCTGCGGGCGCAGGCGGCAAGGTTCCCGCAACGTTTCCCGAATTCGAATCCTCTGCCCGCCCTTACCCGCTCCTGTTCAGGCTGTTCGGCGGCTCTATTGAAAACGCCATCGGTACGGCGAAGGATTTCTGGGAACGGGGATACCGGGCGGAGGCCCTTGCGGAACTCAGGCGGAACGAACGCGACCATCCCGCCGGCCCTGTTTTTAAGTCCCTGCGGCAGGAGGCGGAGCGGAGCCTGGCCCTGCCTGTTGCGGAGGATGAAAGCCGGTGGACCGTGCGCCTGGCGGTTTTTCTGTTATGCTGCGTCCTTGCCCTGGCCGCCCTTGCGTCCGGCCTCAGGCTGTTTCCCTCCTGCCGGAAAAAAACCGCCCTTGTCTGCGCCGCCGTGTTTATTGCCGCAGCTTTGGCGTACCATTACCCTGGGAGGGCGGCCTTTTCCGGCCAGTCTCGTTCAGGGGTAATGAAAGAAACCGATGTCCGCCGCGCGCCCGATCCCGCAGGGGAAACGGTGTTCCGGTTCAGCGAGGGCCGTCCGGTGAGGGCGGGTTCAGGCAAAAGCGGCCCCTGGGTCTTTGTCAGCTCCCGCGATGAGGAAGGGGCCGCCGGCTGGGTTCCGGAGGAAAAAATTGTGTTTTATTCGCGCTGAAGGACATTATGAATTTTGAAGATATTCTAAATCAATGGGAGAAGCAAAACTCAGGCGCGCCCGCCGGGAAGAAAGCCGGCAAAGCGGCCCCGCAGGAGCGGGCAGGCGCGATGGATATCTGGCTGCGCCGCAACGGGGTGTACGACAAGGACGCGGCCCTGCAAGACGGGGCCCAAAGCGCGGCGGAGCGCCGCCGCCGGCTCCGCGCAAAAAAGCCCGACGCGGAACTCGATATCCACGGCCTCACCCGCGGCGAAGCATGGGAAAAAATGCAGGATTTTTTCAACGCGGCCCGGAAAGAGGGGCTTGAAAAGCTCCTTGTCATCCACGGCAAAGGTTTACATTCCTCCGGCGAGGCGGTATTAAAACGGACCGTCAGGGAGTTTATTGAGCGCTGCCCCTTCGCCGGCGAAAGCGGAAGCGCAAAAGCCAAATCGGGCGGCAGCGGCGCGACATGGGTACTGCTAAAAGGCCCCGCGGATTAGCCGGCGCCTTCACCGTCAGCCGGTCTAATGGGTTACGAGGGCTTGCCCCGCGGAGACTCATTCCTGTGCAATGATCCTGGCATCCCGCAGGATGAGCCGTTTGCCCAGGTATTGCCCGTTTGCCAGGACCAGTTCCTCGGTATAGCCCCTCCCCTCCACTGTTACGTTCCGCTGCTGCAGGCCCGTCAACAGTTCCTGATCGCCGCCTTCGATATACCAGTCGCCTTCTTCCCCGCTGACAACCAGGCTGCTCCGCATAGCGCTTCCTACCAGCCGCACCCTGCCCGATACCCTGATGATTTCGCCGCCCTGCTCCGGGTTTTCGGGGGGCCTTTCAACGGCCCCTGCCCGGTCACGGTAAAAGCCCGGCCCGGCTTCCGGGGCCGTTTCCTTCGCGCCGGATTCCCGCGCCCCAAAGCCCGTCAAGGCCAGCGCGCAGGGAAAGAGGGCCAGGGCGAAAAGCCGCGAATGCTTAGCGCCCATCGGGATTACGCAATCTTTTGATTACGTCGCTTAACCCGCCGTCCGGCAGCGCGCCCGGCCGCCGCCCGCCGAGAAGGTCCCTGGCGTCGATGCGATACGGCTCACCGGGAGCGGCCGCCTTCGATGCGGCCGGCGCGCCAGCGGAAACCTGGGAGGCGGCGATTGTGCCGGTCTCCGAAGTACCTGTATCAGTACCGTCTGGATTTTTGCCCTTAGTGGTACTCACATTATAGGTCAGGATAAGATCACCGGCTTGTCCCTGAGTGACGTTGACTGCTCCTGCTTCAGTAAGGCCGGCGTATCGGATATTTCCCGAAGCCGCCTGCACAGTCTTGAGGTCACTGTAGACCCCTTCTCCGGGCCTCAGCCCAATAGAGCCGCTGCCGGAAGCGGACCGTACCTTAATGTCGGACTTGGATATCTCGCCCTTATAGCCGTACGGGCCGCTTGGGGCATAGTTGGCGGCAAACCAGGAGCGGAGGAGCGTTTCCCAACCGCTATAGGAAGCGTCTATCTTCGCCGCCTCTTCCGTTACCGCCGTATAGTCGGACTTGCCGGACATAAGTATGTCCCTGTAAATATCGGCAGACCCCGACTGAATACGCAGCCACTGGAAGAACAGGTAGCCGGTCGCGTAATCGGCGAGAACCCCGTCCCATACAAAGAAGGTGTTTCCCTTGGGTATGTCCTCTTGCTCATTAAACTGGTCAATTCTTCCGGTAACGGCATGGTCTTTGAGGTACAGCCACTCCGCGGCGCTGGATAAGCCCTCGTTAATCCAGACATCCTGTTCTGTAACCACCTTTGACTGGGTACGCCAGACAACATCCGCAGTCAAATGAAGCAGGTGCTGTAGTTCGTGGGCAATGGTCGCGTAAAACTGCGGGGATTTTTGCTTGCCGGGGTTAATATCGACGTATATCATATCGGCCTTGTTGGAATAAAGGGAAAGAGTAGTCCATATCGGCAAATCCTTGGGGTCAAACAAGCCCCCCACATAGCTCATCTCACTGGGGGGAGCAAACTTATCTCTTATATCCAGCAGTAGCAGCAGGAGCCTGCCGTCCCCGTTGCCCAGATAATCGGCGGCGTCAAAAAGGCTCATTGCCGTGCCGTCGTCCAGGGTAACCGTGGTATCAAAAGCGTCCCTCATTCTCCCGTAGATCTTATTGTCATATTCGGCGGCGATTGCCTTGGCGTCGGCGCTGGTAATCCCGGCGCCCTGCTCAATCCAGACCTCGCATTTTTGCCCCACGGCTTTTTTCTCCGCCGTGAGTGTATAATAATTTCCGGTTTTGTAGTTATTGGCGTAAAACTTCGCCCTGTCCAGGACTACGTCCGGTTCTCCGCCTCCGCCGTCCCCGGAAGTGGGCGTGTCACAGGAAACCGCCAGCACACACGCAAGAGCCGCCGCCAGGAGCGGCATTTGTATCGTATTTTTCATAATTACAGCCTCCAATCCGCGCCTGTTTATCATAATGAAGACAATGAACACATTGAAGGCGCCACAATATAAACCTAGTATACCCCTCCCCTCCTGTCAAGGCTTAAACAGCCAATCACCTGAACGACGGGCCGGGTTTAGGCCCCTGTCCTGGGTATCAGAGCTATTCTTGACCCGCAAAAGATCGCTTGCCCGGCGATGGGCCGCCTCTCCCTGCCCCGTGTTTTTTTACCGGTTTTTGTCCCCGCGGCTAAAGCAAAACAGCGCCTTGCCCTCATATAGGGGATATGAGGAAAACACGTACATTAGCGCAGGGGGTGTGGTATGAGATACGCTCCCGTATCAACAACCGGGAGCGCATCCTCAGCCTGCCAAGGGCCGCTTCCCTCTTTGCCGGGGTTTTTCGGGAAACCATGCGCCGCTTCAGTTTCGGCTTCCGGGGCCTCCGTTTTGAGGCGGACCGGCTGAGCTTCTACATCAAACCTGAGGACGGGATGGAACTTCCTGCTATCATGCAGTGGCTGAAACAGACTTTCGCGCAGCGCTACAACGCGCTGACAGGGAGGACGGGGCATATATGGGGGGACCGGTATTGGTCGTTGATTCTGGAGGGGGAGCCTGTGGAGGAAGAGGGGGCGGCGCTTGAGACGGGGAACGGGGACAGCCCCCATAGGGGGGAACGGAGGCGCGGCCCCCGATTTTCCCCCGTTTTCCCCGCACCACTCGTCCCCTCGCCCGGCTAAAGGGCCGGATACCGCCCCCGCCCTGCCGAATCCCTCTCTAATACCCCCTGACAAGCATACCCCGCAGGGAAGATCCGCCCAGAGGCGGGGCCTGAATTGTGGGTCAAGTTTAGCCTGAAGGGCGGGGTTGTTGTTCTCCCGAGGAAGGAATTTACCGCCTCTATTATTCCCCTCTTTGCGGTATTCCCAAAAAGCTTAGCCCAGGTTCTTTTTGCAGCTTTCGCTTATCTTTGACAGTTCGGCGGCGGAAAGTTCCCAATCCGCTGCTGCGGCGTTCATTACCAGGTTTTCAGGCTTGGTAGTTCCGATAAGCGCGGTGCTGATCCCTTTCTGGGCCAAGACCCAGTTGATCGCCACTTCCGCCACCGAAACGTTCCTGCCGGCGGCGATTTCCCGCAGGGTATCGACAACCTTGTTGCATTTTTCCCATTTCGCCGGGGAAAAGGAGTCGTAAAAACCGCTCCGCAGTTCCCTGGCGCCGGACTTGGGCGGCTCTTTGAAAGCGCCGGTCAAAATACCGCCGCCCAAAGAACCGTAGGTCATAATCCCCAGATCCTTGTCCGCCGCAAAAGGAATCACACCGTCATTGATGCTGCCCTGGGCAAAAAGGCTCAACTGGGGCTGGATTCCGCTGATTCCCCCCTTGTCAATGGCGTTTTTTATCTGTTCGACACTGAAATTGGAAACCGCGCCGGCGCGGATCTTGCCCTCTTTTTTCCATTTGGCCAATAATTCCAAAGCCCCGTCGTTGCCGTTGTTCAAATCGGGCCAATGGATAAAATAAATGTCGATATAATCCGTTCCCAGCCGTTTAAGGGAATTTTCCAGTTCCGCGGAGACGGCATCAGGAGCCAGACAGCGGGTATAGCCTCCCGAAATCGCGTAATTGCCGGTACCCAGCACCCGGTGGACGCCGCATTTTGTCGAAATGACCGCCTTGTCGCGCCGGCCCTTGAGCGCCTTGCCCACGGTAAATTCCGACTCGTAAGCCTGCCCGTAGGCCGGAGATGTATCAATCAGGTTGATACCGATGTCAAGGGCCTTTTGGATGACCGCGATACCGGCGCTTTCATCCACCTCGCCGAAAAAATCATTCCCCAGCGGCCATGTTCCCAGCCCCAGCACCGACACGTCAATGCCGCTGTTTCCGAATTTTCTGTACTTCATAAACACTCCTTAAAAAAATACAAGGGTCAATTCCAGAACCACAGGGTCCTGGAATTCGATAATTGCTTATGCAAGTATATACCAGACTGGGCATTTGTCAATCTTTTTCGTAAATATCTTCAGGGCGAGGTTGTTGATCCTCTGCAAACCTCATAAAACCACATAAATCATGAAGAAAAATCCACCGGGAAGCCGCAAACCTGAAGTTCTGCGGCTTCCCGGTTTTTAAGGGCAGTTTAGCGGAGTATAATTACCTGGCCGGGGAAATTTTATGAATAGCTTTTATCTAAACAATTATATCAGAAGCTGTCAATTGAAAGATTACGGCAAAGGCGGCGCGCCCTTGGATACTATCCTTGATTGTTCATTGGGCGTAAACCCGGCGCCTCTTCCTTCCCAGGTTATGCTTGCCCTTCAAAACATTGACCAGCATGCCATAAAACAATATCCGCATGATGAAACCGTACTTGAGAAAATCGCCTTATACTATCGAAACAAAGGGATTTCCTGGCTAAGCGCGGGACATATGTTCCTTGGCGATGGTTCTTTAGATATTCTTCGCAGTTTAAATTTTCTGTGTTTGACCTATGGAAAAAGGGTATTGGGTCAAGGGCCCCAGTTTACCGCATATTTAGACCATGTCAACTGCCTTGGCGCACATTTTGAATATTACCCTATGTCTAAGGGTAATAATTATAAATTTGAAGCGGAAAACTATCTCAACAGGATGACTTCAAATCATGACCTCTTTATCGTTGAAAATCCAAACAACCCTACGGGCCAGGTAGCCGCATTGGCAGATATAGATAGTATAGCCGCAAGAGCCGCCTCCTATAATAAAATCTTAATCGTTGATGAGGCTTATGGCGATTATATGCCCATTGAAAATTCCGCCATAAACCTGATTCCAACATACCCCAATGTTGTTGTGACCAGAACTTTTTCAAAAGCTTTTGGCATGGCGGGAATACGAATGGGCTATATAATTACTTCCAGCGGGCAAACAAGCGATACTTTAATACAGTTCAGAAAAGTGGAAAATCAATTTAACTGTAACGGCATTGCACGCATACTTGGAATGGCTTTTCTTGAAAGTGATGCAAAAATTCCGGACCGCGACCAGATTGCAGCCAATGAGCCTCCGCGCGGCAAGCCGCGCGGTATCTGGAACGTGGGGCAATTTCTTGATCGGAGGCTCGTTCGAGAGGAAATTTATAATACCGTCTGGTTTAATACCAAATTTTTGTAATCGTTGCTTTATTCAG
>JAIROT010000104.1 GCA_031257385.1 Treponema sp.
ACGAGGTATGTTGTTTTGGTAAGGTATTTGTCTCAGGGTACATACCCTTTATAACGCCCTGAAGCTCCCCCGCCGCAAGGCGGGCTCTTGGGTATGTACCCTTCGCATACAATCAACAATATCATATCCCCAATGCATTGTTACAGGCGTTCCTTTTTTATCGATAGGATTTCCATGCCATTCTTCCGTCTTGTGAAATATTGGCTCCCCTTCTCCTCCCATTGTTGCCCATACTTCCGTTTCTTTAAATTTGTTGATTATTCGAAAGTCTGGTTTAATACCCCGCGGCTTGCCGCGCGGAGGCTCATTGAAACTGTGAAAATATGTGCGCCGCCTTTTTTAGTGTTCTTGCAATTTCAGAAAATGCCTTTTCAGGATTATAGACATGCTCAAAAACATCCTGTGTTATAATTAGCTCAAACATTTCATCGCTAAATGTTTGTTCCTCCAAATTTTCATTGCGATAACCTTTGGGAAAGACTCGCATGTTTCCGGTAAATACACTATATTTATGGAATGAAAATCCTGCGGGCGCTTATGATAGGTGATGTGGTGGGTGAGCCGGGGCTTGAGGTTCTGGAGGCTCGCCTGCCGTCTATGTTAAAAGAATACTCCGTTGATTTCACGGCGGTAAACGGGGAAAACGCCGCCGAGGGGTTTGGCCTCACCGAAGCGGTCTTGAGACGGATCATTGCCGCAGGTGCGGATGTGGTAACATCCGGCAACCATATCTGGGAAAAGCGGGATTTCTGGCCGGTTCTGGACAGAGAAGAACAGGTACTACGACCGGCAAATTATCCGGCCGGTACACCCGGCCGGGGGCAGGTCCGCATTGAAAAAGCGGGGGTACACTGGATAACGGTGAACCTTCAGGGCCGTGAATCGATGACGCCGATTGACTGCCCCTTCCTCTGTTTTGACGCGATTCTGAACGGACATTCCGGCGCAGCCGGGTACAATGATCCCCCTGAATCCACCGGCCCGCACCCCCTTATCCTCGTTGATTTTCACGCTGAATCCACCCGCGAAAAAGAGGCCCTGGCCTATTACCTTGACGGACGTGCCAGCGTGGTCGCCGGAACCCACACCCATGTGCAAACCGCCGATGAGCGGATACTGCCCAAAGGTACCGCTTACATTACCGATTTGGGCATGACCGGCATTACCGGCGCGGTGATCGGCATGGACCCCAAAATATGCCTGGACCGTGTGCGCAAGCAGGTGCTGTACCGGATGGAACTCGCCGCCAAAACACCGGAAACAGAAGCGGCGGTTCAGGGCATTATCGCCGGGATTGACGGGGACACGGGCAGGGCCATTTCCATCCGGCGAATATGAAAAACACAAACTCAATCTTTGGGGTTTAGCTCCAGAACCAGTTCTACCTCGCCTTTGGAAATGTTCATGGTGTCGGCGATTTCTTCTACGGTCCAGCCCTGGCGGCGGAGTTTGATGATGTTGTCCCGGTCACGCGGGGGCGGGGCGCCTTTAGAGCCGCGTTTGCCTGCCGGGGCTTTGGCGCTTGCGGCTGTCTTGCCGCTTTCCCGGTCAAGGAGGGAACGGGTCAGGCGGAGCTGGTTTTGGGCATCCTTGTCCAGGGCGCGGAGTTCCGTTTCAGTACGGGCCAGCCATTCCCGCGCGACATTCATTTCGGCAATTCTATTTTCAATCAGATTGAGGGATTCGTCCAGAGTGGAGAGTTTTTCCGCAGCCTCACGGGCCTTTTCGTTTTCCGGGGAAAGGGCCTCAATGGAGACCCGCAGGGATTCGGCTTCAACGGAAAGCCTGTCGATCTCTTCGGCGGCGTTTTTAAGGGCGCCTTCAGTTTCCTGCAGGGTCTTGAAGTTGCGGTCTATGCCGGCGTTGGTTTCTTCCAGAGTCTGGCTTTTCCGTTCCACTCGCCGGTACTTTTCCTCAGTTTCTTTTATCGCGTCCTCCAGGCGGCGGATCTGTACCTGAATGGCCTGCAGGGTATCGTCAGAAGAAGAAACCTGGGCGAGTTTTTCCTCTACCGCCTGGGAGGTTTGGAGCAGGCGGTTGAAATCGTTTTCCATAACTTCGATACGGCGCTTTTCGGAGAGGAAACGGGTCATCTTGGCGTTCACCTCGTCCTCAAGGCGTTTGATCTGGGTAAACTGCCTTTCGATTCCGTCGATTTCATTTTTACGCTGACCCAGCCGGTCCATGTCGCCATTCAGGTCTTCAACACGGCGTTCAAGCTCAAGTTTGAGTTCGTCGGTCCGGTCAAAGAGCTTGGCCTGGGCGGTGAGTTCTTTCCGTATCTCATCCAAAGCGGTACGGGCCTGGGCGATGCGCTCATCGTTTTCCGAGGCCATATCCCGGTTGCGGCGGCGAATCTCTTCCATGGAAATATCGAGGTCCCTCATTCGGGCGTTGTACTGGCCCTGCCAGTCCTCAATGCCCCGGCGGGAATTTTCCGCGGCGGCTTCAAGTCCGGCGGTCTGCTCTTCAAGACGGGCGCCGATCTCCCTGAGCTGCTCTTCCAGTTTCCGCTCATTTTGGCGCAGGGTTTCGGACATGGACAGACTATACCGGCCGATTTGAGTTTTGGTCTCGTTTTCGGCGGCGCTTCGGGCTTCTTCCAGATCCCGCGCAAGCTGTTCGCTGAAGGAACGGCGGGCCTCGTCAGCGGCCTGCATTTCCTCCCGTATACCCTCTTCAAGGGCTACGGTTTCGGCCTTGAGCCGTTCCAGTTCGGACACCAGCCGCTCGCCCTGCCCGGTAAGATTTTGCCGCAGCTCCTCGTTCAGGCGGGCTTCAAGCTGCCGCCGCTCCTGCGCGCCGGCGCCGGCAATTTCCTCAAGCCGCGCGTTCAGTTCCCCGTTCCATTGGGCGAGGCGGGTTTCAATATCGGCGCTTCTTCTGCCGAGGTCTTCTGAGAAGTCATCCTCAAAGAGTTTGAGTTTTTCGGAAACATTTTCAATGGCCTGCGATTTGAGGCCGTCCAGTTCTTTGTCTATCTTGTCCAGTTCCGCCTGTAGAGCCTGTACCCGGGAATCGAATTCCGCCGTAACATTTTCCCGTCTGCGCCGGGATTCTTCTTCAAAGCGGGCAAAATCATCGTTGACTTTGGCTGTAACGTCCTGCATGGAACGCCGGAGTTCCGTTTCCAGCCGGGCCGCGTCTCCTGAAAGAGCCTCCAACTGTTTGAAGTCCTCTTCCTGGGCCTGTCTGTATTCTTCAAGCCGCGCCTCGGCGGCGGAGATAATGTTCTGCTCCGCCGCCTGCGAAAGGGCGGACCATTCCTTTTTTTGCCCGGCGACGGCTTCCCGCAGTTCCCCGCTCTGCCGCTTGATAAGGCCGGACAGTTCCTGAACGGCCTTTTCCCACTCTTCCCGCTGCCCGGCCAGGGCGGCGCTTAAATCCCCGCCCTGCGCGGTAATGGCGGCGTTCAGTGTCCCGGATTGTTCTGTAAAGAGCGCGTTCAATTCCCGGAAACGCTGGCTCCACTCGTCCTGCTGCCGGTTTATGGCGTCGCTTAAAGCGTCCCGCTGCCTGACCGCTTCGGCGTTCAATGCGTCCCGCTGTTCTTCCAGGGCGGCGTCTATTTCGGTTTTTTGCTGTTTTGCCAGGGCGTTCAGGTCCTGGACATCCTTCTTCCATTCGTCACGGTAGGCTTTTTGCCGGGCCTCAATACCGGAGCTTTCGGCTTTCCATTCCTCCCGGCCGCTCTTGAGTTGTTCCTGAATTTCGGCAAGCCGGGTCTTTACGCTTTCCTGCGCGGCCCTGATTTTTTCTTCCCAAAGGGTTTTGAACTCCTTGAGCCGGTCCTGGGCCTGATCCCGCAGCTTTACCAGGGCCGCGTCTTCTATTTTATTGGCGCGGTTCCCCGCCCGCTCCACCGCTTCTTTGAGCGTTTTGTTGATGGTCTCAATGTCCCGCGCCAGGGCCGCTTCCCGCTCCTTTTCCACCCTGGCTATCGTTTCCCGATGCTCCTCCACACGGCGCTCAATAGTCTCCGCACCGGCCTCAAAATCCGAAAGCCTTTCCCGCGCTCCGGCAAGCACCGACTCGACGGTATTTTCCAGGGCTGCGGCGCTCTCCCGCTCAAAACGAAGTTCCGCCTCGCCGAGCTTTTTTTCCGTTCCCTCAACCGTTTTTTCAATATATTCAAGTTTTCCCCTGAGATCGCCGATTTTTTTACCGGTACTTTCCACAAAGGCGGATTCGTCCCGAATGCGGTTCAGATTCTCCTGAACCCTGCCGGTCATTTTGATCAATTCTTCCAATGAGGAATCGTAGGCCCGTATCCGCTCGCCAATTTCGGTGATGGACTGGGCCTTTTTTGCAAGCTCTTCCTCGGTAAAGGTATGGATATGCCGCATCAGTTCCGCCGCGGCCTTGCGTTCCACCTCCAGGGAGATGCCAAAATCCTTGATCTCGGCGCTTTTCTGTTCCGTATAGGCGGCGATGTCTTCCTTGCACTTGTCCGCGTATTTACGCACCTTGTCCAGGGATCGGTTGTTCTTGTCCAGATACCGGTAAAGTATCAGGCTCAAGGCCACAATACCGAGGGTTAAGATATCTCCGATTGTAAAAAAGCCCATTACGTTAATTTAGCATATAATCACGTAATTGGCGATAGTCGTGAAAAGTAAAATCAGGGGAGCAGCCGCAGCCCCCGCTTCGCGCGCCGGTTTCGGATAATATGCCCCTGAGCAGGGCGGTCCGCATCCCCGCGCGATTTGCCCCTTCCACGTCGTAGCGGAAGCTGTTCCCCACGTAGAGTATCCTCTCCGGCGGAAGACCCAGCGCCCCGGCCAGGGCGTCAAAAGGGCGGCGGTCCGGCTTCAGCGCGCCAAGCCGCTCCGAACAAAGCGCCGCGTCCCAGCAATCCCCGATGCCCAGGCAGGCCAGTTTGGTTTCCGGAGGAAAATCCGAAAGCATCCCCAGCCTGAAGCCAGCCTGCCGCAAGACCGCCAGGGTTTCTTTCACATGGGGAAAGAGCCTGATTTTTTTGAAATGAGGCTCCCAGCCCCGGTAGATAAGCCGCTCTGTTTTTTCCTTAACCAGCTCAGGCGGCGCCCTGAGTATATCCGCGATGATTGCCGCCTGGTAATCGTAAAAGCCGGAGGACAATTCAGCGGAGGGGGCCTCTCCCCGTAGCGCCCCCCGGCATCGCCCGGTTCGGTCCCCCGCTTCCTGCCCGGCCCGGATAATCGTCCTGGCCCTGCCTAAGGCCCGGAGCAGCGGCAGCTCTTTAAGGGCAAAAGGGATCAGCCTGATGTACAGGCGGTAATTGGGGTACAAGGTTCCGTCCAGGTCAAAGGCCACCGCCTCAATGCCGCTCCGCATGAGAGCAGTATACAATGAACGGCGAATAGTTGAGAAGAAGGCAGTTGATCCATGGGGAGACGCTCCGGACAGCCTGATTTCCCGGCGCCGGCGGTACTCCGTTTGGGAAAACGTATCCCCCAGCGCCCTGTCTACTCCTGAAACCGGGAAAGGCGGGCCAAAAAAGCCCTGGTACGTTCCAGACGGGGATTATCGATAATATCCGCCGGGGGGCCTTCTTCGATAAAAGCGCCGCCGTCCATAAAGAGCACCCGGTCGGCGACTTCGCGGGCAAAGGGAATTTCATGGGTTACAATGACCATAGTCATTTTTTCCGAGGCAAGGTTGCGGATGACTTTAAGAATATCCCCGGTCAGTTCCGGATCAAGGGCGCTGGTCGGCTCGTCGAAAAAGAGTACTTCCGGGTCAAGGGCAAGCGCCCTGGCAATGGACACCCGCTGCTGCTGGCCGCCTGAAAGCTCAAAGGGGTAAGCCTTTGCCTTGTCGGAAAGGCCCATCTTTTCAAGCAGCGCCGCCGCCCGTCCGGCGGCCTCAGCCTTTGTTCTGCGGAGCACGCGGACCTGAGCCTCGGTGATGTTCCGCTCAACGGAAAAGTGGGGAAAGAGATTAAAGCTCTGGAACACCAGCCCTACCTTGAGGCAGATTTCCCGCAGGGCTTCGGCCGGCACGTAACGGCCGTCTTTTACCATCTGTCTGCCGGTAAGGGTGATGCTGCCGCCGTCCACCGGTTCCAGGTGGGTGATGCAGCGGAGCAGGGTGGACTTTCCCGAACCCGACGGTCCGATGATCGCAATCACTTCGCCCTGATTAACCGAGAACGAAATATTTTTGAGGACTTCCAGTTTGTCGAAGGACTTTGAAATCCCTTCAACCCTGATTATCTCCATGAGCCTCCCGAATGTTTTACACATAATACGAGAGCTTTTGCTCACAGCGGGCAAACGCCGCGGTAACCGCCCAGTTCATCGCCAGATAGAACAGGCCCGCCATAAAAATCGGCGTAGTGGAAAACTCCCGCGCCGCGGCGTTCTGGGCGGCGTGGAAGAGCTCCGCCACGCCGATGACCTGGGCCAGCGCCGTGTCCTTCACCAGGGTGATAACCTCGTTGCCGGTGGCGGGCAGTATGCGTTTGATCACCTGGGGCAGAATGATCCTGCCGAATGTCTGGGAGCCGGTAAAGCCCAGCACCTTGGCCGCCTCGTACTGCCCCCTCGGAATAGACTCTATGCCGCCCCGGTATATCTCCGCAAAGTAGGCGGCGTAATTGAGGGAAAAGGCGATGATCACCGCGGTAAAGCGGTTGTAGGAAAGGATGAACCTGAGGGCGCTCCAGAATCCCGGCGGCACGGCCAAACCGGACAAACTGTTCTGCAAAAACGCGAACAGGTACTTGGGCGCGAAGTAGATAAAGATAAGCTGCAGGATAAGCGGCGTGCCGCGTATGATCAACAGATAGAATTTAACCAGCGCGTTGACCGGCACATTGCGCGACATCCGCCCAAAGGCGACAGGCAGCGCGAGGGGCAGGGAAAACAGCAGGGTGAGAAAGAACACCTCCAGGGACGTCCCTGCCCCGGTGAGCATTATACCTATCAGCCGTGTCATTGCCCTGACTTATTTGGGAATAACGGAGATGTCCGCGCCCATCCATTTTGTGGTGATTTGGGCCGCCGTTCCGTCTTTGGCCATTTCCAGCAGGATCGCCCAGACCTTGTCCGCCAGGGCCCTGTCGTTTTTGCGGAACCCGATGCCGAACTCTTCTTCGCCCAGCCGGTCGTTCAGGATGCGGAAGGGCTTGCCGGAGCGGTTGATGTTGTCGTTGGCGACTACCAGATCGATAACCACCGCGTCAATGCCGCCCACGTCCAGGTCCATCAGGGCGGTGAGAAAATCCTTGTATTCGATCACTTCTTTCAGGCTGTTCTTGAATTCCGGGGCGTCGTCAATAGCGTCCACCGAACTGGAACCAGCCTGGGTTCCCGCTGTTTTTCCCGCGAGATCCCGCATGGTCTGCACCGGAGAACTTCCCTTCACCACGATTACCTGGGCATTTTTCAGGTAAGGCGGAGTGTACAACACGTTTTGTTTCCGTTCCTCGGTGATGGTAAAGCCGTTCCAGATACAGTCGATCTGCCCGGTGTTGAGTTCCTGCTCCTTGGCGTTCCAGTCGATAGGCTGCAGCGCCAGCTCAACCCCCATGCGCCTGGTTACTTCTTTGGCCAGGTCCACGTCGTAGCCTACGATCTCGTTGTTTTCGTTGCGGTAGCCCATGGGCGGAAAAGAGTCGTCCAGACCGAGGATGAACTTTTTCCTGTTCAGGATGTTTTGCAGGGAATTATCCCCCGCCGCGCTTCCCGCGGAAGCGTCCTTTTTCCCTCCGGCGGATACGGCCCCCGCCGCCGCCAGCACACAAAAGAGAGCGATTGCGATTCTTTTCAATTGATTCCTCCAGTAAGTTAATAAAAACCTTTTCCAAAATACCGTAATTTCCGCCTCTGTGCAAGTCCGCTGGCCGCCTGGCGGCGGCCAGTTTTGCCGGTACTTTGCAAAACAGGCAATACCGGATATAGTATAGGCTCATAAGTATATTCCGATGAGAGAAGGCCCGCATGAACAAAGATCGGCTTAACCCCCTTAACGACTACCTGTTTCTCAAAATC
>JAIROT010000221.1 GCA_031257385.1 Treponema sp.
CGGCCTCCGCCCATTCGCTGAAATACTGGTGGATACTGCTGGCTGCCCCCTATTCCTTGGGCAGCGCCTTCCACTGGATGCCCGTTCGTAACACGTAGAAGATACCTTCGAGCACCCGCCGCGGCGGTATCCGTTTCCGTCCCCTCCCGGTTTCCGCCTATACGTCCGGTTTTCGTCCCGGCGGTGTTCGGGCACAAATGCCTTCACCGCTTCCCGCAGTTCATCGGTGAGTTCCCATGATCTAATCCCGGTTCCTTTTGCTCGTTTCATGCTTCTTTTTCGGCTGTTTTTATTCCCGGATAAGTTCTAAACCAAAGAAGGCGCTCACCGGTTCGCAGGGGAAGGTATTATAAATTTCCCCTGATTCCATTTCTTAAAAGAGAATCCCCTGCCCGTCAGGAGCTTTGCCGGTTTTGGATTTTCCGGCGGGTTTGTCCGCGTTCCCTGGTTCGGCAAGCAGCGCCAGAAACTGTTCCTCGCTGATAATCGGTATTCCCAATTGCCGGGCCTTTTGGTTTTTCGCCGAACCTGAGCCCGGATCGTTGGTTACCAGGTACGAAAGGTCCTTTACCACCGATGACTTGGCCGATGCCCCCAGGGCTTTGATCTTCTCTTCGGCCCGGCTCCTCTTCATTGAGGAAAGTTCTCCGGTAAAACAGAACGAAAGTCCCCGCAGGGGCCGGGCGTCTTCCGGCGGCGGAGGGGCGATGGTAATGCCCGCGGCGAGTACCGCATCCATCCCGGCGGCGGTTTCTTTAAGGCCCTCGACAATTACCGCCGCGGTAATCTCTCCCAGGCCGTAGACTTCCGCAAGCTCCGCCGTGGTTGCGGCCCTGAGTTTTTGCAGGGTATTGAAACCGGCGGCGGCTACTTTTTCCATCGTTGTTTCCGCAACACCCTCAAGATCAAAACCGGCAATGAACGCGGCCAGCGAAAGTTCCCGGCGGCTCTGAATGTGGCGGACCACTTTGGCCGCGGAAAGTTCCCCCATCCGCTCATATTCGGCAAGTTCCTCCGCGGCGATCGTGTAAAGCTCGTGTATCTGCCGCACCCGCCCCTTGTCAAAAAGCTGGCGGATCAGTTTTTCGCCCAGTTCCCGAATATCCAGCACCGAAATCCATTTTTCAAGCCGGTGGAGCAGCCGTTTGGGGCAGGCGGGATTGGGGCAGTAAAGACGGGTTCCGCCGTCAACCAGATCCGTCCCGCACACGGCGCAGCGGACAGGGAATTCGATTTCTTGTTCACCGGTGGCAGGGGCCGGCAGGACGCCGTCCGGGGCAAGGCCCTCGATCTTGGGGATAATCTCCCCCCGCTTGACCACCGAAACCGCCGAGCCGATTTTAAGGGCCATGGCGCGGATCATGTCAGGGTTGTTGAGATTGGCCCGCTGCACCGTGGTGCCCGCCAGACGCACCGGGTCCACTATGCCGATGGGGGTATAGGTGGCCCCGGACTCACTCCACTCCACAGAACGGAGTATGCTGAAAGCGGTTTCCAGTTCAAACTTAAAGGCGATCTGTTTTTCCGGCCTGGCCCGGCGGAGGTCCGCCATATCGGTCTTGATATCCTTTACCACAAGGCCGTCAATATCAAAAGAAAGCGTGTCCCGCATGGCCGCCACATCGTCCCGGTAGGCGATGACGTCTTCGACATTGCCAAAGGTTTTGCTTACCGTAATCTCAAAACCCCGTTTGGAAAGCCATTCGATTTTTTGCGGTTCGTCCTGAAAATAAGCGTCGTCTCCGTCTGCCGCGGCATCGTAGGTAATAAGGCGGAGATCCTCGCAGCCCGCGCCGTCCTTGCGGCGCATAATCCCGTTGGCGGCGTTCCGGCAGTTGGCCTTGGACGTGTATTTTTCCCGCCACACCTCACGGGGCATCACCACTTCCCCCCGTACCCCTCCGCTAAAGGGGATGTCCAGCCTGACCGGCACTCCGGTCATGCGCCGGGCGTTGGCGGTAATCTCATCGCCCTTGATCCCGTCGCCCCGGGTAATGGCCTGGATTAAAACGCCCTTTTCGTACTGTAATTCAAGGCTTGCCCCGTCAAGTTTGTACTGGACCAGCATTGCTCCCAGCCCGGTTTTTTGCGCCCAGGCGCGGAATTCTTCGGCGTTAGCCGCCTTTTCCTGGCTTCCCATGGGGATCAGGTGTTTCGCCTTGGGAAACCCGTCCACGCCCGGAACGCCCTCCCCTGTCCCGTCCCCTACCTTTTTCAAAACAGGGTTATCCGGATCGATGCTTTTTAATTCGTCCCAGAGCAGATCAAATTCCCCGTCGGAAATTTCCGCTTCTCCGTCGTAATAGGATTTCTGGTATTTCCGTATGAGCCGTTCAAGGGCCGCGGCGCGTTCTTTGGAATTGGTCATATTTTTCATCTCCGTAAAAATTTACCGGTCCGCTTTCCTGAAAACCAGCTCTTTTACCAAGTGGTTTTTCGCCAGCCCTTTCTGTTCAAATTTAGTTTTGGGCCGCCAGGTCCGGGGCGGGGCAAAACCCTGATAAGCGTTGACAAGCCCGCCGGTGGCGCCTAATTCCGCCAATGCCCAATTGCCGTAATCCTCCCAGTCGGTAACCATGTAGAGATAAGCGCCCGGCTTAAGTCCGCGGGCAAGGGTTTCCGTAAAAGGCCGCTTGACCAGCCGCCGCTTGTGGTGCCGTTTTTTGGGCCAGGGATCGGGGAAAAAGATATGCACCGCTTCCAGGGACAAGGGGGGAATCATCCGCTCGAAAACCTCCACTGCGTCATGCTCGATAATCCTGATATTGGAAAGAGAACGTTTCTCGATTTCCCAGAGCAGCCGCCCGATACCGGGGCGGTGCACCTCAAGCCCCAGATAATTTTTGCCGGGATTGGCGGCGGCGATGATAGCCGTGGCCACTCCCATGCCGAAACCGATTTCAACGGTAAGCGGATTACCATTGCCGAACAGACCCCGAAAATCCGCCGGGACGGAAGTAAAAGGGACGATAAACTGTTCCGCAAGAGAATCATAAGAACGCCGCTGGGCCGCGGTGGCCCGTCCCGCCCTGAGCACATAACTTCTAACCCGGCGGCCCTGCGCGTAAGCGCAGGAATGCCCTTGTTCAGCGGAGGGAGACGGCATCGGTAAAAGCGGCGGTAAAGTACTGGGGATCTTCCGCCCAGAGCGAGGCGATTCTCGCGTTTGAGGGGAAATTCAGATCGGAGAGAGAACCGGAAAGGCCGGAAAGGTTTATGGTAGAGACATAGTTCCCCTCGGCGTCATAACAGACCATGCGGTTTTCAGGGTAGGCCGAATCGACCCTATACCGGTCTTCGTTTATTTCCAGAGTGGGAAAGGGAAAACGGGGACTTTCCGGCGCATCAAAGCCAAAGAACCGCTCGGACTTCTCTCCCCCCTTGTTTACCAGAACCGCCCGGTACTGCCCCCGCGGCAGGCTCCCGTCCCCGGCGGCGGCAATGGCCCGGCTGCCGATCCACGTCCGCCCGTCCTGGGTAACGCTGACCCAGTCGTCACTCTTGAAAAGCCAGCGGAGCTGTTCCCGGTCATGGTACAGGTACAGCTCGTCAAGGTTTTCAATCCCGTCTTCATCATTGGGAATGATAAAAAAAGAAAACCGTTCCAGCGGCCCCGCCTCGGTCTGGTAGTACACCAGCTCCATAAAGCCGTAGGATATTCTCGGCTCCGTCCTGTTACAGGAACAAAAGAAACCGGCCAGACATACAAAAACGAAAACCGCTTTTCGCACATGCCTTTTTCGCAAGTTTTCACACCCCAATTCACAATATAAGCCAAAATCCGGCCCATGTCCAGGGGAAACCCGGGCCGGCGCATCATTAATTTTTACCGCGAAGGGGCAATTTCCTGACCGGAGGCTAATCGCCTAAACACCCTTTTCCTCAAAATCCTTCTTCCGTATCATATTCCGCTGTATCTTGCCGCTGAACGTTTTGGGAAGCTCCGGCGCAAAGTCTACAATCCGGGGGTATTTGTAGGGGGCGGTAACGCGCTTGACGTGGTTTTGCAGTTCCCGTTTCAGTTCTTCCGAGGCGCTAAAGCCCCGTGCAAGCACGATGGTGGCCTTTACCACCTGGCCCCGCACGGGGTCAGGAGCGGCGGTAACCGCACATTCCAGAACCGAAGGATGCTCCATGAGGGCGCTTTCAACCTCGAAGGGGCCGATACGGTAGCCCGAACATTTGATCACATCGTCATTGCGGCCTACAAACCAGAAATAGCCCTCGTCGTCGCGCCAGGCCATGTCTCCGGTTTGGTAGGTCCCTCCGTTCCAGCAGTTTCTTGTGATTTCCCCGTCCTTCCAGTAGCCGCGGAACAGGCCCGGAAAATCGGAGGGGCCGATTATTGGCACAGGGGCGTCCGGCGCCGTCTCGTCCCGCGCGGCAAGTTCGTACATGTTTTTGCCGGCGCAAGTGACGCTCATGTTGCCGACAATGCCGTCATCGCATACATCGCCGTTTTCGTCCAGCAGCGTGAGTCCGAACAGCGGCGCGGGCTTGCCCATGGAGCCGGGCTTTACCGGCAGCCATTTGAAAGCCGCAGCCATCACCGAAGTCTCAGACTGGCCGAAACCTTCGCGGATTTCAAGGCCGGTGAGTTCTTTCAGTTTATGGTAGACCTCCGGGCTTAAGGGCTCCCCGGCCACCGTGGTATGGCGGATAAAGCTAAAGTCGCAGGCGGAAAGGTTCTCCTTGATAAGGTAGCGGAATATCGTAGCCGGCGCGCAAAAAGTGGCCGGCCGCAGCCGCTGTATGGCCTGGAGCATCCCCTGGGGGGTGAACTTTTCCGTGTCGTACACGCCGACGGCCGCGCCGCAGATCCACTGGCCGTATATCTTGCCCCAGGCGAATTTCGCCCAGCCCGAATCGGTCTGCGTCAGGTGCACCGCGCCGTCCTCCACACACTGCCAGTATTTGGCGGTAACAATGTGTCCCAGCGGCAGACTGTGGTTGTGGAGTACCATCTTGGGCATGCCGGTCGTACCGGAAGAAAAATAGATCAGCATGGGATCGCGGGTTTCGGTAACGATTCTTTGGAAATGCGCGTCAGCTTTTGTGACGGCGTCGCGCATGTCGATGTAAGATGCGGGGATTGCGCCCCCGCCCACAATGGCGGTATGTTCCAGCCTTGTGCAGCGCGGCCTGGCCGCCTCGATATTCTGCAATAAATCGGGATCGTCAACGGCGATCAGCATTTTTACCCCGGCGATATTGCAGCGGTACTCAAGGTCCTTGGCGCTAAGCTGGTAAGTGCCGGGGATACAGACTGCTCCGATTTTCATCAGGGCGCACATGAGGACCCACACTTCGGGGCGCTGTTTCAGGATGAGCATAACCACGTCGCCTTTTTGTACGCCCAGCGAAAGCAGCGCATTCGCCGCCTTGTCTGAAAGGCGCCTGATGCCGGCAAAGGTGAACGGTAGCACCCCGCCTGAGTCGGCGGTATACAGCAGGGCGGTTTTTTCCGGCTGCAGGACGGCCCATTCATCAAGCACGTCATAGGCAAAGTTAAAATTGTCCGGAACCTCGCAGCGGTAATTGGCGTAAAAATCTTCATAGCTGTCAAAATCGATCCGGGGGCAGTAGCGGGACAAAATTTCGTTCATAGAGATCATTCCTGTATGATGGTGATAAATTGCGCGGGGCCGTCCACCGCGCTTTGGCCGTGGGGCAGACGGGCGTCAAAATAAATCGAATCCCCTTCGGAAAGGAGGTAGGCGGCCTTTCCTACCATAACCCTTATGCGGCCTTCAATCACGTAGTTGAACTCCTGCCCCGAATGGGACACCATCTCCGCCTGGGGCATTGAGGAATCGAGAAACACCAAAAGCGGCTCCATGGCGCGGCCCCTGAAATTATAGGCCAGGCTGGAAAATTCATAGCCGGGATACCGCTCCACCCGCACCCCCTTTCCCTTCCGGCACACCGCGGCGTGGAGCATCCTCGCTTCCTCACCGGTGATAAGCACCGTCACATCGGCGCCCAGCCGGTTCGCTATGCGGTACAGCACGCTGATGGGGATATCCAGGTCGCCGCTTTCGTATTTCATGTAGGTTTCAAAGGGAATGCCCGCGTCCCGCGCTATATCCATGGAACTGATTTCCAGTATTTCACGCAGTTCTTTTATGCGTCCCGGTATCCGGGCGGGATTTTCGTCCATACAGACTCCTCGTTTCAGCACAAATAAATTTTTGGCCGGGAGCCCGTAAATCGCGGTTTTTTGACTTTTCAACGGAAAAGGCGCAAAACCTACAGGCGCTACAAGCTCCCGGCCCTGACAGAGCGCAGGGCCTTACCCGTTACCGGATTCTTCTTTAATGCCCAAATCCGCTTGCCCCAACGCGGCGGCCTTTTCGCGGTCGTCCGCGTGCGTCTGACTGCAGCCTGCTAAGAACATAGATTGTTTTTGTTTTTTTTGTCAACGGTACGACAGTACGGGTAAACTCATTCGGCTTTTTCGCGGTAAAAATTCCGGTTTTTTACCTGGAGTTTTGCGCCTCTTCGGACCGCCCACCGATAGCTAAACAGACGCGAAGGCGCAAAACTCCAAGCCGGCCCTTAGGCCGGCATGACAGTCAAAATGACGCGCCGGCCCTGCGGCGCCCTGTTTTTCTCTTGTCAGATGATCCGCCTTGGGATATTCTTAACTATAGGGGAGATATTACAATGAAAAAATTTATGGACGGGAATTTCCTTCTGACAAACAAAACAGCAGAACAACTGTACCATGAGGCGGCGGCAGGGGAACCGATTTTCGATTACCACTGTCATTTGATACCAAAGGAAATCGCGGAAGACCGGCGCTTTCCGGACCTGGCCTATATGTGGCTGGGGGGGGACCATTATAAATGGAGGATGCTTCGGGCAAACGGCATCCCCGAAAAACTCATCACCGGCGATGCCGATCCTTACGACAAATTCCTCGCCTGGGCGGAAACGGTTCCCAGGCTCATCGGGAATCCCCTCTACCACTGGACGCATCTGGAATTGCAGCGCTATTTCAATATCAGCGAGCCGCTGAACCCCCAAAGCGCGCCGGCGATCTGGAAGACGGCCAACGAACAACTCAATAAAGATCCGGCCCTTTCGGTGTTCGGGATTTTCAAAAAATTCAAAGTCTTCGCGGTGGGTACCACCGATGATCCCGCCGACAGTCTGGAATGGCACCAAAAGGCCCAGGGCGCTACCGAGACACGGGTTTTGCCCTCTTTCAGGCCCGACCGGATTCTCAATATCGACAAGGGTGATTTCGCCGGGTACATCGAAAAACTGGGGAATGCCGCGGGCAAAAGCATAAGCAGCCTTGATGATCTTCTGGCCGCCGTCCGTGACCGGATCAACTTCTTTGACCAAATGGGCTGCCGCGCTTCGGACCACGCCCTTGAATTTCCGCCTTTTGCCGCCTCTTCGAAAGACAGGGCCGGGAGTATCAACCGCGGCCTCTGGGAAAAGGAAGTGCGGGAGATCTTTGCCGCGGCTCTGGCGGGGAAAGTCCCGGATGGGCGGGGCGTTGAATCCTGGAAAACTTTTCTCCTGGAATTCCTCGGCGGCGAATATTACGCGCGGGGCTGGGCCATGCAGTTTCATTTTGCCGCAATCCGCAGCATCAACAGCGCTGCCTTCGCAAAGCTGGGACCTGACACCGGCTATGATGCGGTGCACGATCATCCGCTGGCGGAAAAGCTCTCCCTGCTGCTGAACCTGCTCAATGCAGCGGGAAAGCTCCCCAAGACGATTCTCTACAGTCTTAACATTAAAGATTTTTACACCCTAGGCACGATCATGGGGAGCTTCCAGGGCGCTTCGGACTTCTCGGAAGCGGGGATTCCCGGCAAAATGCAGCTCGGTTCGGGCTGGTGGTTCCTTGATCACATCGACGGAATGGAGGCCCAAATGAAGATACTGGGCAATGTCGGTCTCCTTTCCCGTTTTGTGGGTATGCTCACCGATTCCCGCAGTTTTCTCTCCTATCCCCGGCATGAATATTTCCGCCGTATACTCTGCAACATTTTGGGAACATGGGCGGAGAACGGAGAGATACCCGGCGATTTTGAGCTTCTCGGCGGTATGGTTAAGGATATTTCGTTCAGGAACGCGGAGAGTTACTTTCTGAGATACTGAAACCCGCCTGTTTTTCCATTTGTTTGATCAGCGCCGCCATGTCTCTGGGAAGAGGGGCGCTGAGCCGATTCGCGCCGGCGGACGCGCCGAAAGGGACAGTCAGCGTAAGTTCGACGGCGTGGAGGCCGAGCCGCGCCAGGAGGGGTTTTTCTTCCAGCGGATCGCCGCGCCAGTTCCGCTTAAACGAGGACAGCAGCGCCGGTTTGCCGTTTCCGTACAGGGAATCGCAGACAAGGGGGAAACCGAGGGCGGCGGCGTGCACCCGTATCTGATGGGTCCTGCCGGTTTCGGGCCGCGCCTCAAGCACGCTGTAATTGCCGGCGCTGCCCAAAAGCCGGAAACGGGTGAGGGATTTTTTCCCCTGGTATTTGTCGATAATCGTCAGATGGCGTTTGTTGCCGTTTGGAAGCAGGGGAAGATCGCAGACCGTTTCGTCCCAGGGGGGCCGCCCCTGCGCAACGGCGATATAGCGTTTTTCCACCTGCCGTCCTTCAAAGGCCAGGGAAAGCAGGCGGTGGGTTTTTTCGTTTTTTGCGAAAACCACCAGCCCCGAAGTGTCCCGGTCTATGCGGTGCACGGTGAACAGCCTGTCTTCCGCCATGATTCCGGCGATCAATTGGTCCAGCCGTTCTTTTGAATCATCCCATCGGTCGCCGCCCACAGATATACCCGCGGCCTTGTTGACGGCGATGATTGTTTCATCCTCATAAATAATCGTAAAGGCCGGGTTTTTTTTCACTTTAGAACTATAGCTTAAAGAAAAAGAAAAAACCACAGGATTATACGGAGAGTGCGGCCGCCGTACCTTCCGGCGTTCATTCTGTTCCAGCCGGAAGGCGTTTCTTGCTTTTCACTATGTCAGGCGATACCGTCAACAGATACACTTGGAAATCCTGTAAATTGCTGTTGTCATGCCCCCATGAAAAGGGTGTTCCATGTCCATTTATGACAACATCTCAGGCGATAACCTCGCCACGGCCCTTAAAAAGACCCTGAAAACCGCGCGGCGGGCTGATTTTTGTATTGGTTACTTTAATTTACGGGGCTGGGACTTGCTGCTTGAAAGCGTGGACGCCCTCCCCGGCGGTAATCCGGA
>JAIROT010000281.1 GCA_031257385.1 Treponema sp.
AACAATGTTACCCCCGCTGAGGCGCATCTTGCCCTGGAAGCGGGGGCTGTAGGTTGTACCCAGAATCCGACCTATCCCCATAAGATGCTTACCCACCCGGAGGACAGCGGGCGCTGTTATTCGGTGCTGGACAGCATTATACAGACCGAAAAGGACGACAACCGGGCGCAGTGTCTGTTCCAATACGCCCTGGTAAAGGAAATAGCTGAGGAATTCCTGCCTCTCCACAAGGCTTCCTTTGGGCGGCTGGGTTTTGTTACCATCCAGGCCGATCCTTTCCACGAACAGCGTGATGTCATTCTGGAATGGGCAAGGCTTCATACCGGGGAGTATCCCAACATCATGGCAAAAATCCCCGCTATACCCGCCGGTTTTGCCGCCATGGAGGAACTTCTGGCCGGGGGCCGCCCGATTCTGGCTACCGAGGTCATGTCCGTAGCCCAAATGCTGGACTGCGCTAAACTGTACGAAGGATTCCTGCAAAAAAACGAAAAAGCCCCGGTCATGTACTTTGCCCACATCCCCGGCATTTTTGATGAATACATCGCGTCTGCGGTCAAACGGGATAATATAGACATTCCCGCAGACTATATCTGGCAGGGTGGAATTGCCGTAGCAAAAAAAATCGGCGCGCTGTTGGCCGAAAAGCGCTTTTCCATCGGCTTTTGCTCAGGCGGCGCGCGGGGCCTCCATCACTTCACCGAAATGGCAGGCGCCCCCTGCTCGGTAACCATCAACTGGGGCGGGACCGCCGACAAACTCATTGAACAGGATCATCCGGTGGTACAGCGTTTTCTGGCGCCGGTTCCCCCGACGGTGACGGACGCGCTCCGCGAGGCAATCCCCGATTTCAGAAAGGCATACGAGGCAAAGGGCCTCAAGCCGGAAGAGTATGAAACATTCGGGCCGGTGGCCCTGTTCCGTTCCAACTTTGAGACCGGCTGGCGAAAAACCCTGGAACTGATAGCCTTGCGCCGGAAAGAGAAGGGGCTGTAATGGGAACAATAAGCCGTTCTCTTGCCATAAGTTCGCTCTTTCCAAAAACCGTGGAATCCTGGCAAGAGCTGGAAAAGACAGTTTACTTTCTCGAAAGCTATTCATTCAACCAGCTTGAATTTTACAGTCCCCCCGGCAACGACCGGAAAACCGCCAGGCTTTTTGAGAACACTGGTTTTTCCTCCGTGCTGATAGGGGTGATCCCCCTGAAAAGAGCCGGCTTTTCGCTTTGTTCCCTAAATGAGGAAGAACGAAACAAGGCGGTGAACGTTCTGAAAAACTGCCTGGACCGGGCCGCGGAAATCGGCTCCCATGGGGTCTTATTGAACAGCGGTTTTATCCCCGGTTATTTGCCCGGCCCGGCGGCAATTTCCATTCCATCGCCGGAGCAGCTTAAAGCAGCCTGCGATGCGTATATACATTCCATTGAAGAAAGCGCCGAATACGGCGAACGGCGCGGCTATAACATAAGCCTGCTGCTTGAACCGGGAGACAGCAAAGTGCAGTCTTTCCAATTGCTGGGGCCGACGGATCGGGTAATGGAAACCACGGAGCTCATCAGGAAAAACCATCAGCGTTATGCGCTAACCATGGATCTGGCCCATCTAAGGGAGGAAGGTGAGGATGTGATGGCTTCCCTCGGTCGGACCTTGCCCTACTGCGATCATATCCATCTCTGCAATTGCCTAATGGACGATCCCGCCAACGCCCTGTACGGCGACAAACATGTGGATTTTGACTTCCCCGGCGCCTGCTGGAATTATGAAGATTTCAGGAACATGTACCGGAGTATCCGGAACCTCTATGGGGACAGGGGCTTTACGATAACCCTGGAAATCACCTGCCGGGCTGCGGACAATGAGGCGTGGTTCGCCGATGTCGCTTCCCGTTGTTCCTGGATTTTTGAGGATTGAGAGAATATCTGCTATTGGGAACTTCCAAAAACTTCAATTTTTAGAAGTTTTCCGCTTAAAAATGTATGTTTCGCGACCCAGGGGTGAGGAACCGCAAAGAAACCGAAAAAACAACCGGTTTTTAGGATTCCCTATTTTTTATACAGTTCTCCGTACATCGCCGCCGCGGCCAGGACTTTTCTGCCGTATTCTCTGGTTTCGGGAAATTCGACGGTTTCCAGAAAAAGGTCGGCGGGCAGGCCGCCGGTTTGCCTGTCGGCCGTGCGCCAGCGGCGGACGCGGTTCATGCCGCCGTTATAGGACAAAAGGGCCAGCAGGGTATTTTCACCGGGGAAGGGAGCTTCGGCGGAGCGCGGCTCTGCCGTGCCTGCGCGCTCCATGAGGTAGGCAAGATAGAATGCGCCGATGTGAATGTTTATTGCCGGGTCAAGCAGGTTCGGGCCGGCCCTGCCTGCGTCGTCCGGCCCGGTATAGTCCGGCCCGCCGAGGCGGCGGATGCGCTCCGCCATTTCTTTGGCGGTGGCCGGCATAAGCTGGGTCAGGCCCACAGCCCCGGCGGCGGAAACAATGCCGCTTTGAAAGGCGCTCTCGGTGCGGACAAGGCCGAAGAGCAGCTCCGGCGCGAGGCCGGTTTTTTCCGCGTATTGCTCCACGGTTTCAGTGAAAGGGCGGGGATAGTAAAGTTCCAGATCCCGCCGGCTGGGTTCATAATCTTTTTTGTTGATGTAAAGTGAAACGAGCCGTATGGACTCCGCGTACAGGCCCGCCCCTTCCACAGCTTCCGCCAGAACGCGGAGCTCCCCGGCGGAAAGTTCTTTTTCCAAAGCCCTGATGTACCGGGGGGCAAAAGCGGCGGCGCCATTGCTGAAAAAGCCCAAGAGAAATTTCATCGCCGCGCCGGCTGTATCTTTGACGGCGGCCTTGCCGGACTTTCCCGCAGACGGCGGAGTTTCCGGCGCCTGCAGAAAAGGTTCGCCCAGAGCGGCGGCGCTTTGCATCCGGTAATAGGACGAGACGCCGCCGATCTCGCGGGCTATGCGCATATAAGCCCTGGACAGCGCCTCCCTGTCGGGGGCTGCGTCCTCAGCCGGGGCGGACGCGGCGGTCCCGCTCCCGGACCGCGCCCTTCCCATGAGGGCCGGCGTTTCAGCCGCGAGGGAAATTTCTTCCGGCATCAGATAGCCTTCCCCGATAGCCCGGCCGATGATGTAGGCGAATTTGGCCTCCGCCTCCGCGGTATGACCGTGAATCAGGCCGAAGACTTGTATCAGTTCTTTCCATTGCCGCCTCAAAACGAGTTCCCGCGAGAGCCTGTCCAGCACATCGGAAAAATAGGTGTCATCATGCCACTGTCCGGCAAAGGCCGATAGCTGCAGGATAGCGGCGGCGGGGCTGCGGTTCAGCGTGGAATCCAAAATGTACCAGATACAGGCGTCGGCCTGCTCTGGATCCGGGGCAAGGGGAAGAGCGCGGGTAAAGAGCGCTATTCCCTGTTCGGAAAGCCCCCTCTGGCGGGCAAGCCGCGCCGCGAAAAAGAGAAGCCTGAAACGGACATCCGTGTTTTGCGCTTCGGCGTTTTTTTCCCAGTCGAGAAACAAGGTAAGCCCCTCGGTTCCTCTGGCGGCGTATTGATAGGACCTGCCGAGGTCGTTCAGCAAATCGGGGTATTGCAAAAAAATCCCCCGATCCCCGTCAGGAATGGAACGAAAAAGGGCCAGGGCCTCGCTAAAGCGGGAACGGGACGCGGCGATATGCCCCTCAATGGCGGCGTTCTCCGATGCGTTAAAAAAACCGGCGTTCCGGCTGCGGCACTCTTGCAGAACGTAAAAGGCCGCCTCATCAGGAAAGCTGCCGCCGGAACTTGCGCTTACACCGCCGTAAGCGCCGGAACTCAGCGTAAACGAGAGTACTTTTTCTTTTCCGGCGTTCAGTGCCTCAAAAGCCGCGGCCCAGGAACCGGCGGCCTCCTCCAATGCCCGCTTCAGCACCGGCCCGGCAAGTTCATCGCCCCGGTAAAATAAACCGAGCAGCTCTTCCGATGCGGCCTGCCGGATGTAGACATTGGGACTGTTCAGGGCTTTTTCAAAAAAACCGGCGGCTTCCTGCCGCGCCGTCCCCCCGGCGGCTCTTTCCGTACCGGCAAGCAATCCCCGGTAAAAATCGGATCGAACCTGTTCCGCCGCACAGGAGTTAAAGCTCAGAAAAAACCAAAAGAGCAGAAAACCAAAAGAGGGGGGAAGCCTCCCGCCCGGCAAGCGCAGGGCGTTAAGCCGTGCGGATGAACTAAAGCGGCACGGCGCAGGCCCGGTAAATGCCGCCGTATGCCGTAAATGGCGCGGCAGCTTTAGCCGCCGTGACGGGCGCCGCTCCAGCCCGCCTGCGGCGGTGTTCCGCCGCCCCTCTCTTCCGGCAGTTTGTCGCTCTTCGCGCATAAAACCTCCAAAAATCAATCGCCCGCAAGGCGATTTTTTACCCTGCAAACCACTGTGAATAAGTTAAGAAATTTTATCCTCAGGTTCTCTTCATTTTTACAGATTAAGAGAATTTGTGGTGCAAAAATCCGGGTGATCTGAGTAATCAGTAGACCTTTTTGGTCTCATTTGCCTAACCGGTTGACATTGCAAAAATACTATACATTGGTAAAAAAAACAATCTAATTTACGCATATACAGGGCCAGCGCATATAAAATCATTTTGACTATCATACCGATGAAAAACCGGAATTTTTACCGCGAAGTTGAAAAAGTCGTCTATGATAAATGTCAAGCAGTTTTTTTTCACTTTTCCTCCTTCTTTGACTTCGTCGACTTTGCGGTGGATTTTTCTTCATGATTTATGTGGTTTTACGAGGTTTGCAGAGGATAAAAAGTTTATATGCGCCGGCCCCGGACTTTCGAATAAACAACCTTGCATAAGATTCACTTGCGTTTTATAGTTAATAGAGTACCTCAAAATCCCTCCGGGTTTTTGAGGGTCAATAGCAAAACAGGAGGAATCCATGGCCGAATCCGTTGATTTTACCATTGAAGAGTTGGGAAGGCGTAACATCAAATCACCAATCGCCATGTCCACGGTGGTAGGTGACCAAATAGCAAACTATGTTACAGACGACAAGTTCGTCCGTCTGAATGTGGCGGTAAAAACCGGCGCCCAGCCGCCGCTCAAGCGTTCCCAGGTGCTGGAATGTGCCGGGCCGAGGGAATTTATCTACTTTACCCCCGCCCATGTGCACGCGGGGATTGTGAGCTGCGGCGGACTGTGTCCGGGGATCAACGACGTGATTCGGGCCATTGTGCGCTGCCTCTGGTACCGCTACGGAGTTACCCGGATTTCGGGCATCCGCTACGGCTACAGGGGCTTTCTGCCCGAGTCCCAATTCGGGGTTAAAGAGCTGAACCCGGATAGCGTTGACGACATTCACAAACTGGGGGGCACCTACCTGGGCAGCGCGCGCGGCGGCGGCAAGGAAGTGTCAAAGATCGTTGACGCAATGGAAAAACTCAACCTTAACATGCTTTTTACCATCGGCGGGGACGGTACCCAACACGGTACTCTGGACATAGCGGAGGAAATTGACAAACGGCGGCTTAAAATCGCCATGATAGGAATCCCTAAAACTGTTGACAATGATTTTTCCCTTATCGACCGTTCATTTGGCTTTAACACCGCGGTGGAGAAAGCCGTTGAAGTGGTGGCCGCCGCCCACATGGAGGCGTCCTCGGCGATTAACGGCGTCGGCCTGGTGAAGGTGATGGGGCGGGAATCGGGCTACATCGCCGCCTGCACCGCCCTGGCAAGCCACGAGGTGAACTTCGTGCTGATACCCGAAGTGCCCTTCAACCTGGAAGGCTACAACGGTTTTCTGCACCACCTTGAAGAGCGCCTTAAGCGCCGCAAGCACGCGGTGATCGTTGTCGCCGAAGGAGCCATGCAGGATCAACTTCTGACCGAAAAAAAAACCGACGCCGGCGGCAATCTCAAGATGGCCGATGTGGGAACCTATCTGCGGGACCGGATAGTCAAATACTTCGAGGAACTGAAAATGGAGATCAACCTCAAGTACATCGATCCCAGTTACGCGATCCGCTCCGCGCCGGCAAATCCTGACGACTCCATCTACTGCGAACGTCTGGGCAACGCGGCGGTTCATGCGGCTATGGCGGGTAAGACCAAGCTGATCATCGGCCTGGTAAACAACGAATTCGTGCATCTGCCCATCAAGTCGGTCATTACCCGGCGCAACAAGGTCGATCCCGAAGGCAACCTCTGGCGCGACACGGTTGACGCCACCCATCAGCCGGTGTTGATGGTGAATCAGTTTAACAAATAGCGCCTTTAATATGGAGAAAACTTTTTTAAGCAAGGGCGGCGCTTCCCTGGATTTGTCCGGCGCGGAAGCGGACTCGCTTTTTTCGGAAACCCTGTCCGCCGTCCGCCCGGCGCTGGGTAAAACCGGATCGGCGCTGCTGATTCCCCCTGACGTAACGCGCTTCCATTCCAGGGCGGGCTTCTTTACCGATATCGCCTGCCGGGAACTTTCTGCGGCCGGTATTCGCGTAACGGTGCTGCCCGCCCTGGGAACCCACATGGCTCTGACCGGCGCGGAACTTGCGCGAATGTTCCCCAATACGCCCCCGTCCCTGTTCCGCGTCCATGACTGGCGGAACGATGTGGTGGAGCTGGGCCGCATTGAAAAAGAATGGATCGAGAAAGTCACCGAAGGCGCGGTAAGCTACGACTGGCCGGTGCAGGTAAACAAACTGCTGAGGGACGGCGGCTTTGATCTGATTGTTTCCCTCGGACAGGTGGTGCCCCACGAAGTGATCGGCATGGCGAATCACGCCAAAAATATTTTTGTGGGAACCGGCGGCAAAGAGGCCATTGACAAGAGCCATTTCGCCGGGGCTGCCTTCGGCATGGAGCGGATGATGGGCAGGGCCGAAACGCCGGTGCGGGCCATGTTCGACGAGGGCCTGCGCCGCTATGGGGACCGGCTTCCGCCTATACTGTACGTTCTTACGGTTTTAAGCGCCCGCAGCGGGGCTGAAACCTCCGCCGGAGGGCCAAGGGGCGGCCTTGCCCTGCGGGGACTGTACGCCGGCTTTGGCCGGGAATGCTTTGAACAGGCCGCGGCCCTCGCCCGGCAGGTCAACGTTGACCTGTTGGACGAGCCGGTGAAAAAGGCGGTGGTCTATCTTGAGCCTGAGGAATTCCGCACCACCTGGCTGGGAAACAAGGCAATTTACCGTACCCGCATGGCCATGGCCGACGGCGGCGAACTTTTGATCATCGCGCCGGGGCTGGAACGCTTCGGTGAGGACAAGGGCATCGATGTTCTGATCCGCAAATACGGCTACCGCCCCGCCAGGGTGATCCGTGAAAAAGCGCAGGCCCGTCCCGAACTGGCGGACAGCCTCAGCGCCGCGGCTCATCTTATCCACGGTTCCAGCGAGGGCCGCTTCACCGTCCGCTACTGCCCCGGTCCGGGACTCAGCCGCGAAGAAATTGAATCGGTGGGCTACGAATGGGGCGGCATTAATGAAGCGATGAACCGCTACGACATCAATAAACTCAAAACCGGGTGGAACGCCGGCGATGATGGACGGTTTTTCTTTGTGCCGAATCCGGCGCTGGGCTTATGGGCCTTAAAAGATTCTTTTTAATTTCGTAACTATTCAAAAAAGGGGGCAACGAATATGGGCAGGGTGGAAGACTCCACATGTGTTTACTTATAAAGGAGAAGCCTGACTCCGGAGGGAAAGGGGTCAACCCCC
>JAIROT010000267.1 GCA_031257385.1 Treponema sp.
CTTAATTTGTATAAAGCATACTGGTTAAGAGACACCCCTTCCCTTTTTGCTTCAATAGCAAGTCTGGCGTGAAGCGTTTTTGGAAGCCGGACAACAAATTTCCCGCTGTGATCTTCATCACCTACAGGAAGCGGAACCGGAAGGCCGTTTGCAAGTTTGGTTTCAATCCATCCCGCCATTGCTTCCTGAATGTTTTCAAATGCTTCCTGATAGGTAGCCCCGTCACTCATACATCCGTCGAATTCAAGAACGGTAGCGAAATAATAGTCCCCGCTTTCATCAATGGTATGGCGGATCATGATGTTATAGGGCGATTTTAGATAAGATTTTATTTCTTTAGTTACTTTTTTCATTATTTTTCTCCTATACGTTCCAATATGGCATTGATATATGCCTTTTTTAAGGGATTTGACTCTTTTATGGTAATAACATCGCCATTTTTGTTGATATATTGACGGTGGGAACTGCGCTGTCTGTCAAGGCGATAACCATACAGGGTTAAGACTTTATCAGCTTCATCCATACGAACGCCGTGAGGCTGATTTTTCATTTTCTTAATTATTTTGTCCTCATGTGCCATACCTGTCCTCTTTTATAATAGTATCATATATAGTATCAAATGCCAAGAGGAATTTTATACTTTTTGCCAAAGACAAAGTGTATACAAAATAATATACTTATACAAATTGTATATTTGAGGAAATAAAGGTTTTCTCGACCTGCCCTTTTTCCACCCTTTTGACGTCCGCTGTCCCCGCATTACAGCGGGTCATGATACTTGCGCGGACTTTTGGCACAAGGACTGGAGAGCATCTGCCGGACGCTGCCGAAACCGGAACCGCCGCACTACGTGCATACGGGACGGTCTGCGGCAAAGAGGAACGCGGTGCACAGGGCGCAGAATATCATCAGGGCAAGGACTGTACATTTCATATATCCAGCTCCAGTTCTTTAAGAAAGCTGGCGAGTGTTTGAGTGTCCGGCTTACCGTCGGCTTCAGCCTGTATGCGGCCAAGTTCCTCGTCAATTTTCCTGGCTTCTTTTTCGTTTTGTTTATGCGTCCAGCCTTTCATTTTCTGATACAGGCGGAAACAGATGCAGAGGTTCCGCTCCGTATCAAAATGGGCAAGTTCAAGGGTTTGTTTCAGATTTGAGAGTGTGTACAGACAAGCGGTTGAAAGGCTGTCTTCTTTGCCGCTGAGAAAATCCTCCGTGATTGTTTTGAGCCTTTCGTCCAAAGGCAGGTTGTTGATTGCGGCGGGCGGGATAATTCGCCAATACGGATGGCCGCGGCTTTCCGGCTTGCCGGGGCCGTCTTCCGTGAACAGCCTGTTCCCCATGCGGCGCTCAAGGGGGGCGTCAGGTTCCCCCTGCCATTCCAACAGTACATGGGCTTCGACGGCGTTGCCCGCCGGTGTTTTATGAATAACAAACCACGGACCCCGAATATAATTGCCTTCGGGCCGCTCCCGGGGAGACTTGACCGCAAGGATTTCCTTGTCTGACAACATTTTCATCTTTCCCTTCTCCAAAAACACCGCAGGAAGCGGGGCGCCGCTCCTCCTAAAAATTCCCCGTGTACCCAGCCGCCTTGATTGCCGCCTGGGACGCAAGGCTGAGTTTGGGGCAGTCTTCAAAAGCACGATAATACCATTCTCGCCTAACAGGTGAAATGGTAACGGACGTAAGGCTAGTGCAGCCCATAAACGCCCTTTCGCCAATCGTAGTAACGCTGTCCGGTATGGTTACGGAGGCAAGGCCGGTGCAGAAGTAAAACACCTCCGTGTCAATCGTAGTAACGCTGTCCGGTATGGTTACGGAGGCAAGGCCAGTGCAGCCCTCAAACGCCTCCTTGCCAATCGTAGTAACGCCGTCCGGTATGGCAACGGAGGTAAGGCTGGTACAATTGTAAAACGCACTTCTGCCAATTTTCTTAACGCCTTCCGGTATTATAAATGACGTGAGAAACGGCGCCGTACAATTTTTAAACATTTCATCAGGTATACTGGTTAAACCTTTTGGCAGGGTAACATCTTGCAGTCCGCTTAAACCCTCAAAAAGCCCATCAGAGAATCGTGTTACCGTGTCGGGAATGACCACTGAAGTTATGCGATTGCGATACCTGCCCCATTTACCTCCGCTTATACTCACCGCGATTACCGGAAACCCTTCAATTTCGGCGGGAATGGTTACTTTGCCGCCCAGTTCGTAATACGCGGTGATATTCACTCCCTTGCCGTCCTCGGTCAGGGCATAGCCGAATTCTTTTTCCGGCAACTCGCCCCGGGCTTCCGCATAGCGCCGGTATTCTTCGTTAGAAAGCTGGTCAGCCAATTGATAGAGCGGTTTGAGCTGCTCGTCTATTTTGGATTGCGCTTCATAAATGTCCCTTCCGGCGGCTTGACCTATCTCATAAGGATCGGCGTTATCGCCGGCCAGGTATAATGCCTCATTCAAAATTTCATCGCTAACGGTTTCTTTTTCTTTTTCCAGAGAAACTATTTTTTCCGCAAGGGCTTTGCCGTCTTTGCTCAAATCGACCGTCGTCTCGTTTTTCGCCGGGGCGGCGGCCCGCGCCGCCTCCATCGGAGACTCGCCGCGCTCATACGCGGCCATTGCGGCAAGAACCTGATCCGCGCTATACCCATTCTCGATGGATATTTCTTCCAGCTGCTGTTCCGGGCTTTTACTTTTCCCGCCGCAGGCAGCCAGAACTATAACGAATGACAACAGCAGCGCCGCCATTCCCATCACAAAAAATGTCTTTTTCTTCATAAAAAAATCTCCTTCTACGGCTTTATTCGCCGTTATAATTTTTATGTTTAGCCGCATACGCGGATAACATTTTCTTTACGGCAAAATACGCCATCTTTCCGCTGTCCCCAAAATGAACCTCCCCGCCCTGAAGGCTATTCTTGACCCACAGAAATATGCCAAACAACATATCAGGAAAAATAACCGCAAAGTCGAAAAAGGCGAAAAAGGTTTTGGAAGAAAATC
>JAIROT010000287.1 GCA_031257385.1 Treponema sp.
TGTTGGGGTGGTCCGGGTGGCCGGGTAAACCCGGCACTTGCCGGACGGCGGTTTTGCCTTAAGTCACCCCCCATCGCCCCCCCCCCCCCCCCGCGCGACATGTCGGGTTCAAAGCCGAAGTCCCTTATGCGGCCCTCCATGCACAGGCGGCATTCGGCGGCCTCATCGCCGGTACAGATCTTGTTGTCGTACAGGGAGTAGAGTTTCCGCAGCGTCTTCGGGGAAAGGTTCGGCATCACTACGCGGAGGCTCTGTTCCAGGGCGGCGTAGTCCATTAAATATTCCTTGAGGGTCATCAGGACGTTGGGGTGGCAGCACTTGAGAATCTGCCTGATTTTGCGTAGTTCTTTATCTTGCCCAGGCACTTCGCCGCATACGCGGCCGATATAGGCCGCCCTTGAGCCCTCCGGTCGGCTGGCCTCACCCCAGAAAATTTTCAAAAAGGGAATGAGCCTCCGCGCGGCAGAGTAGCTGCTTGCGCAGCACCAAGGGCGGGGTATTAAACCAGACTTTCGAATAAGCATCCGCTTCGGCTTGTCAAAGGCCCCGGCAGCCAGCATGGACCGCGCCGTTCGCTCCGCCAGGGACTTTGGGTTTGTGACAGGAACCGCTGCAAAGCGTACCCTACCCCGCTTGCCCTCGTCGAAAAGCCATATTTTGCGTGCCGGTAAGGCCGGTTTTGAAAACTGAGTACCTATAGCTCCGCATGCCGGGTTATGGTAACCATACGCATAAACCCCTTGGCAGGTAACACTTTTGGTCAGGCCGCTTAAAACTGAGTTATAGCGCCGGTTTTTCCGGTAGCTAAGGAATTGTCCTGTAAGGACTTGCCTTTTAGCGGCCGACGGGAGTCGAACCCGCGTCACAAGCTTGGGAAGCTTGGATAATACCGTTATATGACGGCCGCACGGCAGTTTGTTGTGCTTTGCGCGTAAAACCTCCAAAAATCGCCGATCGGGCGATTTTTACCCTGCAAACTGCCAAAGCAGTCCGTTAATCGTGGTCTTTGCGGCACGAAGCGGCGCAAAACCTACAAGCGCAACAGGCTGCTGAGGATTTCATTCTAGCGGAGGCAAGGCGTTTCTGTCAATGTCCCTTTGGGGTCATTTTAATTTGAGGCATCGTGCAATGTTTTGGGTTGCTTTTTCAATGAGGCGTGCTCTGGACTATTGCCGCCTAATTGGATTAAACTTGTTATTATTATGGAGCTTATGTTAATGTATCAAAAAAGAGTTTTCTTTCTTTTGTCTCTTCTGCTGGTATTAACTTCAATTCTTGCAGCTCAACAGCTCAATTCGGTGCCCCTGGGGCACCTTGCGTATAATATAATCGAAATGGGTGTTTTACGGGGAACGATTACGCCGCCTCCTTCGGTAAAACCCTGGTCTGAATTAACGATAACAAGAAAGTTACGGGAAATGCTCGACGCCCCGCCCGGAAAATTTTCCTCAAAGGAACTGGAAATTATCGCCGGCGTGCTTGCCCCCTTTGAGCGGAAGAAGGGCCTTGATTATAAAGAAGGCAGATACTACGGTGAAAAGCCCCTGGCGGGCCAGCATATTTCCCTTGAATCCGGCGTGAACTGGGAAAGCGATTTTTCGGTTAATGCCCCGGACTCGAAAATCGGCGCCGTCAATATGGGGGAACTGTACATTGCCGGGGATATGGGCAGGTATCTCTCCTGGAATTTCAAGGGCAGGGCCGGTTTTTACAGCATAGGCCGGAAACAGTTGGGGCTGCACCTTGACCCCCTGTACATAGACCCCAAATACGGCGCCTACGACGGCAATCCCAACAGCAAGGGCCACACCTATTACTACGACATTCCCGACCAGTCCTGGTCGGAAGTCTACTCGCTTCCCGCCTATTTCCCCTATACTTTTTCCAAACAGTGGGAAGCGGGGGTTTTCGCGCCGGAAGATATAGCGGGCTACGGCAGCTGGCCCGAAAAATTCGCCTTTGGATATGAGATTTTTTCAGAACTC
This sequence comes from Treponema sp., assembly GCA_031257385.1. GTDB lineage: Bacteria > Spirochaetota > Spirochaetia > Treponematales > Breznakiellaceae > WQXQ01. The sequence continues at coordinate 1,986 of JAIROT010000287.1, forward strand.
AACACCGCCCTTTTTAACAACCTGATGCAGTTGCGCTTCGGCAGGATGCGCCGCGACTGGGGCCCTGAATCAAACAACAGCAGCCTTTTTATGAACGGCCAGGCCAGGCCCTATATGGCGATTGAGGGGAGCGTAATACCCTACTCGTGGCTGCGCTTCTCATTTCTCACCGGCGTACTCGAATATCATAACACCAGTAACCAATGGACGGACGCCGACCCTTTCCAAAATCTTTTTTCCCTCACCTATCTGGAATTTGATACCGGAAAGCACTTCCATTTTGATTTCGGCAGCGCCACGATATGGCCCAAGCGGCTTGAATTGGGCTATGCCTTCCCCCTGAACAGTAATTTCTTTTATCAGGGAAACATAGGCGATTTTGACAACCTCGGCCTTTTCGCCGATCTGGAATTCCGCTGGCCGGGACTTTTCAAGGCCTGGGGCAGTCTCTATATTGACGAGATAAGACCGGTGCTGGGATCTTTCCTCTCACTGGACCGGAACATGTACGCGTACCAGGGGGGAATTAAAGCCAATGTCCGCCTGCTTCCTTTTGCGGCTTTTACCGTGCGTTACACGAAAATAGAGCCGTACACCTACACCCATGAATACACCGAGACCCCCTGGAACCGCGTGCCCAGTGATACGGCCTACCTCAACAACGGGGAATCCCTGGGCTTTTACCTGCCCCCCAACAGCGACGAGCTGTTGATCCGTCTTGAGTCGCTGTTCCGGCCTGAAGCGAGCGCCCATCTGCAATACCAGTTGATCCGCCATGGCGCAGATTACGGGTACGGGATGGTTGACGGCTCTTCCCTGCGGGACAAGATCGTAAAGGACGACAACAGCGAAAAGTATTTTCTGCGGGACGGCGTGTACCAGTGGGATCACGTATTCAAGGTGGGCGGTTCCTACAGCCTGAAAAACCAAAACATTCCGCTTTCCCTGTACGCCGAAACAGGGCTGGTCGTTACGCGCTTTACCATCAACAACAATTTCGGCAGCGGTAAAGAAGGAGATTATGAACCTGTCGATAATGCCGAATACAGCGCTGGCACGGATTTTATCTTTTCCCTCGGTTTCAAATTGTTCCCTTAAAACCGCATTGCCATAAAACAGGCGCAGGCGATTCATTGCTTTTATCGTATTTTATGGTATAATGAATTGATGTTACACACCATACGCAATATCGGCATCATGGCCCACATCGACGCCGGTAAGACTACCACCACCGAAAGGATTCTCTATTATACCGGCAAAAGCCACCGGATCGGGGAAGTTGACGATGGCGAGGCGATAATGGACTGGATGGAGCAGGAGCAGCAGCGGGGAATAACCATCCAGAGCGCCGCTACTACGACTTACTGGAAGGACCACCAGATCAACATCATCGACACCCCCGGCCACGTGGACTTTACCGCCGAGGTGGAGCGCTCCCTGCGGGTGCTGGACGGAGCGGTTGCCATTTTTGACGCGGTCAGGGGCGTGGAGCCGCAGACTGAAACGGTGTGGCGGCAGGCCCGGCGCTACCACGTGCCCTGCGTAGGTTACGTAAACAAAATGGATCGGATGGGCGCGGATTTTTATTTTGTTCTTGAGGATGTGCGGGCGAAACTCGGCGCCAATACGGTGGCCCTGCAAATTCCCATCGGAAAAGAAGGGGGCTTTGAGGGCGTTATCGATCTGATTGAAATGAAGGAAATCCGCTGGGACACGGCGGCTGAAGGCGGGCGTATAATCGCATCAGCGGTGGCAGGCGGGCGGGAAAAATTAGCCCGGGAATGGCGGGAAAAACTCATCGACACCTTGTCCAGCGTGTCCGACGCCGTAACAGAAAGATATTTGTCCGGCGGGGAACTGGACGCCGCCCTTATCCGCAAAGAGCTGCGCCGCGCGGTGCTGGGCCGGATGATCCTCCCCATGCTTACCGGCGCTTCCCGCCGCAATATGGGCGTCCAGCCCCTGATCGACGCGGTGGTTGACTATCTCCCCGCGCCGGACGAAACGGCGCCGGTTGCCGGCTATCACCTCAAAAAAGAAGAAGAGATTCAAATCCCCTGCGACCCCGGGGCCCAGCCTCTGGGACTGGTTTTCAAAATTCAGAACGACCGTGAGGCGGGGAGCCTCTGCTATGTCAGGATGTATTCAGGCTCCCTGAAGCCCGGCGGCGTGGTGTTCAACGTGGGAAAGAAAAAACGAGAGCGGGTGGGCCGCATACTCAGGATGCACTCAAACAAGTCCGAGCCGATGGACGAACTGAGCGCCGGCGATATCGGCGTGATCATCGGGATGAAGCTGGCCCGGACCGGCGATACCGTCGGCAGCGAAGGCTGGCAGGTGGTATTGGAAAAGATGCAGTTCCCCGAACCGGTCATTTCCGTTTCCATAGAGCCGAAAACCATTTCCGAGCAGGAAAAACTCAAAACCGTCCTGGCCCTGCTCTCCAAAGAGGACCCCACCTTTACCACCAGGGAAAACGGAGAAACCGGCCAGCTCATCATCTCAGGCATGGGCGAGCTGCACCTTGACATACTCATTACGCGCATACTCAGGGAGTTCAACCTCAGCGCAAAAGCGGGCAATCCCCAGGTAACATACCGCGAATCGATCAGCAAAGCCGGAGAGCGCGCGGAAACTTTCTCGCGGGTCATCGCCGGCAGGGAAAACGCCGCCGCCCTGACGCTGCGGGTAGAGCCGGCAAAGCGCGGTTCGGGAAACAAGTACATCTGCGCGATCAAGACAGGCGGCAAAAACGCAGTCCCCGGAGAAATCCTCGACGCCGTGGAACGCGGCGTCAACGGCGCCTTCGTTTCGGGCATTGTGATGGGCTATCCCTGCATTGACATACAAGCAACGCTCATTGATTTGCAGTATTCCGAGCTTACCGGTACCGAATTCGCCTTTGAAGCCTGCGCCAGCATGGCCTTTGACGAAGCCTGCCGCGCCGCCGCCCCCATACTGCTGGAACCAATCATGGCCGTTGACCTTGCCAGCCCCCACGAATTTGTCGGCGAGGTGATGAGCCTCGTAACCCAGCGCGGCGGCCAGGTCTTGAGCATGAACTCAAAAACAGAAATCGACGAGATCAAAGCCCACGCGCCCATGGCGAAAATGTTTGGCTTTATGACCTCGCTCCGCAGCGTCAGCCAGGGCAGGGCGAGCTTCAACATGGAGTTCTCCCACTTTGAAAAGAAAGCGGAACGCTGAAGAGGAACTGCCCCATAAATTAGCGGTTAATAATTTACGGTTCGCCTATGATAGCGGCACAAAGTAAAACCCCACAGGCTCCTAGCAGCCTGTTGCACTTGTAGGTTTTTGCGTCACTTCGTGCCGCAAAAACCACGATTAACGGGCTGCTTTGGCAGTTTGCAGAGTAAAAAATCGTCTGATTGACGATTTTTGGA
>JAIROT010000004.1 GCA_031257385.1 Treponema sp.
GCCATCGACATAGCCAAAGTTACCAAACGGATAGTCTGGCAAAACATCATCTTTGCCCTGGGCGTTAAAGGCGTGTTCCTGTTCCTGGGCGCCTTCGGCATATCCACCATGTGGGAAGCCGTTTTTGCCGATGCAGGAGTAGCGGTACTGGCAATCCTCAACGCTGCACGGGTAATGAAAGCAAAATAAGGACAGAGGCAGGGGAAAGCCAAACCAAGGCACTGCGAAAAACGAGGTAATCTTTATGGCCAATACGTATCTCAGGCCATATATGGGCAGGAGGACTGATAAAACAACTATACCCATCTTACCCAAAATTCCATATTTTTGGAAGTCTGCAATCGGGCAGGAAACGCACAAAATTGTGCATTTCCTTTATCATTTGGGCTAATGCCCCGCAGACTCCTAGACACGCGCCGCACTTTTTTGGTATGATTTTCTTTACATGGCTGGTTCTTCCCCGTTGAGCCGCCTGTTGGTGTCGGGGGGATTTTCCCAATAACCGATGAGGAGGTCAGTTGTCGGATAGGGATTTACGGATTAATGAACAGATTCGGGTGCGGGAGGTCCGTCTCATCAGGGATGAGGGGGAAAGGCAGGGGCTTATGTCAACCCTGGAAGCGCTCGAAATCGCCAGAGAACTGGGCCTGGATCTGGTGGAGGTGGCTCCGCAGGCGGCCCCCCCGGTAGTGAAAATCCTGGATTACGGTAAGTTCAAATTCGAGAATGAAAAAAGGGTACGGGATTCCAAGAAGAAGCAGAAGCTTCTGAAACTGAAGGAAATCCGGATGCAGCCCAAGATCGATGAGCATGATTTGGATTTTAAATCCAAGCACGTGAAAGAATTTCTTGCTGAGGGCAACAAGGTAAAAGTGACGGTCCGTTTCAGGGGCAGGGAACTTGCCCACACCGAACTCGGGCTGGATGTCCTCAAGGATGTTCTCGCGCGGATCGAAGGGGACTATGTGATGGACAAGCCGCCGTCTATGGAAGGCCGGTTTATGTCCATGGTTTTAAGCCCCAAGTCGAAAAAATAGCTAAGGAAGAGGTTTAACATGCCCAAGATGAAGACCAAAAAAAGCGCCGCCAAGCGCTTTACCTTTACCGGAGGCGGCAAGGTCAAATACAAGAAGCAGAATCTGCGCCATATTCTGACCAAGAAGTCGACCAAACGGAAACGGAACCTGCGCCACGCGGGAATTTTGTCCGGCGACAACGTGCCGGCAATCAAAAAACAGATGCTGCCCTACAGTTGAGGCAGGACTAAATTAAGAGAGGAAAATTATGTCAAGAGCGGTAGATGGTTCCAAAAGAAAGAGCCATCGTAAAAAAATACTGAAACAGGCCAAAGGCTACTGGGGCCGCAGGCATTCGAACTTCAAGACCGCTAAAGACGCGGTTACCAAGGCCCTGTTCTACTCCTATCGGGACCGCAGGGACCGGAAAGGCGATTTCCGGCGCTTGTGGATTATCAGAATCAACGCCGCCTGCCGGGAAGAGGGACTTTCCTATTCACGGTTTGTTGCCGGACTGGAAAAGGCCGGTATCATCATCAACCGCAAAGTCCTGGCGAGCCTGGCGCTGCAGGACGCGCCGGCTTTTAAGGCGGTAGTTGCCAAGGCCAAAACCGCGCTGGAGGCTTAACATGATCACTCTTGAGCAAGTCAATCTGCTGGAAACCAAGGTCGCCAAAGCGATCGAGTATGTTGAACGGACAAGCGGGGAAAACGCCGCTTTGCGGATAAAACTGGAATCCTATCAAAAGCGGATTAACGAGCTTGAGGTTCTGATTACACGTTTTAAGGAAGATCAGGGCCGCATCGAAGACGGAATACTCTCCGCACTGGACCGGCTCAACCAGTTTGAGGACGCCATAGAGAAAAGCCTGGGCGCAAAGCCGGGTCTCATGGCGTCGGCTTCCGCGGCGCAGTCAGGGGCGAAAGCAAAACCGGCGGCGGCGGATTCGCCCGTTTCCAAAGAAAACGGCGCTTCTTCCAAAGACAATGCTTTCTCCGGAAGCGTCATTTCCTCCGAAGGCTTAGGCGGAATGTCCTTTGAAATACCCGAAGAGGAATTCGCCGAGGATGATGCCGCCGATCCCCTGGAAGAACTCTCGTTGAATGAAGAAGACGATAAACTGCCGGCGGACGGGGAACTGGATATTTTTTAAGGAAGCCCATGGCAGCCAATGATCTCCATCTGGAAATTTTGGGAACTTCTTTTTCCATTACCACTGATGAGGATCCTGCCTATCTGGAAGAAATCTTAAACCAGTACCGGACCGCGGTGGAGAACACCCAAAACATCTTCGGAATGAAAGATCCCCTCAAAATCGCGGTACTTGCCGGTTTTCTGTTATGCGACGAAATCAATAAAATACGGACACAGGCCGGGAAAGACCGGGAGAAGGCCGAAGCCCGGCGGGAAAGTGAAGACCGGGAACTGGAGCAGCGCACCCTGAATCTTATCGCCCGGCTCGACCGGGTTTTGGAAGATAAGGTTTCGCCGCTGTCTAAACTGTTCAAACTTCGCAATCAGGTCAAACACTACGAATGGGGTTCTCCCGAATGGATTCCCCGCCTGCTGGGAGTGTCGAATAAGGGAGGCCGCCCCTGGGCGGAACTCTGGATGGGAAGCCACCCCGCCGCGCCCTCGCGGCTTGTCTTCGGTGAAAGCGAGACAGGTCTGGGGGAACTTATCGCCGGAAATCCCGCTTATTACCTGGGGAAAAGGGGGGCCGAACAATACGGTTCGCTTCCCTTCCTCTTTAAGCTGCTTGCTGCGGACAGGCCCCTTTCCATCCAGGCACACCCGAATAAGGCCCAGGCAAGGGAAGGATTTGAGCGTGAAGGCCGGGCGGGCCTTGCGCTGGACGCCCCCGACCGCAACTACAAGGATCCAAACCACAAGCCCGAAATTATCTGCGCCCTCACGCCCTTTACCGGCATGTGCGGCTTTCGCCCCCCCGCCGAAATCCGGCGCCTGCTGGGGGCTTTTCTCTCTCCCGCGCCGGCCTCACTGCGGGAGGGCTTTTCTCCCCTGCTGGCCGCCGTAAATAACGATGAGGCCCCGTCCGCGCTGCGTAATTTTACCGGGGCGCTTTTTGGCCTTTCCGCTGCCGTGAGGGAGGAACTTACCCGTTTCATTCTCCGGCAGCAGGCTTCCGGGGGCGCGGAAGAAACGGACGCCGGCGCGGCAGCAGCCTGCGGGGTTTCCGCCGCGCAGCGGGAACTCATGTATCGTTTCGCGGAACTCTATCCCGGCGATCCGGCGCTTATCTCCCCTCTCTACCTCAACCTGTTCAGCCTTGAGCCGGGGGAGGCGGTTTTTCTCCCTGCCGGAATACTGCATGCATACATATACGGCTTTGGAATAGAGTTAATGGCCAGTTCCGACAATGTACTCCGGGGAGGGCTTACCCCGAAGCACGTGGACCTTCCAGAGTTGTTAAAAATCCTCGACTTTAGCCCCTTCAAGCCTGAAATACTCAAGCCCCCCCCTGAAAATTCAGGCGGCGCGCAAAACGCCCCCGCAGTGTGCTTCAGGTATCCTGCTCCCTGCAAAGAATTCTCCCTTTCGGTAATGCGCTCTACCGGAGGAAAAACGCCCTTTTGCGGGACAGGCCCGGCGATCTGCATTGTCACCGAAGGCGAGCTTGCGGTCGGAGAAAAAGGTGAAATCAGGCTTAAACGGGGGGAATCGTTTTTTATTCCCGCCGGGGACGGCGATTCAAAACCGCCTGAGTTCCAGGGCAATTTTACCCTTTACGCGGCCTCCCTTCCCGCACCATGAAAATCCTCGTCGATGCGGATTCCTGTCCCAAGGACGCCCGCGGGCTGGCGCTCCGTACCGCGGCCCGGCTGGGGCTGCGGGCAGTATTCGCCGCGAACCGGCCCATCCCCGGAATAGCCGGAGAACACGCGGCAATGGAGATTTGTCCTCCGGGGGAAAATTCCGCGGACGACCGGCTCGTGGAACTGGCGGCGGCGGGAGACCTGGCGATATGCCGCGACATACCGCTGGCAAAGCGGCTGATCGAGAAAGGCGCCGCGGTCATTGACGACCGGGGCCGGGTTTTTAACCGGAAAAATATCGGGGAAATACTTTCACTGCGAAACTTTATGGTCGGCCTCGCCGAAAACGGCCTCGGAGCGGAACGTGCGGCGAACTACGGTAAAAAAGAACTCAAAGCCTTCGCGGACAGCCTGGACCGGACTCTTACCGCGCTACTGAAAAAGTGAAGTAACTATTCAGGGGGGGGGGGGGGGGGGGGGGTTTTTTAATTGTTTACGGGGGCCGCCGCGGTTTGTGTGGGC
>JAIROT010000064.1 GCA_031257385.1 Treponema sp.
TGGGCCGCAGCCTGGTTATCGGCCGGCCCGTGGCGATGATGCTGATGCACAAAAACGGTACCGTTACCATCTGCCACACCAAAACCCGGGACCTCCCCGCCGCGGTCCGGGAAGGGGACCTTGTTGTGGTGGCCGCAGGGAAACCCGAAAGCATCGGCAAGGAGTACTTTCGGGAAGGACAGGTGGTGATTGATGTGGGGATCCATGTCAAAGACGGCGGCGCTCTGTGCGGGGATGTAAAATTTGCCGAAGTGGAAGGCCTGGTGGCGGCGATTACCCCGGTCCCCGGCGGGGTAGGCACGGTAACCACCGGCGTATCGGTACGTCATGTGATCGAAGCGGCCAAGACCGGAAACGCATAGCAGGGGTACCTGCAATTTTCTCCGGGGGCAAGCCTCCGGTTAGCTTCCTCAGATTGACAGCCGTAGCGAAACCGCAAAGATGAAATGTTTGCCGCCGGTAAAGAAGCGGTTGGTAAAACCAAGAACCTGATCCGGCGGCTTTCTGCCGGGGCCGATACTTATCGCTTTATCATTCCTGCTGATCCCGGACTTATGTATAAACGCAACAAACATTTTGTCCGGCGCCATTGCCATGAAAGAGTGGAGGTTCTTTATCGCCGAGCATGAAGCAAAAGATGATGGGGCAGCTTCATTGTCATTGGGTAAATTGCTGCGATAGATAAATCCCCCTTGTAAAAAATTTTTTGATGTTTTATAGTAAATATAATCAAATCCCAAAAGGAGTTTTTTATGGCAGCCAAATTTGAAATTTTTCTTGACCGGAAAAAACAATACCGGTTCCACCTCAAAGCCAGCAACGGGGAAACCATTGCCGCAAGCCAGGCGTATGATACCAAGGCGGCGTGTATTAAAGGTATCAAATCCATACAGAAAAATGCCCCCGCCGCCGCAATCGTTGATCCCGAAGAGGAGGCAAAAAAGGCGGCCAAAGCTGCTCCCGCAAAGCGTGGTTCCCAAGCAGCGGCATCCTCCAGCGCGGCTAAAGAAAAGAAGCCCCGGGCCCGCACGCCGAAAGCAACTCCTAACGCCTAAGGAACTGTACAGAAATAACATGATCCTTTGGTCATGTTATTTCCTTGTTGCGTAAGCAATTAGAATAAAATGCCGTGCATTTTATTCTTGTACAGTTCCTAACATCTCCCGTCCGTTCAAAATTACCGCCCTTCCCGGTTTGGAAAGGCGGCAGTTTTGAATGCCCTGTCCGCCATTTTCAACAAATGAAATCATCATCGATGTTGCCAAGGCACCTTCGCGGCGCTTCAGGGCAAAAAACGCCGCGGGTGCATCCGGGGCCAGGCGGCGTACTGCCTGAAGCCTTCGGCAAAGGCGCAGTTTGACTGGAGTCCCCGGTACTTATTACAGGTTCGTATAAAATCAAGAAAATCAATTTTGTCGTGTTCCTTCATCCAGACCACCTGACTCTCGTGGCAGCTAATCGCTTCAAGTTTTTTTTCTATTTCTTCGGTAATATCCACATACTCGGTGGGAATAAAGTTTATCCCCGCCAGGGTATCCATAAAAAACACCGGCGGAAATATGCCGGGACCGGTGGTTTTGGTCAGGAGATGGGGGATGGTAACGGTGAAGGAAACATCCTGGGCCAGCGATGAAACCTGTTCATGATCCCGCATGTAATCCTGGGGATTGTGGGTAATGATAATATCCGCTTTGGTATAACGGACAATTTCGGTCAAGGCGTCCCTGACTTGTTTATCCGACGCCTCCGGCTGGAGATCCCCGACATCCAGGGAAATAGATTCGGCGCCTATTACGGCGGCGGCGTTTTTTGCCTCCCGGTCGCGGATTTCCCGGAGTTCCCCAGGCTGAATAACCGCATGGCCCAGGTTTCCGTTGGCAACATGGCACATGAATACCCTATGTCCCTGTTTGACATATTTTGCCAGGGTTCCCCCGCAGCCGATTTCCAGATCATCGGGATGACAGCCAATCCCTAAAACATTCATATTGCCTCCTTTGCCTATCCGGTCCTAGTCTCCAAGATATATAGTGTTTTCTGTTTCCACGGAAATAGTAAAAATCCGATCCAGGAAAAAGCGCAGAATCCCCAGATTTTCCGCATCATGCTCCAGGCCGCTGCCGACTATCTGGCTGGAAATATCGGGACATACCCCGTTGATTCCGGGTATTTTGACCTGCGCCAGTACCATATTCAGAAACGTCCTCCCTAATTCCAATATTCCGCCGCCGACAACAATCTTTTCAGGATCAAACATACAGATCACATTACTGATACCCAAGGCGATTTTTTCCGCAATATCCCGGGCCGCCGCTATGACCTCAAGATCCCCCTGCTCCAGGGCGTCCCTGATAAGCCGGTAAGTTATCCGGGCGGGACGGCCGCCGCTCAGGACAGCGAGGGCCCCTTTTTCGTTCTTCCCCGCCCGGGCCGTGAATTCTTTGATGACCGCGGTTTTACCGACTAAATTTTCCAGGCAGCCCCGCTTCCCACAGCCACAGAGGGGGCCCCTGGGATCTATGGACATGTGGCCGATCTCGCCGGTAAAGAGTCTGCCGTTTACCATGATGCCCGCCCCCACCCCGTCATCGATGTTAAAATAGATCATGTCGCCGTTTTTTCCGCCGTACACGTATTTATACTCCGCGTAGGCCCGGGCCGACGACTGGTTTACCACCACCAGGGGGAGCTGCGGACACATACTTTTGAGTTCCTTTAAAAGATCAAAATTCTTATCCGTATCCAGGATGGACAGATTGATCGATTTTTCCGTCTTGTTGATTTTGGCGGGAATGGAAACACAAACCGCCAGCAGCCGGGATTCATCCAGGCAGGAAGACCGGGATGTCAGCATATTCCATATCTTCGCGGCGCATCCCTTTTTATAAACTATCCGGTGGGAAAACTGTTCCAGTTCTCTGCCCCGTATGTCATAGAGTATATAACGGTAATCATCTTTTCTAAGGGAGAGGGTGATGATCTGCGCCCGCTCCCCGTTAATCTCAAGGCCTATGGGTTTCCTGCCCGAAGAGTCCGACACCCGTTCGCCGGTCATCGTGATAAGCCCCGCATCCATAAGCTCTTCCATAAGCAGGGAAACCGTCGAACGGCTTAGATGCGCAATCCGCGATATTTCAATGCGGGAAATACTTTCATTCTCAAAAACAAGATCAAAAATCTGCTTGATATTGGATTCTTTGATGATATGCTGGTGCGGCCGGTATTTGCCGCTGTTTTTAAGATTGATAAATTTCATATATTCCGAATTAGTTCGTAGGATGAACTAATTATAGCATTTTTGTACCACAAGTCAATAGCCGTAATTGACAAGAGAAATTTCCACTCCTATAATTGTTCCATGAAAGCAGTGATGTACGGCGCCGGAAATATTGGCAGAGGTTTTATCGGGCAGCTTTTCGCGGCATCGGGATACGCGGTTACCTTTATCGATGTGGCCGAACCGGTCGTAGCCGGCATAAACCGGGAGGGTCGTTACCCGGTGAGGCTCCTCTCCGATGACGGCGGCGTGGACTGCTGGGTTGAGGGGGTAACGGCCCTCAACGGCAGGGACACGGAAAAGGCAGCGGAGGCCATAGCCGCGGCGGACATCCTGGCTACCGCGGTAGGCGTCAGGGTCCTTCCCTTCATAGCCCCGGTTATCGCGGAAGGAATAAAAAAGCGGTTCGCAAAAACCGGGAACTGCCTTAACATCATTATCTGCGAGAACCTTATCGACGCCAATAAGCTGCTGGAAGAACTCATCAAGAAAAATCTGAATGAACATGAGAGGGGGCTTTTTGATAACCACATAGGCCTGGTGGAGGCGTCCATTGGGCGCATGGTTCCCCTTCAGACTCAGGAGATGCAGGACGGGAACCCGCTGCGGATCTGTACCGAAACCTACGGTTTTTTGCCCGTGGACAAGGATGCCTTTAAGGGGGATATCCCCCGGATCGAGGGAATGTGTCCTTTCAGCCGGTTTGATTTTTATATTCAGCGCAAACTTTTTATACATAACCTGGGCCACGCGGTTTCAGCGTACCTGGGGATGTTCCAGGGGGACGAGTATCTGTACCAGGCCGTCCGGCGGGGGGATATACTCCATATCGCCCAGAACGCCATGGAGGAAAGCGCCCTTGCCCTTTCGGCAAAATTCGGCGCCTCCCTGCCGGACCTTCTCTTGCATATCCGGGATTTGCTCCGCCGTTTTTCCAACC
>JAIROT010000068.1 GCA_031257385.1 Treponema sp.
CCAGCCCTCAACATCCTGTTTCGGGCTTCCAGGCCGCCTCCGCGTTCCCGGCGCATCCTGCGCCGCCTTGCCGGTGCAAGGCTTGCGCCTTGGCGTTTGTTCCGGGAACGCTCCGGTTCGAATCCCTCGATCTTTCGCTTCCCAATACTTTTTCGGAGAGAGAGGGATTCGCCTTCCAGCCCTCAACGTCCTGTTTCGGGCTTCCAGGCCGCCTCCGCGTTCCCGGCGCATCCTGCGCCGCCTTGCCGGTACAAGGCTTGCGCCTTGGCGTTTGTTCCGGGAACGCTCCGGTTCAAATCCCTCGATCTTTCGCTTCCCGATGCTTTCCCGGAGAGAGAGGGATTCGAACCCTCGGTGTCCTTACGGGCACAACGGTTTTCGAGACCGCCCGATTCAACCACTCTCGCATCTCTCCTGTGAGCTTGAGAGACTTTCACTATAGTTCCCGGCCTTTTTTATGTCAAGTAAGGTTTGAGCACTTTACTCTCAGCCCTTCTAATGTTAGATTAGAACACACAGGCCAATTTCAAAATTAAGCCTCACGGAGATTGCATTGTTCCTGAAACATCTTACCATATTTGGTTTTAAATCCTTTGCCGATCGTACTGAAATTGAGTTTTGCGACGGTATAACCGCCCTCTTGGGGCCAAACGGCTGCGGAAAGTCCAATGTGGTGGACGCGGTCAAATGGGTGCTGGGGGAACACGCATCCAAGTCCCTGCGGGCGGAAAAAATGGAGGACGTGATCTTCAATGGGACCGATGCGCGCAAGCCGCTGAATGTGGCGGAAGTGACCCTTACCCTGGCAAATGAGGCGGGGCTGCTGCCCCTGGATATGCCGGAGGTGGAGATCAAGCGCCGGCTCTACCGTTCCGGTGAAAGCGAATATTTTATCAACGCCGGCCAGGTACGGCTCAAGGACATTCGGGAACTGTTCTGGGATACCGGGGTAGGCAAGACGGCCTACTCGGTGATGGAACAGGGAAAAATCGATCAGGTCCTCTCTTCCAAACCCGACGAGCGGCGTTACCTGTTTGAGGAAGCCGCGGGGATCACCCGCTTTAAGGAGCGGGGCGCCGAGGCCGGGCGAAACCTGACCAAAACCGAAGAAAACATGCGCCAGGTTGAGTTTGTCCTCAACGAGGTGAAGCGTTCCTACGATACCCTCAAGGTTCAGTCCGAAAAGACACTGAAATACCGCGCCCTGCGGGACGAAATTTTCAACTACGAACTGGATATTCAGCTTTTGCGGCTCAAGCAGTTCAAGTACGAGCGGGATGAGCGGAAAGAAACCTTCAAGCGCCGGACTGCCGACCGGGACCGTATCAGGGCGGAAATGGAGGAAGAGAACAAGGTCCTGGAAGCGCACATGGACGAGGTGAACTCTATGGAAGCCCGTCTGGTGGAGTTGCAAAAAAACATCTACGGTCTTGCGCTGGAAAAAAACGCACGGGAAAACGAGGTCAGGCTGCTGGGCGAACAGCGGAACGAGAGCGGCATAAAAATCAGGCAAAACGAGATCAGGGAAAAACAGAGCGGCATAAAAATTGAAGAGCTGAACGAGGATGCCGCCGAGCAGGACGACGTGGTGCGGAATCTGCGGAAAAAAGCCGGAGACATTGGAGAGAACATCCGCTCCTTTGAGGAAAATATCCAGCTTGCCGCCGCCCGAATCAGCGACAACGAGAAGGCGGTGCTCAAGGCCGAGGAAGAGATTCACTGTCTTGAAAAAGAACAGACTGCCTTTGATAAAGACCTGGCAAAGATAACCGACGACATTGTAGCGGAGCTGGACGCGGGCCTGCGCAAAGCGGGTTATTCCGCCGTTGAACGCCGAAGCGCCGAAGCGGCCCTGAATGAAACCCTGAGCCGCCTGCGCACGATCCTTGCCGGCAGGGGAACGCTGATCCGCGATCTGGCGGCGGCCGCGGCGGGCGGCGGTGCGGGGCTTGATCCCGCGGAACTCAGGCGCGTCGCCGAGGGAATCGCCGCCGGCCTTGCCGAAGCCGCCGCTGACGCCGACAAGGCCCTCCTCCTGTTTGAAAGCTATCGCGCCCATTCCCCCGCTTTCATCGACGAGTTCCTCGCCCCGGAAGGGATCATCACCAAAAAACGTTTTCTTGACGCGCAGATACGCGGCGTAAGGGACGGAATCGATGAACGCCGGGGAAAGATTAAAACCCTGCGGGGCGACAATGTAAGCCTTTCGGCGAAAATCGATGAATACCGCGCCACCCTTGAAGACCTGCGGGTAAGCCGCGCCAGGATGAACGCCCAGGCGCAGGCGGCGGAGGAACAGGCCCGGCTCATCCGGCGGGAACTGGCAAGCCAGGAGGGGCTGCTCAAAAACATCCGGGATGAACTTTTTCTGGACCGCAAGCGGCTGGAAGAAACCGATGAGCGCATCGCCGATACCCAGGCGGAAATTGCCGGGATTGAGCAGAAGGGAATCAAGCTCACCGCCGAGCTTGAAAAACTTGAGAAGGAAATTCAAAAACGCAACGGCGATGTGGCGGGCAAACAGGAGATCATTAAAAAGCGGATGGCCGATCTTGCCAAGACGCAGGAAGCCCTTGAAAAGATACATCTGGAACTGGTGCAGTCCGAAACGGAAATTAAAAACATCCAGGATAATTTTCGGGAATCCCACTCCCGCGACTTGATGGAATTTGAGGAGCGCATTTTTACGATCACCTCCGCCCCGGCGGAACTGCGGGAAAAACTCAGCTCCGCCCGCTCCCAAATGCGGGATCTGGGATCGGTGAATCTTATGGCCCCGGAGGAATTTGTCGAGACCAGGGAGCGTTTCGATTTCCTCAGCAACCAGATGGACGACCTCGAAAAGGCCCGCAAGGATCTTGAAGCCCTTACCGCAGAGATACGCCAGGAATCCTCGGAGCTGTTCATAGCCACCTATAACCGGATAAGGAAAAATTTTCACAATATGTTCCGCCGGCTTTTCGGCGGGGGCCGCGCCGAGCTGCGGCTCTCCGACATTAATCATGTGCTGGAATCGGGCATTGAAATTTTTGCCCAGCCGCCGGGGAAAAAACTGGAGCACATCACCCTGCTCTCTGGCGGTGAGCGCTCCATGACCGCGGTAGCCCTGCTTTTCGCCACTTACATGGTAAAGCCCAGTCCTTTCTGTCTCCTGGACGAAATCGACGCCGCTTTGGACGAGGCCAACGTGGGCCGCTTTGTGCAGCTTCTGCGCGAATTCAGCGGCATAAGCCAATTCATCGTCATCACCCACAACAAGAAAACCGTCTCCGGCGCAGGCACTCTGTTAGGCGTCACCATGGAAGAATCCGGAGTGACCAAACTTATCTCGATACGGATTGAGCATGAAGAAGCGGCCAGGGCAAATATTGAGCCGCCTCAGCATGAACTATGGGACGATGAAGGCAATTTTGAGGAAGAAGACCTGCCTCCCGAAGAAGGCCGGGAACTGCCCATTGGCGTGGATGATCCCCGCAAAGTCAGCGAGGCGCAGTTAAAGCCGATCAGGGCCGCGCAGGGCGCTCAATCGGTATCCCTGGAAAGAAAAAACTCGGCCCAAACCGGATAATGGTCGCTCACTTCTTTTGGTTCAATGCCGTATTGGCTGAAATCGTATAACTCATCATACCTGATAATTCCAAAATTGCCGGTATAATCCTCCACGGCGGACGAGGTAATTATAAAACGATCGTAAGTATAATCATTCGCGCTTATCGTGGTATCATATTCATTGGTAATAATAATTTTATATCCGGATTCATCAAAAACATTTTCAAGCAGACGCTCATCATAATACTGACCATCGGCGTTAAAGTCACCCACAATAAGCACATCCGGCTCGTTCCATAAATCGCGGTAATAATCAACAAGCTCCGGCAAAGCGTTTATCTCGGCCTCCGCGGAGCCGGGCCGGATATGGTTGTTGATAAGAATAAAATCAAAATTATCGCTGGACTTAAAATACACGCCGAGTGGATTCCTCTCAAAAATATCGTTCTCATCGGCCCAGGTTTCCTGTCCCAGAACCGTAAACAGGCAGGTGTCATATATTGTCCAATATTGTTCCTTGGAACTTGATCTGCCTTCTCTGGGGCCGATAACATAACTGTATTTTTCGGGCAGCAATGCCATAAGCTGTTCTACCGGTTCAATTCCGGCGGATCGCAGTTCCTGAATGGCAACAATATCCGCCTGGGATATAATATCAGTTAATATAGAAACCACTTCCGGTTTTGCCATTTTGGAAACGCCGAATATTTGAATATTAAAAGATATTATTTTCACGGTCTCACCGGCTATCGGTGGATAATCTGCTTCTTCCGCACTGATAACATGATCGTTCCTTTTACATGATTCAAAAACCAAGGCCAATAGAATAAAAAAGATTTTCGCGTTTTTCATGGGTTTCAATTCATATTACAAAATATTGGAAAACCGCGCAAGAGCGAAATGTGTATAAAGACAGGGCCGTTTGACTTGTTCGTCCTCTTCAGTGGTATTCTGTGACAACGGAATTGTATAAGGCAACGGCATAATACAAAATATCCCCGGTTTATAGCGAAAACAGGTGAATGAGCGGACATACTTTCTCATGGCTTTCACAGGCCGTCGTTTCTATCGTTACCTTCGGTATTTCATGCACGTACCGGGTCTGGACTTTCCTGCCTTCTAGCTCCTGTTTCCGCAACAGGGGCATCGGTCAGGCTCCAACCGTATCGTTTTTTTATTTCTCCGCTCGGTTTTAACCCATGTCCGGTATGTCCCGGTTGTTCCCCCGGCTTCTTTCCGCTTTTTTTTCTCAATGATTTCGGGGACGGTTTGTTGCAGCCGTCAGTTGACGGGGGTTTTGAACTGTTATGGCTGTCCTGGTTGAGGCGGGCCCATATTTCTTCTGCTTCTTTTTGCAAGGCCGCGTTTTGTTTTTGCGATAGTTCAATTTGAGTAAAGAGTGTAAGAAGTAAGTCTATAAGCTGTTCTTTCCCGAACTGCTCCAGTCCGGCTCTGATTAGTACGATAATGGCCTTGTTCCCCTCTGGTTTCACAGATTACCCTGTTTTTACCCTTATGTCAAATGAGTCTGTGCGAATTTACCCACTTTCCCCCTCGACTGAATAGTTACCATTTTTCCTTATATGCCACAAATTCAATATTGGTCGCTAGATATTTTAATACGCTGTAATTGCAAATCCAATTGTCAATTTTATCAATTATTTTGAAAAACGGAGAACCTAAAGACTTCTTTGGTAATAATGCCCTGTGCCATAAGTCGAGCAAGTTTAAATCCGCACTTTTTAACAGGTTTTTTATCATGCTTTTGCTATATAGTCTGTTGTGATACCAGCTGCCACGCAAATGTTCAATATTTTGAGTATAAGACAATCTATACGGCAGATATAAACAAAAAAACAGTCCGTTGGGTGTTAGTATTCTATTTATTTCTTTCAACGATTCAAAATCGTTAGGTACATGTTCTAATACGCCGAAACTTAATACGACTTCAAAACTTGAATTCTCAAACGGCAATTTATATTCATGTGTTAGAGGTACAACATCAATGCCGGTTTTGGTTATTATTTGGTTTATTTTACCAAACGCGGATGTAACATTAGTCTTTGTTATATCACAACTCGTTACATTGATTCCTTTCTTTTTTAACCAATACGAAACTTCTCCTTTCCCACATCCCCAGTCAAGCATCCTTATATAGTTTCTGTTAAACCATTCTTTTGAAAAATCACAAATATAATCTATTTGATAAAGATATATATTTTGCATAACCGGGTTTCTCAAAAAATCGTATTCTTTTTCATTTTGATCTAATAAACCGGCAAGTTCGTTATCGAAATCGTGATTTCGAGCGAATGACCGTTTACGAATAATTTTGGCAGTTTTTCTGTCCATACGTCATAAACCTCCGGAACATTTGCAACAGATTGGCAATGATTTTTGGATTAGCGGCGCACGGATGCGCCGCTTCTTCCCGGACCGTTTTCAGCAGCGTGCTGCCGCCTGAGGCGCTGCTCATGGCGAATATCCACAGGGTATAGGACGCGCCGGGCGTCAGCCCGGGCGGAACGATCACTTTCAGCGTCCGGTTCTCGTTCACCGCGATAATCTCCGCCTTGGGCGGAACACCGCTTGCCGGCTGGAAGAACAGCCCCATCTGGGCTTTGTGCGCCTCGTCTCCCTCGATTTTGAGCCCGTAACCGCGGATCGTGAGCAGGTTCCCGATGGTCATTACCTCGTCCATCTGGCCGGTCTTCTCGTCCAGTGCCTCGGCGATAAGGCCGTCCGTGTCCTCAATGCCGTCAAACTCCACCCGCACCGTCTCGCCGATGTATTTGCGGAAGCCCGCGGCGGCCTGGAAACGGATTTCCGGGCGCAGCCCTTCGCCCAGGGCGGTTTCCGCGCCCTCGTACTCGCCGGGCAGGCGCAGGCGGCTGTTGTACAGGGGCGTTTTGATCAGGTAGCCGTCCGCGGTAAGGTGGTAGATGAGCGCGCAGGCGGTGTTGAAGCCTTCCTCTATCACCTTGGGGTCGGTCTCGATGTTGTACACGTCCGCCTTCGACGCGATGCTGTGCACGTCCAGTTCGGGCTGGAACACGCATTTGAGGTGGTAGGGTTTTACGGCGTTGGGCAGGTGGTTGGGCACGAATTTGGCAATCACCTGGTGAATGATGTCTTTCACGGTAAAATCTAAAGCCATGACAATCTCCTTATCTGCTTATTAGCGGGGCTAAAAATACAAAAAGCCGCTATGCCCCCATACGGAGACATGCCGCCGGCAGCGCCGGCAGCGCGGCGTTTTATGAGAAAAAATGACGCGCCCTGTTTCCGGGCAAATTTTTTTAGAAGGTTAGCGAATTCATGTGTGTGGGGGGGGGGGGGGGGGGGGGGGGAAATAAAATAAAAA
>JAIROT010000285.1 GCA_031257385.1 Treponema sp.
CCGATAGAAAGCGGGAACAAGACGGTGGTGCAAAAACGCTGCAAACAGGCGGGGATGAGGTGGAATGAGGCGACCGCCCAGGACATGGTGACCCTTAAAGCCAGGGAAGAGAGCGGGATATGGGGCGCTTCGGTTCGGGATTTTATCATGGCTGCCTGAATGCCCCGAAAAAGAAGTTGCCCCCCTTGTATTCTTTCCAAATCGCTATTGTCAAATCCGCTTAAAATGGTATAATACGATAATATAGTAAGATGGATACGGAACAGCCGGCAGCGGGGCTTATTCAGAAGGCCTATAATAAACTGAAAGCCTCGGATGCCATCGGAGCGGCGGAGCTGCTGGAGGGGGCGCTTAAAACTGATTTTGATAACGAAGAAGTCAAATATGCGCTTAAGTGCGTTCATTGGTGGCTTGAACATACCAAACGGCTTGAAGAGTTTCAAAATCCGTATGAGAAGGGCGGGTTTATCCTTTCCCGGCTGAAGCAGTACTACGTTTTTCTGGACCGCTTTGACGCGGCCTATGACGACTGCCAGTACGCGGTACAGCGTTATGTGTTTTCCAGCGCCCTGCGTTGTTTTGAGGATCTTCTGGGAGACAGGGTAAACCAGTATGATCCGGGGCTGCTGCTGCTGGTGGGCCGCTGTTACAAGGGGGTCGGCAATTACATTGAAGCTCTGAAGTATCTGGAACAGGCGATCCGGTTCAAACGGGAGGACAGCGAAACCCTGGCGGAACTGGCCGATGTAAACGCCCTGCTGGGGGAAGAGCGGATCGCCAAGGCCCTGTTTCGGGAGGCCTTTTTTCTGGATCCCGGCAAAATCGATTTGCGCTCCATGGAGTCAGAGCTTATCCTGCGGCTGCGGGACCGGCTGGCCGCCGAGCGCGGTTACAGCGGGGCTGAGCTTTCGGAGTGGATACCGGTGTGGGGCCGCCTGTGGGGACTTTTCTCTGTAAAACGGGAACTCAAGCAGGTTGAAGTCGGCAGGCTGAAACAGTCGATCTTTTCCCTGGAAACGGAGCGCCGGAACAACCCCGGACGGGATTCGCTTACAAAGCCCCGTTTGCTGAACCGGTATTTCTGGCTGGTAGATCACTATGAAAACACCGGGGAAGACACGGCGCTGATCGAGGAAGTCTTGTTGAAAATAAAGATTACCGATTCTGAAATTTATGAACGGTATACCAGGTAGAGGGCCTTAAGGAGTTAATTGATGTCTGAAACTCTATTGAAGAACGTACAGGAAATGCTGAACGAGGAAAAATGGACCAGGGCCACCCTCAGCAATTATTCGACCAACCAGTTTAAGGAGCTTGACGGTTTACTGAAAGGGGTGAAGGACGGACGGCTTCTTGACGATCTCAAGAAAAACTGCGACGAGCACCTGACCCATACCAAGAACAGCATTATCGCCCTGTACCTTTCAGGCATGGTGGCCCTTTCCCGGCAGATCATCGACGATTCCGCCATGATCAGCCTGGTAACGATTTTCGTGGATAACCACAAGTGGGGCATTGTTAAATACCTCTGCGAGCGGATTCTTGATTACGGGGAATCCAAATTCGCCCTGCGTACCTTGATCGATTGTTACAAAAACGACAACGAAGAAGAAGCCCTGTACGGCATCTGGGAACGGCTTGTTAAGGTTGACTATGAAGAAGCCGACATTGCCAAGGCCCTGGCGGAACACTATGAAAAACAGGGCGATACCGAAACCGCCATGGAGTACTACAAGAAGGCCCTGCACCGCTATATCAACAAGCAGGCTTTTACCAATGTGCGGGAAATTTGGGGAAAGCTCCTGGTCTTCTGCCCTGAGGACATAGACTTTTTTCTCCATGTACAGAAAAAAATCGGCAAGAACATCAGCGAAGACAAGGCGGTGATATTGCTCAATGATGTATACGCCGTCTGCAGGGACAATGACATTGATACGGCCATCAGCATCCTCAAAATAGTTTTACAGTACGATGGAAGGGACGTGCACGCCCGAAAAGAAATTGTCGAGTGCTACCGGAAAAAATACGCCGCCCACAGTCACCTTGAGGAATACATCCGTATTTCCAACCTGTCCCAGAATTACCGCAATGTCCACGAGGCGATCACCGATTTTGAAAAGCATATCGCCTTTGACAAGGGCAATTTCGTGTATCACCGCACCTGGGGGGTAGGCCGTATCGCCGGCATAGAAGGCGATGAGATATTCATCGACTTTGCCAAAAAGCGGGGGCACTCCATGTCCCTTAAAATGGCCGTGGGCGCGCTGCAAACCCTATCCAAAAACCACATCTGGGTATTGAAAGCAACCTGGAAAAAGGAAAAACTCCACGAAAAGGTAAAAACCGAACACGCCTGGGCGCTGAGAACCGTGATTAAGAGCTTCGGCAATTCCTGCGATATCAAACGGATAAAGGCGGAGCTTTCCCCGTCGGTGCTTTCCGCGGGTGAATGGTCCACCTGGAGCGGCAAGGCAAGGGAAATCCTCAAATCGGATCCGGGCTTCGGCATTAACCCCGACAACATCGACCTCTTTACCGTGCGGGACAGGCCCATCAGCATGGAAGAAAAACTCTACAATGAATTCAAGGCGGAGCGGAATTTCTTTGACCGGGCCGTGACCCTCCGTAATTTTATGAACCTGAAAGACGTCGAACCGGATTCCGAATTCTTTGCCGAGATGCTGGCCTATTTTTCCGCCTTCCTCCGTTCCTCAAACAGGGGGAGCGACGAGACGGTGGCTTCCTGCCTTTTGATAAAAGAATTCGCCGGGAAATACCCCCATCTGGGAACCGGTCTCTCCCTTAACTTTGCCGAACTGTTCGAAGACATTGAGGATATCCCTTCCCTTTTCAAAAACCTCAAGGACAACAGGCTCAAGGAAGAATTTCTGCAGAATGTGCAACTCTTTGTTTCCGGCTGGGCGGATATTTATGTAAAACTCTTCCCCTACGCCCTTGCCCCTTCGATCATCGTCCAACTGGAAAAAGAAGGTTACGGGGAGAAACTCACCGCCATGGCCGTTGACTGTTTTGAGAATTTCAAGGATTGCAGGGAAGCGGTGGTGTGGCTCTTCAAAAACGCCGCCGACACGGACTGGTTCAGGGCGGCCAATATTTCCCTTGAAAAGCGGCTTTTTACCCTGATTCACATTCTGGACCTCACTTACCGGGAAATAGAAAACCACCGCGATACCAGCGAAAACCGCAAGATAAATAAACTCGTGTATACGATTCTGTTCAAGGAAGGCAGCCTTTATTCCTTTATCGATCAGGCCGACGAGGACACAATCATCCGTATCTATACCTTCCTCAACGACGTGAAAGACCTTGACCCCCAGGACAAGCTGAATCTGCGGAGCAGAATCCAGAACAAGCATCCGGAGTTCAAGTTCTTCGGCGACGAAGTGGAAAAGAAAGTTTCCCGCGGCCTTATCGTCACCTCCGCCAAGTACGGGGAAAAGCAGCGGCAGCTTGCCCGTATCATGGACGAGGAAGTCCCCGCCAACTCCAGGGAAATCGCCTTCGCCCTTTCCCTTGGGGACCTCAGGGAAAACGCCGAGTACAAGGCCGCAAAAGAAAAACAGGAAATTCTCAATTCCACGGTGGCAAAACTCAAGGACGAAATTGAGCGGTCCCAGATTTTTGATCCGAATTCGATTAACACCTCGAAAGTCTCTTTCGGTACCAGAGTAGTGTTACATAACATAACCAGGGACCGGAAGGAGGAATACACGATTTTGGGACCCTGGGAATCAGACCCGGATAACGATATTATTTCCTATCTTTCCCCCTTCGGAGGCGCTATACTTAATAGGACGGTGGGAGAACAGTTTGATTTTACGATCAACGGCGAGACGGTCTCTTATGTGGCGGAACAGATAAGGGCGGCAAACGTTTAACGGGCCGTTAAGGAGGGTGTTTATGAAAAAAACTGGTATCGCCCTTATACTGATACTCGGCGCGTTTTTCGTATACGGACAGAATACCGGTCCCATTGATCTTATACTGCTCCTGGACACCTCAGCAAGCATGAGCGATTCTTATGAGGATGTGCACAACTACATATCGGGGGCTTTTCTTAGGGAATTCCTCCGTATCGGCGACACCTTCCATCTGATACCTTTTTCAGACAAACCCAGAGTAGATTTTGCCCGCCGTTTTGAAGGCCGGGGCGAACTGGAAACCATTATCGGGCGGATGTTTTTACAGTACCCGCTTGACCTCTGGTCGGACATTCCGGCGGCCCTGAATTTTGCCGAAAGCTACGCCGCCTCCCTCCCCTCCCGGCCAAAGAAGATTGTCCTCGTTTCCGACGGGGAGGGCGCACTGCCGCCGGGAAGCGATTCCCGGTCTTATGACGATACAGGCCTGGGCAATCTGATCAATGAGACAAAGATCCGCCTGGGCCGCCAGGGGATAGATTTTTACTATGCGCGGATCAGTCCGGGAAAGCCTTTGGTAAATATGCCCGGCTCCGAACGGGCGCCCCTGCCCCGGGCCGCTCCCGCCCGGCCGGTACAGCCGGCTCAGGCCGCGGACAGGCCCGCAAGTCAGACCCCAGATGCGCCGCCGCCGGCCCAGGCCGCAGACAGACCCGCAAGTTCTGCGCCGGACGCGCCACCGGCCCAGGCGGCAGACAGACCCGCAAGTCAGACCCCGGACGCGCCGCCGCCGGCCCAGGCTGCGGACAGGCCCGTAAGCCAGACCCCGGACGCGCCGCCAAGTCAAGACCAAGTCACCTCTCCCGCCGGGGCGGTTCCGACGGCAGGCAGCCGGAATGACACGCCCAGCCCGGCCGCCGAAGCCCCCCAGCCGGCGGCTGCCCCGCCTGTTCAAGCGCCGCCGGCAGAGCCGGCCGGGGCAGCCGGGCCGTCCCGCCTTTCGGGAGAGGGGCTTCCCCTGCTTATCGGTATTGCCGTTCTTGGCCTGCTCGTTGCGGGCCTGATCATATTTCTGGTTACCCGGCGGATTCAAAGAAGCCCCAACCGGGCAATGGCCATGGCCGCCGTGTCACCCCGCCCGGCGCCGTCACGCCAGGCTTCCGCCCCGGCCCCGGAGGAGAACCTGCCGCCCTTCAAGGATCACAGCAAGGATCTGGCGGATTTCGCCGCCAGCCGGCCGAAACAGCGGACCAACCCCTACGCGGACCACCGGCCCCTCGCCATGCCGGTGGAATTCTCGGGCGGCCCGGTACTCCTGAATCTGTTCGTGGAAGATCAAAACACGTTCATCGGCAAGCGGAACATCCACGCCCTAAAGTCCGGCTACAGTTTTACCATCGGCGGAGGAAAATCGGATTTCCTTATTTTCCTCGTGCCTGTCCCTGCCGCCCTCGGCGAAGTCCGCAGGGACGGCAACCGCTGCACTTTTATTCCCCGCAAACCCGAATATTTCCCCGATCTCGGCTCCAGGGAACTGCCCGACTGCATCGGCAAAACAATACGGATCATTTCCGATAAGCACTATGAACTCCGCTTCCGCATAGAACGCTACGAAGATCCTCTGATAGCCCTGAACCGGCTGCTCAATTCGATTAAAGTGCCTGGCTTAGTTAAGTAATTATCTACCGCGCGATGGTTTCGGCGATTTCAATACAGTAATCCCCAAGCCTTTCGATGCGGCGGACCAGGTCGATAAAGAGCAGTTCTGTTTTTACGTCCTTGCCGGCCTCGATTCGTTTGCGGCCAAGTTTGCGGAGTTTGTTACGGGATTTATCAATGGCGGCTTCCAATTCTCTGGCATAGGCAATCTGCTCCTCCGAAACCTTGCGGCCCAGGTGTTCCCGTACCACAGCGAGAAAATCTTCCACCTGGTTTACATAGGGAACCAGCGCGTCCATTTCTTTTCCCTTGAATAGCTGCTTTTTCCGTACGCTCCGTTCCAACAGGAGGCTAATGGCGTAACTGTCGTCAGTCATGTCCTCAAGGATCGAGATTATCCGCAGCAATTGGGATATCCGGTGCTCTGAACGGAAATTGAGCTGCTCACGGGTACACTCCATAAGAAAATAAGTGAGGGCTTCCCGCATTTCATCGGCGTATGCTTCCTTTTGTCTCAGTTCATCCGTAAGGGCGGTGACGGCGGCTTCCTTATCCCCGGTTTCCCGCAGGGTCCGCAGTACGCCGCTGAAGCGGGCGTACATTGAAGAGGAGAGGCCCGCCATATCGCGTATCTCTTTTTCCGCCCGGAGGATATTAAGCTCCGGCGTGTCGTGGATTGCGCCGGAATAGTACACCAGCCGGTAATGTTCGGGAGCGGCTTTTTCGGTTTTGTCTTCCTTGATGATAAACGAAACCAGCGAGGCAAAAGGTTTGACAAGGGGCAAAAAGAGGAGGGTATTTGCCACATTGAAAATCGTGTGGAACATTGCCAGATGTGCCGGGATCATGGGATTATGGGTCATACCGGGGAGGACGGTTCCGGGCATTATCAGGCCGACCAGGGCCAGCAGGGGTTTAAGGAGAAGTAAAGCCCAGCAGGCGCCGGCCACGTTGAAAAGCACGTGGACCAGGGCGGCGCGCCTGGCGGTGGTTTTGGTCCCGATGGCGGCTAAGGCCGCGTCAATGGTAGTGCCGATGTTGGCGCCAAGGATCATCGCGGCGGCCATCTCGTAAGTAATCACGCCGTTAAAAGCCATGGTCAGCATGATGGCGGTGGAGGCGCCGGATGAATGGGTGATCAGGGTAAGCGCCAGCCCCGCGCCCGCGCCGATCAGGTAAGACAAAAAGCCCAGGCTGGATACCGCCTCAATGATACTGAAATTGCCTTCCAGGGCGGGCATGGATTTGGACAGAGTGTCAAGGCCCATAAAAAGCAGGCCGAATCCCAGGATCACCTCTCCCAGATCCTGGTGTTTCCACTTTACAATGCGGAAGACAAACCCTACGCCCACCGCAGGAAGGGCCAGTTCTGAAAGGTCGAGGGAGAATCCCACCAGCGACACAACCCAGGCGGTAACCGTGCTGCCGATATTGGCCCCCATGATCACCCCGATAGACTGGGTAAGGGTAAGAAGGCCGGCGTTGACAAAGGACACCACCATTACTGTGGCAGCCGACGATGATTGAATAATGGCCGTAACCGCAAAACCGGTAATTACCGCGATAAACCGGTTTCCGGTCATAAAGTTAAGCACCCGCTGCAGCCGGTCCCCGGCGGCCTGCTGGATGCCGTCGCTCATCACCTTCATCCCGTAAAGGAAGAGGCAGAGACTGCCGATTATCCTGAATAATACCGCAACAATCGCCATAGTTCGAATGCTATACTATTTTTGCCTTTTTATTAAGATAAAATGCCGGAGAAGGAAGCCGCCGGGCCGCGGTTCCGGCCCGAATGGGGAAATTCGGGCAATCGGGCAGCTTAAGCGCCGCGCTTTTGTCAGTCCAGTTTTTTGTTATACGCAGCCTCGACACTTTTTTCAGCTTTACCGCCCTCAAAAGTTACATTGGTGAAGGTGATGTATTTCTCGGCATTTACAATTTCATCCTGCGTCATCTCTTTTTGAGTGGAAATATAGATTTTGATGTTCACGCCGGTATGGTCCCCGTCATAGCTTTTAACCTTTCCGGCAGTGTCGCACACATACAGGGGAATTTTTACGGTCCCGTCCTTTATTTGGGCGCCTTTGAGCTTACTGCCGTCTTTATTCGAATCGCTTATACCCAATAGTTTGTCTTCACTTGGACTTGGCAGCGCGGTCAGAATAAAGGCATACTGACTGTCGGCCATGGAAGCGCCTGTAAGCGTAAATTTGCCCTTGGGGGAAGGAAGGCCCTCGTCCTCCTCAGCTTCCATCGCACAGCCGGCAAAAACCAGACATACTGCCAGCGCGACACCCGGCATTACCCTGTAAAACAATATATTTTTCATTGTCATTTTCCCCCATACCTTTTGGCATCTGTAAATATTATAGCGCAAAACAAAGAAAATAACAAGGGATATAATTATGGGAATTTTGACGCCCAAAAACCCCGTTATAAGGGCTTTCAGGCCGGTCTAACCACATTCCCCTATCCCCTAAAAGGTGAGGCGGTTTTGACGTGTACCGAAGGAACGGCTGATTTCCGCCATGCGGTCTTCGCTTCCGGCAAAGCGGGAACGGATTGCCGCTCCGCCATTTACAGGGTGTCAGGAGAATCAAGCCAGGCCGGAAGCCGCATGGAAGTTTCCATGAAACCCATGCGGCGTTTTTTCACATCAATATCCATCAGCGCGTAGCCGTCTTTTTCCATAATGCGGAAGCCCCGTATTGAAACCGGGTCCTGATCGGAAATGCCCGCCTCGTCGGCAATGGAACCCCGTATCACTTTTTTAACCTGATAAAACGAGGAAAAGGACTTTCCCTGCGAAGGGGTAAGAAGCATGCCGAACAGGGGGGCGGCGATCCGCTCCCGGCTGTCCACTTTGGCGGCCTCAGAAAGGGGGAGGTCGGGACGGGGGACGCTCATCATAACCCGGCGCTTTACCTCATTTGAACCGGGGCCGGATGTTTCCAGCGCCACCAGTTCACCGGGCCGGAACTGAAAGATACTGTCCTGCAGGGCGGGGATAAGCAGTCCCTGGGGGGCGCTGATCCGCCGGCCGTTTATGGTTCTGATGATGTCGCCCTCAGTCAGGCGGTGTTCCGCGGCGGGGGTGTTCGGCGCGGCGTAGATGATCTCCGCCCCGGAAGCGGATTCGCTTAAGGCAAGGCCGAGCCAGGGCCGTTCCGCCTTGCCGCCCCTGATCATCGCGGGAAGGGCGGCGGCGAGCCGTTCCGCGGGGACGGCGAAGTTGAGCCCCTGGTACTGTTCTATCCCCGCGAAGGCAATCCCCACGAGCCGCCCTGATGTGTCCACCACCGGCCCGCCGGAATTGCCGGGATTTATCGAGGCGTCAATCTGGATAACGTCCCCTATCTGCAAAAAACGCCGGCTCAGGGACGAGACAATTCCGGAGGTTACGGTTTTCTCAAGCCCGCCGGGTGAACCGATAGCCAGCACCGTATCGCCCACCTGGGGGATCACCCGATCCACAATGGAAAACACAAAGTCGGGTTTGTATTCGGCTTTTATCAGCGCCAGATCCAGCGCCTTGTCCCAGCCGAGCACCTTGGCGGGAAAACGGGGACTGGTAGAATCTCCCAGGCGTATGTACATTCGGGAGTAGCCTTCGTATTTGGGATCAACCTCGCTGGTAATTACATGATAGTTGGTGATGAGCAGTCCTGACGCATCCACAAAAAACGCCGAACCTAAAACCCGGTCGGGCATTCCCCTTCCACGTTCTATCCTGATCCCCCGGTCAACGAGGACGGTTGCCACCCCCCGGATCATGTCGGTCACGTTGTCACTGCCCTGGGCGTATTCGTGTAAGTGCGCCGGTATATTCAGCAACTGGCCCGCGGTAGTGCTGCTTGCCGCGGCATTGAAGAAGGCGGCGGTCCGGCGCTGCCTGACCGTTACCGCACGTTCAAGGAAAAGCAATGCGTCATCGAAACCGAGGGGCCGCAGTTCATGGGCCTGAACCGCCGCGAGAAAGGCCCCCAGATCGTTACCCTGGGAGAGTTTTTCCTTTGCGTCGGCGAGAATAAAATCCGGTTCCTGTCCGCTGCTTTCCGCCTGCACCCCAAGGCTGGCAAGGGAACGGCTTAAGGAAGAGGCGTCTTCCCAGCGCCCTT
The DNA here is from genome assembly GCA_031257385.1 of Treponema sp. Classification (GTDB taxonomy): domain Bacteria; phylum Spirochaetota; class Spirochaetia; order Treponematales; family Breznakiellaceae; genus WQXQ01. The sequence continues at coordinate 9,659 of JAIROT010000285.1, forward strand.
CGGCAACGGCCCTGGCCTGAAGAGCGCGCAGATTATTCACCGCCCGGCTTTCAAAGTCAAAAAGGGTTGCGGCGGTCTCCCCTGTTCCGCTTCCGTATATCTCCTGGTATATGCCGATTAGATCGATGGCCCTGGCGGGGTTTTCTTCAATCTGTTTCCTGATATCGTCCAGCCGGACATCGCCGGTGGAACGGCGGGGGGCGAGCCTTTGTTCCTGAATTTCCACCGTGATGCAGGAGGTGACAAGGCACAGGGACAAGAGCGGCAAAGCCTTAAACGGGAGTTTTACCGCTGACCGCAAAATCGAAAAAAATATTTTTTTGACCGCGTTCCGTTCCATTGCTTTCATTCTCTGTTTCTTCTTGTTTCAGAATACTCCTTAATTCCATCTCCGTCCATATCCCATAAATACACGACAGAGCCGTCCTCTCTATATTCTTCGGCAATTTCATAGATTCCGTCACCATCCCAGTCGCTCTCGGAATATTCCACAATCTTTTTATAATCCAGTGGATCATCCCCGTTTGCCAGAGGGCGGAAGCGGCGTATCGTTTCCATTCGGGAATCCAGGTTGAGGTCCAGCCTCTGTAGTACCGGCTTCCCCTTTTCAAATTTGGTTTCCGATACGGTCCGGCCGTTCAGTATTTCCACGGAACGCAGGGGTATGCCCCGGTCAAGGTCTATCCTTTCCAGGGCGTTTTCAAATTCAAGGCTGGGCCTTTCAATGGAAAGGGAAAAAGAAACCAAAGACCGCACAGTCAGGCGGGAAAGCTGAGATTCCATTACGGGAAAAAGAAGGCCCGAATAGCTTCCGTTGCCGGCAAGTTCGGTAAAACGGATCGGGGCAAACTGAAAATCGCCGGGCCGGGGGATGTAGGCGGTCTTTCCAAATTCCACGCACTCTACCGAAGGGTATTGTTCCCAAAGGATCAGCGCTTTCAGGCGATCCCCGTCCTTTAGCGGCAGGGCGGGCATCCCGGTTTCGGGGGCCATTACCTGCAAAGCCCATTGGGGGGCGCCCCCTGAGTCAAACGAAACAACCAGTTCCATAAGGCCGTCCTGATCCGCGTCATGGGTAAATTCCCTAATCGTTCCGTTACGGTACAGGACGCGGCTTTCAGGATACCCGTCTCTGTCGTCATCGGCGGTGATAAAGCCGGAAAAGCCGAGGAGTTTTTCGGCGAACAGCTTCCGCCCGGCCCCGCTTTGAAGCAAATCGCCGGCCAGGATAATCAGTTCCCTGTCAAGAACAGGCCCGCCGTTAGGCGCAAGTTGAGCGGCGGAATCCTCCGGCAGGGCGAAAAGCTCCGCAGCCGCTTCCTCTTCACCGATAAGCCCCAGCTTCAGCGCCGCCGTGACGGACGCGCGATTGGGCCGGAAATTGCCGTTTTTAGCCGGAAGAAGCCCGCCGGAGCGGTAAGCCGCCATCAGGCGGCGGGCTTCTTCCGTATCACGGATAAAGGGGGCGGCCATCCACGCCAGTTCGGGATCGGCTTCCAGGAGCAGGGGCAGACGCCGCAGGGCAAGATCCATTATGTCCTGATCGCCCGGTCCGGGATTTCTGTTCCGGGCATACTCAAAAAAAATCCTCAGGGGACGGGGATCGCGGGGATAGCGGTCAAGGGCTTCCCCCATGCGGCGGCGGAATTCGACAAGGGCCCGGGGCGATCCCGGGGTTTCGGTCAGCGTCCCGGCGGAGTTTCCGCAAAGCCCCTTGAGGGCCGCAAGCCGCAGCAGCGAGGGGCTGTTCGGGAAGAAGCCGTATACCGGGACAGCCTGGGGCAGAGGCTCGGAAATACGGTCAAGCAGGGCGAGAGCGCCGGAATAATTGCGCAACGCGATAAGCTGCTCCGCCTCCAGGAGCCGGGCCAGGGAAGGGCTGCAGCGGTTCCAGCGGTCTGTCTCAAGCGCCCGTTCCAGAGCTTCCAGGACCGCCCCCCTGCTCTTCTGTTCATGGGAACGGGCAAGGGCGAGGAGGCAGGAAATATCCGAAGAAACATCGGCAAAATCGGCGGCCCGCTCAAGGGCGGCCAGGGCCTCTTGCCAGCGCCCTTCGGAGACCACCCGTTCCGCCCAAAGAAAATACCGTTCCGCCATAGCGGAATCCCCCTCAGCCGCTTCCCCGTTTCCGCCACGGGCCTGGGCGTAAACGCCTGAAAGGGCAATGGCAAATAACAGAAGCGGCAGAAAGCGCGCCGTAACGCGGCGGGGTTTCACCGGGTTTCCTCAGTTATCCCTGGGAGGCCGGCGCGGATTCTTTCGGCGTGAATCCGGTTCCTTCAGGGAACCGGCATTCTCCCTTGGAGGCAGGCCCAGAATTTCCCGGACCTCGTCATCCACCAGGGTCTCCCGGCTGATAAGCTCGTCGGCAAGTCTTTCCAGCCCGGTCTTGTGGCTTTCGATAATTTCCCGGGCCTTATTCCTGATACGGTCAAGGATTTCCTCAGTCGCCTTGTCAATGCGCTGGGCCGTGTCTTCGGAATAATCCTTATGGCGGGCGATTTCCTTGCCCAGGAAAATGGGTTCCTCCTCCTGGCCGTAGGCTACAGGCCCCAGTTCTTCGGCCATGCCCCATTCGCAGACCATGTGGCGGGCCATTTCGGTGGCCTGCTGAATATCCTGCTTGGTGCCGGTGGTAGTCTCGTTGTAAAAAAGATTTTCCGCAAGCCAGCCGCCGTAACAAATGGCGATACGGTCCTCGATCCAGCCCCTGGTACGGCTGTAGCTGTCCTCTTCGGGAAGGGACAGGGCCATGCCCAATGCCCGTCCGTGGGGAACGATGGTGACCTTGTGCAGGGGATCCGAGTTTTTAAGGTAATAGTGCAGCAGGGCATGACCCGCTTCGTGAATAGCGGTCATGCGGCGTTCCTTGTCGGAGACCACCAGGGTTGTGCGGGCCACTCCCATGAGCACCTTGTCCCTGGCTTCCTCAAAATCGCCCATCGTCACTTCCGGCTTATCCTGGCGGGCGGCTAACAGGGCTGCCTCGTTGACCAGGTTGGCAATGTCCGCGCCGCTCATGCCCGGCGAGGCCCTGGCCACACGGGCAAGGTCCACCTTCTTGTTCAGGGGGATTTTCGCGGCGTGTATCTGCAGTATCGCCTCACGCTCCTTGATGTCGGGCATGGCGACCACCACCTGCCGGTCAAAGCGGCCGGGCCGCAGCAGCGCCGGGTCAAGTACATCGGGCCGGTTGGTTGCGGCGAGAATTATCACCCCGTCTTTAGAATCAAAACCGTCCATTTCGACCAATAACTGATTCAGTGTCTGCTCCCGTTCATCGTGGCCGCCGCCGTAACCCGCGCCCCGGGTTCTGCCCACCGCGTCAAGCTCGTCGATAAAAATGATGCAGGGCGCGCTGCGTCTTCCCTGTTCAAAAAGATCGCGGACACGGCTTGCGCCTACGCCGACAAACATCTCCACAAAATCGGAACCCGACATATGAAAGAAGGCAACCCCCGCCTCGCCGGCCACCGAGCGGGCCATAAGGGTCTTGCCCGTACCGGGCATTCCCACCAGAAGCACGCCCTTGGGGATACGCGCGCCCATCTTGGTAAACTTCTGCGGGTTTTTCAAAAAGGACACCACTTCCTCAAGCTCAAACTTGGCGTCTTTCTGTCCCGCCACATCGGCAAAACTCACCCTCTTCCCTTCTTCCTGATAGCGCTTGGCCCTGCTCTTTCCGAACTGGAAAGTCTTGTTCCCCGCGCCCTGCATGTTCCTGAACATAAACCAGATAAAGCCGAAGCCGATAAACCAGGGCAGTAATTCCAGGACAACACGCCAGGGACTCGGACTCGACACCGCGCCGGAGATATTGACATCCTTTTCAAGCAGGGAAGTAAGCAGGCTGGGATCATTATAGGGGATGCGGGTTTTGAGCCGGGCCGATTCCTGGCCGGAAGTCCCCTTTAGAAAAATATCCAGCGTATTGTTGTCGCGAATCGTAACGGATTCGATCTGGTTCTGATCGAGGAAACGGGTAAAATCGGAATACCGTATCTCCCTTACCGGGGTAGATTCACCCCTGAAAAAATACGCGGCGAACAGTCCCGCGGCGACGAGAAAAAAAACAAGGGCGAAGCCATTCGGCCTCCTTCCCTGCAAAGGCGGACGCGGCCCCCGTTCGGGCGGCTTGTCGTTTTGATTGTTAAACATCCATACACCTCATATTGTTATTCGTGCCGAGGAGTCTGTGGGGCTTTAGCCCAAATGATAAAGAAAATGCACAATTTTGTGCATTTTCTACCTTGCAGACTCCCAAAGGAGCCCAAAAATCCACAAGTCCCACAGGCTCCGAGGGGTTTAATCGCCCTTCAGGGCGGTTAAAAAATATTAAACCCCTGTTTTGACAATTACCACACAGAGCTTTTCCTTCTCCGCGTCTTTCGGAACTTCCCTGCAAAGCAGCGTCCCGTCTTTGCCGATGAAGGCTGCCGTTCCCAGCCGGTCAAGAGCGCTCAAAACCCGCTCCCTCCGGCCCAATTCAGGCGGCGCGCATTTCCCGCCGATACAATCGCCCTTACAATTCCGCCGCAGGGCCAGGGGCAAAAAAGCGTAAAAGCCCCCGGTGACCCCGGCCGTTTTTTCGGAGCAGGGCTTTACTTCAACAGTTGCCTTTCTAAGAGTATATAAGCCCGGCGCTTTAATCAACAGCGAAAACCCGCTTTCGGCGGCCCTGGGTTTTTTCAGCGAAACCAGTATGCGGCCGTCTTCCCGCCTGACCCGAACCGGCCCCAAATCGGCGGCTTTGGTGAGTCCCCCGCAAAAGCGCCTGATGCCGGCGCGTTTTATCGGGAGGGATTTGCCGGACAGCAGCCGGTCTATGCCCCGAAACAGGGCTTCCTCGCGGATAATGACCGGCCGGGCGAAAAAAAATTCCGCGTCCGTCCTGAGGATGCGGCTTCCAGCGCCGCCGCCCGCGGCAGTCCAGTTTACCCGGCCGGTTTCCCCGTCGATAAAAGCCGCGGTGAGCGACTGAGTTTCGGCCAGGGCAGCAAGGCCCTTTTGCCAGGCCGGGAAATATTCGTTTAGAAACGGGATAAGGCGGCGGCGTATCCGGCTGCGGAGAAAACGGGTGTCGGCGTTGGTGGAATCTTCCCGCCAGGGGATATTTTTTTCACCCAGGTAGCGGAGCACTTCGGCGCGGCCCAGCGCCAAAAGGGGCCGCAGAATTCGCCCCCGTCTTGCGGGCATTGCCGAAAGGCCCATCGGCCCCGCTCCCCGCAGAATCCGCATCAACACGGTCTCAAGCGCGTCGTCCCTCGTGTGGGCAATAAGTATGCGGACAGGCGCGGCGCTTTCGGCTTCAATAGCGCGGGCCTCGCCGAGCAGGGCCCGGTGACGGTACAGACGTGCGGCGGCCTCAATGCCTATCCCCCGGCGTTTGGCCGCAGCGGCAATTTTTCCCGGCGCTATTGACACAATTTTGCAGGGTATTTCCAGTTTTCCGCAGAGCTCCCGCACAAAAGCGGCGTCCCCCCGGCTTTCCTCAGCCGGCCTAATCCCGTGTTCAACATGCAGGCAGCGCAGCACAAAAGCCGGCCCCGGCGAATTGCCAGGAGCGGCCAGCGCCGTAAGCATGGCCACCGAATCTGCTCCGCCCGACACGGCCGCAAGATACCGCGTCCCCGCCGGACAGCCCTCTAAAGCGGCAGTAACGGCGGCTTCAAAAACCGTTATGCCTTTTTCTCCCCGGCTGCGGGAGCTGCTCCGGCCGCAGGGGCGGCGCCGGCTGCGGGAGCGGCTTCCGTTTCGACGACAGGAGCCGTTTCGACCTTGGCGAACTTCACCAGGGCCACAACCTGATCCGCGCCGGAGATGAGCTTAACGCCATTGCCCAGGGGAATGTCCCGCACGTGGATGGACTGGTTAACTTTGAGGCCGGAAATATCCACTTCGATCCGCTCCGGCAGATCCTTGGGCAGACACTCAACTTCAATTTCGTGGAGGGGATTCTCAAGAATACCGCCCTCCCGAACACCGACGGGATTCCCGCTCAGATGAAGGGAAACCCTGGCCCGCAAGACCACGCCGCTTTCTACCTCGTAAAAATCAACATGGAGGATATTTCCGTCTATAATGCTGCGCTGGGTAGCTTTCACAAAGGCGTCATAGGACTTGCCGTCCGCCTCGACCTTTACGATGGTACTTTCGGAAATATTTTTTACCCCCTGTGTAAATTCCTGGGCGTCAAGATCGAGGGGGACTGTTCGGCCCGACCTCCCGTAGAGCACCGCCGGAATGCGGCCGCTCCGCCTCAGTCTGCGGGACTCGGCGGAACCGGTACTCTGACGATTTTTAGCAGATAACACAACCTGACTCATTTGTATACCTCATTCAAAAAAATACCGCACCATGACAAAATCCAATGCGGAGGGGAGATTCGGAGCCGCCGTATACCGGGTGCAGCCCGCGTTCTATCGGGACAAAACCCTACTGGGACGACAGGATTCGAACCTGTGAATACCGGCTCCAAAGACCGGTGGCTTACCGCTTGCCGACGTCCCACCGCAGGAAACAGCATAGCATAAAAACGGGGACAATAGCAACAGAGCGCAGAGCAGAGAGAAAAAGCAGGGAGCCGCAGGACAGCCGCGTTAAATTTCTACCGAAAGATCATCCGCATCACCGGATTCGTACTTCTCCAGTATCTTTCTCTGGAGTTCGGCGCGGAATTCCGGCTGAATGGGGTGGGCAACATCCTTGTATAGCCCCGCTCTGGTTTTACGGCTCGGCATGGCTATAAAAATCCCGCTTTTACCTTCGATGATTTTTACATTGTGCACCACAAAGCAATCATCGAATGTAATCGTCACATAGGCTCTCAGCTTACCTTCGCCGGGAACTTTACGGACCCTAATATCTGTTATCTCCATGGCGCATCTCCTTTTATGGCGGCCCTTTTCTGTAATATCATTTTAATATCGGAACAGCTCCATGTGCAAGTAAAAATGTTACTTTAACAAAATTCCAGGTTTTCAATAAGGTTTTTTCGGCTTTCCGGGCTTCTTCCCTTCCGCTAAAAACGCCGAAGCAGGTGGAACCGGCGCCGGAAAGTCCCGTGAAATCCGCCCCCAGGCCGCGCAATTCAGTAAGAATTTTTCGGTAGGCCGCGCCACTCCCCCCCCCTGAATCATCCAAAAAAACCGGCAAAAAGTCATTTTCAAAAGGCCAATTACAGGGGGAAGCGTAAAGTTTCTCGCAGAGTTCAGAAGGGTTTGGAATGTTCAAGGCCGGGCTTTGGACGAACCTGTGATTCGCTTCAGGGCCGTTTTTTCCGGTTTTTTCGCGGAATTCGTCCAGCAGCCTGAAAGCCGCAGGTGTTTCGCTGGGGAAACCGGGGTTTACCAGCACAAAAAAGAGGCTTTCCGGGGTTTTTAGGGGCAAAAGACGCTCGCCGCGGCCGCTTACATAGGAAACGCCGGTTTCTCCAAGGAAAAAGGGCACGTCGCTGCCCAGCAAGGCGGCTATTTCGGACATGGAATCATCACCAAGAAAGCCTCCGCTGGTCTTATACAGCGCGTTCAGCGCGATAAGGGTGGAAGCGGCATCGGAAGAGCCCCCGCCCAGGCCCCCGCCCAGAGGAATCCGCTTGTCAACCCGCACCCTAAGCCCCTGCGAACAGCCGGTCTTGCTTCTGAACAGGGAAACGGCTCTGGATATGGTATTTTCTTCAGGGAGAATCGCCTCTTTCGGCGAAAACGGCCCTTCCATACATATTTTCAGCGCCCCATCCTCATCAAGAAGTTCAAAATGAAGGGTATCCCCAAACGCGAGGGCAGCGAAAATACTTTCCAAATGGTGAAAACCATCGGGCCGCCTTTCCTTGATTCGCAGATGGAGATTTACCTTGGCCGGGGCTTCAATCGTCAAATTCGGCATATTTTAAGCCTAGTACATTTTGAAAAAAAGTGCGCCGGTATGCCAAAAAAAATGTTCAGTCAAATACAAAAAGCCCGGTCTGGTGCGCACGGGGTTGCGGCGGCGGGTGTTAGCGGAAATCTTTCAGATACTGAAGGGGGAATATCACTATGGGCGGGACCCCCGGTCAACCATGAGGGCAAGACGGCGGCCTGCCGCCGCTTCCTGGAAGGGCAAAAAAAGAGTGCAAATTTTGAAAAATCCCTACAACGAATCCCCGGCTCCCTGTTTATACTGGAAACTTGACCGGCTGGGATGTTTTGAACAATATAATGAAAAACCCAGGAGCAAGCTCCTGGGTATCTTCGTTGGATAGGAAATTTATTGGTAAGGTATTTGTCTCAGGGTACATACCCTTTATAACGCCCTGAAGGGCGGGGTATGTACCCTTCGCATACAATCAACGCTTTTTCTCCTATAGCGGCGACCCTGTTGCTTGTCACCACCGGGGTTATTTTTATCATAGGCTTTAGCCGACATGGTATGAATTTCCTAAAATACGGCTTCAAACAAGCCATTACGAGCGACCTTTTTGAAAAACTTGCCACCAAGGATGATATAAGCAGGATTGACGCCCGTTTTATCAAACTTGAAGATAAAATCGAGGCGATTGAAGTCAATCATTTCGGACACCTTAAAGATTTCCTCACTGAGCTTACCAGCATCCTGGTGGACAAAAACGTAATAACCAACCAGGACAAGGCACGGCTCGACAACAAGCTTCGCGGCATGTAGGTTAGCTATTTACTCAGCTTGTTCATTTGCGCGTTAAAAATCGCTTGGGCGTGTACTGAATTTCAAACCGCCTTAAAACACGTCTGGCTTCTTCCGGTGGAAATGCCCGGTATAACGAAGCCGGCTTATGGGTGTTCAGATTGTCCATGACCAAAACTATTTTCTGTGCGTCCGGGTACATCACCTCAGAAAGATACTTGATCTCAAGAGCCCAATCGACCGCGGTCCGCCGCTCTCTGACACTCACCTGCCGGATTCCCCCTCACGGCGGGGTGAAGACAAAGATGCTGCAGGCGCCGTTTGCGGACGTATTCACTGTCCGCTTTTCATGGCCGCCGGGACGCGGGGGCAAGGGTTCCCGCACTGCTCCCGGAAGCTGATACGGCTTCCCGTCCATACACACCACCGGCCTGTTTTTGTCATAGGGCAGCTCATACACGTCAAGGACATCCTCCATGCAGGCTGCAAATTCCGCGTCTTCTTTTTTGGGACGCACCAGTAGTCCTTGCGATGAGGTTGAAGTTCGTTTTTTTAAAAGCCCTCCGGATCGCCTCCCTGCTGACCGGCGTTTCCAGATGAAGGCGGGACTTTTCCTCAAGGAGCCGGAGCGTCCACCGGCAGTGTTCCCCGGGGACGGGGCCGCAGGCCATCGCGATGATGATCGCTTCCACCCTGCCGTCAAGGGCCCGGCGCGCGTTATTGGAATTCCCGCTTCGCTTGAGGGAAAGAACCCCCTCCAATCCGCTTTTTACAGAGGCTGCTGCCGTATTGGTGACGGTTGCGATACAAACACCGTTTGATCGGGCCGATTGTTCATGGTTGAGTGTTTTCCCTTGTCGCTCGTCAAGGTCCGGCAGTATGTGGCGCCTCACCCGTATCGTTCTGGATGTGTTTTTCTTCCGTATCGTACATTGGATCGTTTTAACATCGTTGTCAGTAAGTTTGATATGGTACTTCTTAGGTCTTGCCATGTTCCCGCGACCACCTTTAGGCGGCTCCAAAACTAACCGCTTTGAGCGGTTCACAAAAACCAAGCCCCCGGCTTTGCCGGGGGTATTTGACATTTATTGTATCAAAACATATATAGTTCACCGTAATGCCCCTCATTTTCTATTCCATTGCCGCTTGCAACAGGGTAACATCCTTGGTATTATTCTTCGGCTTGATACTGCTTAATACCCGCTTTTCAACTTCCGGTGTCCAATAGATACGGAGCTTGTCTCTTGCCCGTGTAATGGCTGTGTAGAAAATGTTGT
>JAIROT010000073.1 GCA_031257385.1 Treponema sp.
AACTGAAGCGGCGCATGGTTTCCCGGAAAACCCCGGCAAAGAGGGAAGCGGCCGTTGGCAGGCTGAGGATGCGCTCCCGGTTGTTGATGTGGGAGCGTATCTCATACCACACCCCCTGCGCTAATGTACGTGTGTGCCTCATACCCCCTATATGGGAGCGAGGGGCTGTTTTGCTTTAGCCGCGGGGACAAAAACCGGTAAAAAAACACGGGGCAGGGAGAGGAGGCCCTTCGCCTGGCAAGCGATCTTTTACGTGTCAAGTTTAGGGCAAGCCTCGGGGTATTAAACCAGACTTTCGAATCAATTAACCCGGCGAATACCGTAATTGCCGTCAACGGCCGGGGCGATTTCTATTTCAAATCCATACTCAGACAGGTAAAAACCGTCTCCCCTGTAAACTATCTTAGGCTGGTATGAAAAAACAAAATATATTGAGTAGCCGCCGTCGGGGATAAAGACCGAGTTAAAAGCGGAAGGGGGCACGTTAAAATCCACCCCGCCGTCTTCGGCGCCGCCACTGTCGCCACGAATGGCTATTGATAAGGAAAACGCGTTGGGATTTATGATCCGTATTTCGTTGGCGCCCCTGAGCGGTCGGGTAAAGGGCGGAAAGACTGAACCGCTTTCCCATGTTTCACGGTGGCTGTACGCTTCCAGCAGGACAGGGTCGGTTTCCAGGGTCATCTCGAAATCCCATGTCTCCCCCATAAGATCACGAGCGCTGCCCCGAATGGTCCGGCTGTCGGCCCATTCTCCCTCGTACTCGACATAGCCGCTATCGATCGAAAAATAGACGGTAGGACCTTCCTGATACCAGCGGTTGTCGTTGCTTATATCGTCAATCACGAGCAAGCCGCCCCCGGCGAAGAATTTTTGGTAACGGCTTCCATACGGATCGGTATATTTCCAGAAACTTCCCTCAGGAAGGGGGATAATAGGGCCGTGCCTGGCTTTTCCGGAACTCCCGCAGGAAATGACCAATACCGCCGCCACAACAAGAACCGTCAGGGATTTGAAGTTTTTTTTGCCGTTCATCAACCGCGCCTCCTCGTCCGTTTGTCTATGAGTCTCTGGGACTTTGAGGATTTTAACAGGAGGGGGAAGTTTCCCCCTGCCCTCTGCGGGGGTAAGCGGCAAATCGCCTTCCGCCCCCGAAGCGCCCCCATACCTTTTTCAAAATAACGGATTTTTCCCTCCTTAGCAAGCGATAAGAAGGAGGAGAGTTGGCTCTGGGGTCCTTCGGTCCGCAACTTCATCCTCGCCGCCGCCTAATTGCCCCGAAAAAGAAGTTGCACCCCCGGTAAAATCCCCGCCTTGAATTTTTCCCCCGATCCGGTATAATATGAACTGAATGATTGTACCCATGAAAAAAGTATCCCTCGTGGTTATGGAGAGGGAACGAGAGGCTTCCCTTGAAAAGCTGCGGGAAGTCGGCGTATTGCATGTTGAAAAAAAGAACGTCTCCTCCGACGCCCTGGGCGCGATGCTGGAAAAGCGGGCGAGGCTGCGGAACGCGCTGGGCATCGTGCGCAGATATTCGGCCTCCAAAGCCGGCGGCGCTCTTGCCGCGGACGCGGACGATATGGTCCGCCGGATTTTGGGCATGGGAAACGAGAAAAAGATACTGCAAGACCAGATCATGTACCAGGCCAAGGAGCGGCGGCGGCTTGAAGGCTGGGGGGATTTTGACCACAAGGCCCTTGCCTCGCTTGCCGCTCAGGGAATCACGCTGATCCCCTATGAGCTTCCCTGGAAGACCTACGATTCCCTTGGGGAAGAAACAAAACTCATCGTCATTTTCCGCGACAAGCGGGGGGTGAGGGCCTTCGCGCTTTCGGAAATTGCCGGGACGCCGCCCTTTACCTTTCCCGTGCTTTCCCTTTCGGGAATTGACGGGCGGATGACGGAAATATGGCGGCGTATCGCCGAAATCGAGGCGGAGCTTGCCCGTATGGCGCTCCGCAGGGGCGTCATGGAGGCGGAACTGGCGCTGCTGCAGGAGCGGATTGAATTTGAAACCGCGAATGCGGGCATGGAAACCCTGGAAGAATCTTCCGCGCAATCCACCGTTTCGTGGCTTTGCGGCTTTGTTCCCCATGACAGCCTGGGGCTGCTCAAGCGGGCCGCCGCGGAAAACGGCTGGGCTTTGGTCTGCGCGGACGCCGAAGCGGCCGACCGGCCGCCGACCCTGGTCAGAAACAACGCCGCTGTGCGGATCATCCAGCCCTTGTTCTCCTTTTTGGGGACCATACCCGGCTATCAGGAATACGATATCAGCCTTTCCTACCTGATTTTTTTCTGTCTGTTTTTCGCCATGATTTTCGGCGACGCCGCTTACGGCCTGCTGCTTTTCGCGGCCTCCCTGGCGGCGGGTCTCTTCTTTAGAAAGAAGGGAGGCAAAGTTCCCGATGCGGCAAAGCTCTTCATGCTGCTTTCGTGCTGCACGGTGGTATGGGGAGCCATTACCGGCTCGTGGTTTGCCGCGCCTGTAGAACGCCTGCCGCCGTTTCTGCGCGCCCTTATTATCCCGCCCTTTAACAACACCGGGCCGCTGGCCGCCTTCTCCCCGGTTTTAAGAAAGGTTTTTGATCTGCCCGCGGAAGTTCCGGTAGACGACCTTAAAACCCGCTGGAATATTCAGTTTCTCTGCTTTACCGTCGGGGCGGCGCAGCTTGTGTGGGGCCGCAGTAAAAATATCCGCAAACTCCTTCCCTCCCTGACGGCGCTGGCCCAGGCGGGCTGGCTTATCATGATGGTGGGCCTGTACTTCCTCGTGCTGTTCATGCTCCTCAAAATGAGACTGCCGTCCTTCGCCGTGTACCTTATCGGCGGCGGCCTGGCGCTCTACTTCGTCTTTGCGGAGCAGAACGGCGGCAATTTTTTCAAAAACATCGGGAAGAGTTTTGCCAACTTTCTTTCGATTTTTTTGAACGCCGTGGGGAGTTTCGCGGACATCATCAGCTATATACGGCTTTTCGCGGTGGGCCTGGCGGGGAGTATTATCGCCCAAAGTTTCAATTCCATGGCAATTCCCGCCGAAGGTTTCGGCGCGCTGGGCCTTGGTTTCTTTTTGAGGGTTTTCGCCGCGGGGATGATTCTGGTCTTCGGCCACGCCCTCAATATCGTGATGAACGCCCTTTCGGTTATTGTCCACGGGGTGCGTCTTAATCTTCTGGAATACGCCGGTAATCATTTGGGAATGGAATGGTCCGGTTATGCGTATAAACCTTTTGCGGTAAAGCAAAAGGAAAACTGAAATTAGTTTACAAGGAGATATGGTATGGATACCGGATTAGTCGGCGAGATCGGAATTGGGGCCTGCCTGGGCCTGTCGGCGCTGGGTTCCGCAATGGGGGCCAGGGCGGCGGGCATGGCCGCTATCGGGGCCTGGAAAAAGTGCTTCATTCAGAATAAGCCGGTGCCTTTCATTTTGGTGGCCTTTGCGGGCGCTCCCTTAACCCAGACCATTTACGGTTTTATTCTGATGAACGTGCTTGCCGGGACGGAGCGGCTCAACGGCTTTCAGCTTTTGGGCGTGGGCCTCTTCGCGGGCCTTGCCATCGGCGCTTCCGCGTATGCCCAGGGGAGCTGTTCCGCCTCGGCCTCGGACGCCTACGCCGAAACCGAACAGGGCTTCGGCAACTATATGCTCATCATAGGCCTGTGCGAAACCGTGGCCCTGTTCGTGATGGTCTTTGCCATGCTTATCGCGTAAGAAAGTGAACGGGAGGGTTTCCGGGGAGATCACCATCGGCGGCTTCGCCCATGTCGGCTCTGTGGGCGTCGGGGGCGATTTTCCCGTGGTTATTCAGACCATGTGGAAGGACCGACTTTCTCTCGCGGATACCGAAGGCAAGGCCGCCGAAGAGCTGGCGGGGCGGATTGAGGGTCTGGCCCGTATGGGCTGCGGCCTCCTCCGCTTTGCCGTGCCGGATCTTGGGGCCGCCGAAGCGCTGGGGCGGCTTGCCTCCATGGTTACCATGCCGCTCGTGGCGGATATTCACTTTGATTACAAAATAGCCCTCCGGTGCATGGATTTCCCCATAGCAAAAATCCGCGTCAACCCCGGCAACATCGGCGGCAGGGAACGGATCCGTCTGGTGCTTGAAAAAGCCGCCGCAAAGGGGATTCCCATCAGGGTGGGGGTGAACGCCGGGAGCCTTCCCCCGGACTTAAGGCGGCAGGTGGAGGAAGGGATGGGCAGGGCGGAGGCCCTGGCCCTGGCCGCGGAGCGGGAATTGGCGGTTTTTGCCGAATTCGGCTTTGACAAGGTACTGGTCTCAATGAAAGCCTCAGGAATTGCCGATACTGTAAAGGCGAACCGGATTCTCGCGAAGAGGACAGGGGCGCCGCTGCATATCGGCGTTACCGAGGCGGGGCCGCTCGTGGCCGGGGTGGCCCGCAGCGCCGTCGCGCTGGCGGCCCTGCTCGCCGAGGGCATAGGCGACACGCTGCGGGTGTCCCTGTCAGACACCGTGGAAAACGAGGTGATCGCGGGCAGGGAGATACTCGCCGCCGCCGCGGAAATGGCCGCGGAAGCGGGCAGGCTCAGGCGGCCGGGCGTTACCATCGTTTCCTGCCCCCGCTGCGGCAGGCACGGCTTTGACACCCACGGCTTCACCGCCCGCTGGATGCCCGTTCTCTACGCCCTGGACAGGGACATCACTGTGGCGGTCATGGGCTGCGCGGTGAACGGGCCGGAAGAAGCCAAACACGCCGATTTGGGTGTCACCGGGGCGGGAGACAAGGTGCTTATTTTCCGCCGGGGAAAGGTGGTACGGACACTAAACACCGCCGAAGCGGACGGCGCTTTTATGGAAGAACTGGAAAACTGCAGGAATTGACATGAAAAGACAGACGCCGCTCATCATATCCCTTGTCTTTATATGCGCGGTTTCGGCTGCTGCGCAGGTTCCGGCAAACCGGCCCTGGTGGTATACCCTTGAGCGGGGGAAGAATCTGTACCGGGACGGCGATTACGGGAACGCCCTGCTGGCCTTCGAGGACGCCCGGCGGGAGCGGCGGGCCATGTACGGGCGGATGGAACAGGATTTTATCAGTCTTCTGTCCGTGGCCGAGGTACGCCGCCTGGGGGATTCCCTTGACCGGGTGGAGCGCTACGCCGGGGAGCGTTCCTACACCGCAGCCGCAGCCGCCCTTGAAGAACTCCATTACCGCATTCCACGGGAAAGTTTTAACAATTCCGTTGCCGCGGCCCTGAGCGCCCTGGGGCGGCTCAAGGATTACCCCGAGGCAGAATACTGGATAGGCGAAACGTACCGGGCCGAAGGGGAACTCACCCTCGCCCTTGACCAATTCCGCAAAGCCTGGGAACAGCGCGCCCTCTTTGAGAACCAGGGCTTTGCCACGGAGCTGCTCTATAAAATCGCCGGAATCTACAAAACCATCCCCCTGCAAAACCCCCAGAACGGGCAGTACAACCAGCGCGCGTACAACGAAATGGAGCGGACCCTCCTCTTAATAATCGAGGGCGATACCCTGTGGTCTGCCTCGGCCCCGGCCGGGCAGCGCGCGCCGGAGGAGACGGTCCCCTACGCCGAGGCTTCCGCCTCCTTCACCCGCCGGGCCATGACCCGTACCCTTGAACAGGAGGGGGCCGTCCGTTTTCTTACCATGTACCGGTATAATAACACGGAAGTCGAACAAGCGCACCGCCTGCTGGGATTCTATTATTCGCTTTCCGGCCGCCACAGCCGCGCCCAGGAACACCTCATGTTCGCCTTCCTCATTCAGAACACCGTTATCATTGAGGAACTCATCCGCCGCGAATACGATTTCACGTTCACGAACCTTGAAACCCTTACGGGGGAAATAGGGCGTAGCCCCATCCTCTCCGCCTACGCCGACAAAGCCGATTACTACAAAACCGCCTACTACCTTGCCGCCGCTCTTTACGGCAACGGCAAAGCCGCCGCCCGGGAACTGTGGGCCTTCCTCGCCTCCCGGAGCGAAGCCGGCGAATGGCAGAACCGCGCCGCCGCCCAGCTCGGCCCCGGCGGTCCCCGTCTGGAACGCCTCGTGGAAATGCCTTGATGAAGGATACGCATATACCGTCATTTTAACGAGGGAGCTGCCGGCCGCCTTGCGGCCGGCTTGGAGTTTTGCGCCCTCGCGTCCTCTTAGCAATCGGCAGGTGATTCGAAGAGGCGCAAAACTCCACCCACAAGGGGAGCTGCCGGCCTATACTTGCCGGCAACTGGAGGCGCGACAGGCCGCCGGGGGAAAGCACGTACCTAAGTTAGGGGACGGCGCGCTCCCGGTACGGAACAGCCCCGGCCGGGTATGCGGCAAAACCCAAATTCAGGGAATGAGCTTTTCCGGGGAGCTAAGGCGGATGAGCCTGCGGGCGCTAAGCAGCGCCGGATCAAGAAGGGGAAGGGGAGAATCCGAAGGGTTTATCGCCAGTGGAAGTTCCGTACAACCGAGAATAAGCGCCTCCGCCCCCTGCCCGGCAAGGCGGGCGATTTCGTCTTTCAGAATGGTTTTTGCCTTTGCCGTTACCGGATCCGGATGCGCTTTAATGCCGAAATCCTCGCTGTATATCGCCGCGTGAATTTTCCCCTGAGCATCCGCATCCGGCTCATAAAGAACGAAGCCCGCTTCCGCTGTAAAATATTCGTGATACACCCGGCTTTTGTATGTGCCCCGCGTCGCTAAAAGTCCTACGCGCTTTGCGCCGGTTTCTTTTGCGTGGGAGGCGCATGTTTCAAGTATGTTGATAATAATAACACCGGGAAGAGAATCCTCTACCAGCGCGCGGAACGGGGTAAATATATGATCCGCATGCGCGGTATTACAGGCGACGCTTATATACCGCGCCCCTGTGCGATACAGGCGTTTCGCGCACTCAAACATACCGTAGGCAGGATTTTCATAGCCGGGCTTTCCCTCATTCAGCAGAAATTCCGTCCGGTCGGGAATCAGCGCGGGGCAGGAGATTAAGACGCTGTCAATATGATCCTGATCCTTGACGGCGCGGGTGTTGGCGAAAATATTCCGCATAAAATCAAGACCCGCGGAAGGGCCGACTCCCCCGATAATACCGACAAGCGGTCTGACTGTTTCCATATTTTATAGTATTATTGTAATATACATTCGTGTGTTTGACCAGAGAATTGATGGAGGAAGGGGTTTTGGAAGAATGAAGCTGGCAGTTTTAGGCGGCAGTTTTAATCCGGTGCATCTGGGGCATCTCTTTTTGGCGGACACGGTGCTTTCGGTCCTGCGTTATGACCGGGTGGTGTTGATTCCCGCGTACCGGTCCCCCTTCAAACTTGCCGCCGCCAATATGGAAAGCGGCGCCCATGACCGCCTGGAGTTACTGGCCGCCTCGATCACAGGCGATCCCCGGCTGACCGTTGACGACTGCGAAATCCGGCGGGAGGGGGTTTCCTACACCGTGGACACTCTGAAAAACATTATCCGGCGTTACATGCCCGAAGGGAAGCCGGGACTCATCATCGGCGACGATCTGGCCGTGGATTTTCTCCGGTGGTACAGGAGCGATGAGATTCTTGATCTTGCCGATATTATCGTCGCGCGCCGCCTGGCTTCAGCCGAGATAAACTGTCCGTTTCCGCATAAACGGATCACCAACGAGATGATGGAAATATCCTCCGCCCTGGTTCGGGAGAGGATAGAAAGCGGGGGCGCGTGGCGTTACCTGGTACCCCATGCGGCGAAGACCATTATTGAGGACCGGCGTCTGTACGGCTTTTCGGGGGAAGCCCGGTCCGCTGCGGACTCCGGCGCGGGTTCCGCCCGGAAGACCATTGTCCGCGTGGAGGAAACGGTACGGGAAAACCTCTCCCTTGAGCGTTTTCTCCATTCCCGTAACACCGCGCTCCTGGCCTGGGATCTCTGCAGCCGCTTCGGCCTGGACCCGGCCCTGGGTTACCTCGCGGGGATTGCCCATGACTTTGGCAAGACCCTAGATGAAGAAACCCTGCTGGACCTGGCAAAGTCAGACGGCAGGGCTATATCAAAACTGGAAAAGAAAAAACCCTCCCTGCTCCACGGCAGAGCTGCGGCGATATTGCTCAGAGAGCGCTTTGGCATACATAATAGGGATGTGCTTGAGGCGGTGGCGCTCCATACCGAAGGCGGCGCCGACATGGGGCCGCTCGCAAAGGTGGTGTATATCGCCGACAAGGTAGAGGTGTCACGGGAAAAGGTTGATCCCGCCCTTAGAAAGATGTGTTACACGAATGAGGCCCTGGACCGGATACTGTTCGCGGTCCTGGATCAAACCGTTTCCTGGCTGCGTTCCAAAAAACTGGAACTGTCCGGGGAAACCTTTCGCCTGCTGGAGAAAATGAAGGAACCGGTTCCAAAATCTTAATGAGAAGAAAAAACAAGGACCCCAGCGTATTTTTGCTTGCCGCCATTGTGCTGCTCCTGGCGGCGGGGATTTTCGCCGCGGTCTATACACTGCGCGGCGATCCGGTAGAAGAGGCCCTTTCCGGCGACCGGGTGATCAACGTGCTTTTTGTCATAGAACAGAATCAAAAACCCCTCAGCGCCTATGTGCTGATGTACTACCCGGCAACCAAACGGGCAGCGATTTTCGACATCCCCGGAGAGACGGGACTGTTGATCACCAGGATCAACCGGGTGGATCGTATAGACGCGGTGTACAGCCCGGGCAGGGTCTCCGGATTTGAAAGCGAGATCGAGGGCCTTTTGGGAATAGACATCGGTTTTTCCATAGTCTTTACCATGGAAAATCTCGGCAAGATCGTGGATCTGCTGGAGGGAGTGGAGCTGTTCATTCCCGCCCCGGTTGATATTCGCGGCGACGAACCCGTGCTGTTCCCCTCCGGCATAACCCGGCTGGACGGAGACAAGGCCGCCGCGTATGTGCGTCACGAGGTCCCCGAAGAGGGCCGGGATGCGGCGGTATTCCGGCGGCAGCGTTTCTTTCTGGGGCTGTTAAGGCGGCAGGGGGAGATGAACGGGGTTTTGAAGAATCCCGCGGTGGCGAGGCTGTACCAGTCGTTCCTCCATACCGGTATGAGCCGGCGGGAGAGAATCCGCCTGTTTGACGAATTTGCAAGTTTAGACACGGACCGCACCAATATCCAGTCCGTTGGGGGGAATCTGCGGGAACTCTCGGGCCAGACGCTGCTTATCCCCTTCTACGACGGAAGCCTCATAAAAGAGATTGTACGCCAGACACTGGCCGCCCTTACCCGGCAGAGCGCCGGTTCCTTGAGTGAGCGGGTTTTTACCGTGGAGGTCCTGAACGGGACCGCGGTGAACGGCCTGGCGGGAAGGACCGCAGAACTGCTGCGGGGCTTCGGCTACGACGTAATTTCGATTGGTAACGCGGATCAGGCCGATTATGAAAAGACCGAGATCATCGACCGCTCCGGTCACGGGGATATAGCGGAGACTTTTGCCGAAATAATCCGCTGTGGAAATATCCGCGTTGAAATACCCCTGGAGGAAACTCCCGAAGGGGATCTTACTATACGGAATCTTGAATACCGGTCAGATTTTACGCTGATCATCGGAAGGGATTTTGATGGAAGATATGTTAGAGGAAACTAGCGCCCCGGCCGGCAATTCCGCCGGTGAGACGGCCGCCCTGGCTCTGGGAGAACTGCTGCGGGAACACAAAGGCACCGATGTGCTAGTCCTCGATCTGCGGGAGATGAACGCCTGGACCGATTTTTTTGTCATCGCCACCGCTTCGAGCAGCACCCATTTACAGGGCCTGGAACGGCACATCAGGGACTTTTGCGGAGAACAGGGCCTGGACATACTCAGACGATCCCGAAAACCGGATTCAGGAGATAATCAATGGCACATAATTGACCTCGGATCAATCGTCGTACATTTGATGAGCGCGCAGGTCCGGTCTTTTTACGAGCTGGAGCGGCTGTATTCGCCAGCCGCCGTACTCACTCACTCGTCAAAATCGCCGAAATCCTCGTCTTCCTCGTCATAGTCAAAGTCGTCTTCGTCATCGTCATCATCGTAATCATCATCATCGTCATCATCGTCGTCAAAATCATCGCTTTCAAAGTCATCTTCTTCGAAATCATCTTCATCGTCGAAGCTGTCTTTGTTGTCAATGTCTTCATCATCGTCATCATCGTCGAAGATGAAAAACGGCAAAGGATCGGCACCCGCCGCCGGGACAGTCTCAAAGCTGTCCAAAGGCATCAATGCCGTCATTTCCGCCGGAAAAGCTTCGTTTCCGGAATCCGTCCGATAACTCATTGCTTCATGCAAAAACATAGTTTTCTCCCTAATTTGGAAAGATATCCTATTGAAACATAAGGGAGAGTTTACAGAATTGTCAACTGGTTTTTTGCATACTGCCGGAAAAAAATGACTTTTTTCGATTTTTTTTGTGGAAGCGCTGCCGTATCGGCTTCGCCAATAACGGTATTATAAATTTCCTCCCGGGCGGACCTCCGATCAGGAAATTGCCCCGCGTTCCAGATACCGCGGGCCCCGCGGAGGCCCATCAAAATCAGATAATTGTATCAATAACCTCGCCCTGAAGGGCTGTGTCATTATGGCCCAAATTCTTAGGATTTGGCCTGAATTTAGAGCCGAATTTTAGACCGGAGAGCAGCGCGGTGGAAGTTTAACCGTTAAATCAGTGCTTGAAAAGGGCTATTGCCCCGCCGTTTCCTCAATAATCTGCAAGGTACGCTCTACGCAACGGGCCCAGGAAAAGGCCTGTACCCGCTCAAGGCCGAGGCGGCGGCATTCATTGTAGACATCGTGATCGGTGACAAGGGTGACCATGCGGTCCGCCATGTCTTCAGGGGAGTGAGGATCAAAGTACAGGGCAGCGTGTTCCGCCGTTTCCGGAAGGGAAGCGGCCCTGGCACAGGCCACCGGCACCCCCGAAGCCATCGCTTCCACAACGCCCATGCCAAACCCTTCGTACATTGAGGGAAGAACTACAAAATCCGCGCCGGCGTAGAGTTCAGGCAGGCTCTTGAGGGGAAAGTGGCCGGTGAAAAAAATATCGCCCCGCCAGGGGGAAGCGGCGGCGGCGGCTTTTACCTTGGCGGCATTGTTGCTGTCGCCCCCGGCCAGCACCAGCCGGTGGGGGCACTTGGTCCGTTCCTTGAAAAGACCGAACGCCTCAATGAGTCTGATATGGTTTTTCACCGGATGATCAATGCGGGAAACACAGAGCACATAGGGCCGCCGGAAACTGAAAGGCTGGATCAAGACGACGCTTTCCTCGTTCCGGGGGCGGGAATAAAAGGCCGAATGATCAACGCCGTTGGGTACCACCTCTATCCTGGATTCATTGACCCTGGCCCGCTCCACCAGCTCCCCCTTAACCCACTCGCTGACCGCGATAATTCGGTCCAATCGACGGAGCGAATTGGGGAAAACCACCCGCAGCACCGCCCCCAGATGTTCCCTGGTTTGCCTGGTTCCCCAGTATACGGCCATGTCGTGCACAACCCCGATGGTAGGACACGGGGACTTGTAGGGAGGCCGCTTGTGGGCCGCCGGAAAGAAACAGGCGTCGTAAGACCGCGCCTTGGCGAATTGAGGGTATTTATGGAGGTGCCAGAGCGCGTTGGCGGTCCTGCCGTTCACAAAACACTGCGGGATAAATTCAAGGCCCGGCGCGTCTTCGCTGTAGGCGAAACGGTCAAAATCCCACCCGAAAAGCTCAAACAGGGCGCCTGATGGAGGAATTCGCTTTAGAAATTGGACCAAATAAGTCCCCACCCCTGACCTGCCGCCATCGCAGGCAAAGGTATCTATCCCTACCCTCATTGGACCTCCAAACCCGGTTATCTATATACCACAAAGCGTATAAAAAGGGAATAGGCGCCCTGCACCTTATCCCGAATGAGTCAAAATACAATTTATTCGTATCAGGTATAGAAAATTAACGGGAATAACTATACTATAACCAGTATGCGTTATGTACTTGCGTTAGCTTTGCTCATCCCCGCCGCCGGACTGTACGGGGAAAACCTGCCGGACTGGTTTATCCCGCTGCGGGAGGCGGTTTACGAACAGAATTTGAGGGCCGATGACATACTGCACCTTTTCAGGCGGGCCGAAGAGGCGGCGCGGGAAACCCTCTCCGGGGCGGCCCTGCATGTCGCGCTCTCCCGCTGTGAATACATGATGGGAAGGGCCTGCCAGGAGGATGGACGGAAAGAGGAAGCTATAGCCCGGTATGAAAAAGGCATCGAATGGGCGGAAAAAGCCCTGGCAATCCAGCCCACGGCCGGGGCTTATGAAATGCTCGCAGGCAATATCGGGCAAGCCTGCCTGCTCAAACCTACTGCCTGGACGATGGCCAACGGCCTTAAGGTAGAGCAAAACGCGAAAAAAGCCCTAGAGCTGGACCCCCGCAACGCGACGGCCAGTTATTTTATAGCGTCCCGCTGGGTATTCGGTCCCGGACTGCTCGGCAACCCGCAAAAGGGTATTCGGGATATGCAGACTATTCTTAACGGGCAGTCGGACTTGCAGAAAAATAATTTTTTTGACATCTATTCGGCTATCGGATACGCTTATATACGATTAAAAAAATACCAGGATGCCCTGCCCTGGGTGCAGAAATCTCTTGAGATATACCCGACCAATAAATTTGCGGGAGGCTTACTCTCCCAAATACAACAGGATGGAAGGTAAAATGGTCATTGTTTTTGTTGAGGATAATTATGCGCATGAAACTGACGGAACGGCGGTTTCCGCCCACCGTTTCCGTGATGAATTGATAAAGCGGGGCCATACGGTCAGGGTTCTTGCCATTGGAGTGGAAGGCAAGGATATGTACGGCCTGAAAGAACATTATGTTCCCCTGGTTACGGAAGTAGCCTCCAGGAATAATATGCGTTTCGGCAAGTTTGATAAAAAAGTCGTTGCCGAAGCCTTTACCGGCGCCGATCTGGTCCACCTCTTCTTCCCCTGGCAGCTGGAGCGCAAGTGCCTGAAACTGGCCTGGAAAATGGGCATTCCGGTAAGCGCCGCCTTTCACTGCCAGCCGGAAAACGTCACCTACAACATGATGATAAAGCTCCTGGAGGCGGCCAACATATTTCTCTATTTCCTGTTCAGAACATGGCTGTACCGAAATATTGAAAACATCCATTGTCCTTCTTCCTTTATCGCCGGGGAACTGCGGCGGCACAAATACTACGGGCGGCTGCATACTTTTTCCAACGGCGTATCGGATTTTTTCAAGCCCCCGCAGACGCCGTCAGCTTCGTTAACGGCTGAAAAAACCGGTGACAAAATCAATGTGTTGATGACAGGAAGAATAGCGGAAGAAAAACGGCAGGACCTGATTATCAAGGCGGTTAAACATTCCAAATACCGTGACAGGATACAGCTTTACTTCGCGGGCCGCGGACCAATGCTGAAAAGGTTTACCAGAATGTCCACGGATTTGCCCAATCCTCCCAGGTTCGAATTTTTACCCCCGGATAAATTATTGCAGTTGATCTATAAAACCGATGTGTATATTCACGCCTCAGACGCCGAAGTCGAGGGGATTGCCTGCATTGAAAGCATTGCCTGCGGCAAGGTTCCTATCATATCGAATTCCAGAAAATCCGCCGCATCGCAGTTTGCCCTGGATGAACGGAGCCTCTTTGAAAAGGGCAAATACCTGGAGCTTCGGGATAAACTGGAGTACTGGATAGAACATCCCAAAGAGCGGGAGCGCATGGGCAAAGAATATGCAAAACTGGGAACGCTTTACAACATCAGTCATTCAATTAAAAAAATGGAAAAGATGTTCGAGGATGTGATCAGGGATTTTAAAACCCGGCAGTTGATTAAGCAGAGCAAAAAGCTGACACAATACAACCGCCGAATCGAGCGAAATAATTTTATAAAGGAATTTTTCTGCCGTATCTTTTATTTCGGAATTTGTATACCTTTGCTCATCCTCATTGACCGGTGTTTCTTCGGCCTGAAAATAGAAAACAAAAAGGTATTGCAGAAAATAAAAAAAACAGGCGCCGTATGTATTTGCAACCATGTACATGAAATGGACTGTACCATGTGCGCCGTCAGCATCCCATTCAGAAAATTTATGTTTGTCAGCCTTCCGTCCAATTTCAACATGGCGGTAGCGGGATTTTTTGTGGATGCGCTGGGTTCCGTGCCTGCCCCTTCTTCTCCAAAGGAATTGCAGGTATTTATATATTCCCTTTCAAAACATTTAAGAAAAAGGCGGTTGGTACTTTTTTATCCCGAGGGTGAACGGCAGAATTACAGTGAAGAAATGCGTGAGTTCCAGCGGGGCGCTTTTTATGTCGCCGTTGACGCGCAGGTACCCGTACTCCCCATAAAAATCATATTCCGGAAACCGGACGGCCTTTTCAAATTTTTCAGAAAGAAAAACTGCTTTACTCTGGTCTTTGGGGATCCCCTTTACCCCAATTATCTGCTGCTGAAGAATAACGCGATTGATGATTTGAAAAAACGGGCAGAGGATGTTATGCGTTCTTTAACTCTGTAATCATACTCAGAAAATCATTCGTTTTGCCGGTTGATGCTCTTGTTCCGGTACGACAGATCCTGCCGCTCGGTATAGCCCATTTTTTCCCAGAAGCGGTTTCCTTCCCCGTTGGACTTGAACGCGACCAGGGCGATTTTGTTGATTCCCTCCGTGTGCGCGGCCTTTTCAACCGCGGCAACCAGTGCGCGTCCGATGCCGCCCCGGCGGAAGGCTTCGTCTACCGCGGTATGGTAGATATACGCGCGCCGTCCGTCGTGACCGCTGAGAATCACACCGATAATTTTCCGTTTCCCGCCGGCGGACGGCAAAGACTCCGCCGTGAAACAGGTACGGGGATTCCTCTCAAGAAACTTTCTGATTCCTTCGGGGGAATCGTCCAAAGACCGCATTCCCATGCCGGCGCATCTGTTCCACAAGAGGAAAACCTCGTCATAGTCGGCAATCTGCAAAAGCCTGATCCTGAAATCCTCTTCCGCCATCTTTTTCTCCTTTTATTCGAAAGTCTGGTTTAATACCCCGCGGCTTGCCGCGCGGAGGCTCATTCGTGCTGAGGGGTTTAATCCCCATAGGGTTAATTCCCCGCCCTTCAGGGCGAGCCTGTTGATTCTTTATACATCGAAAATCCGGGAAGAAAACCCACGGATGTTTTATTATATTTTGTAAATGGGGTAACTTATATCCGACGGGATACAGGAACCGGCGCCGATTGTTCTGTGTCGGGAGGGAAGGGCCAGGGGAAACTCCCGGCAGACCTCCTCACGGATGCTAATCACAACGGCGCCAAAGAAAAAAATGGGGGCGGCGTTACGGCGCCGCTGCCCCGAACAGGATCTCGATATACCCCGGACAGAGACCCCACTCTTCCGCCAATTTTACCTGAAGGAGCGGAACATGGCAAGGTATGTAGGAATCAACCCCAGGGTTCCTGCATTTATTTTTACATCGCCGGGAAACGACCGGGTTTGAAGAGATTTTAACCGCCATGTCGAATAAGTCAAAGAAGTTTTACTCCGAAAATCCCTCTTTTTCCTCCCTTCTTCGACTTATTCGACGTTGCGGTGAATTTTTTCTTTCAAGTATTCCGGTTTTAAGGGGATTTTGACACTGAAAAAATGAATGCAGGAGCCCTGGCCGTCCGTCCCGTGTTGCGCCGTCTATGCACAAACAAAATTATACGCTATACTGGAAGTATGAAATATCAAATAAGACACTTTGTTTTGGTCGTCTTTTTGTGCGCCCTCACCCTTTGGGGCTGCAACAGGGGCAACAGCGGATCGAATTCTTCCGCACCGGCGGACGATGTTTTCGACAAGGATACCAGCTACGCCATCGGCATGAATCTTGCCTTGAACATGAAAGACAGCGGCTTTATTCCCGAAGCCAAGTCGTTTTTCGAAGGTTTTAAGGACGGCCAGGGCGGCGGGAAGACCCGGTTCAGCGCCGAAGAGGCCGAAGAAAAAATTGAACAGGCGCTTACGGCAAGAACGGAAAAGGAAAATGAGGGCCGTATACAGGCG
The DNA here is from genome assembly GCA_031257385.1 of Treponema sp. GTDB lineage: Bacteria > Spirochaetota > Spirochaetia > Treponematales > Breznakiellaceae > WQXQ01. The sequence goes on from JAIROT010000073.1 coordinate 16,012, forward strand.
GAGAAAGATTTTTTGACCGAAAACGGCGCAAAACCGAATGTAATCACCACCGGCAGCGGCTTGCAGTATGAGGTGATAAGCGAGGGAAGCGGCGCTAAACCAAGCGCTGCCGATATAGTACGGGTCGATTATGAAGGAACTTTTACCGACGGTTCGCCTTTTGACAGCTCCTACGCGCAGGGCCAGCCCGCTGAATTTCCCCTGAACATGGTTATCTCTGGCTGGACCGAAGGCCTGCAGCTTATGAGCGTGGGGAGTAAGTATAAATTCTATATCCCCTCGAATCTGGCCTACGGACCCCAGGGTGGAGGCCGCATCCCTCCCTATTCCGTCCTGATTTTTGAGGTGGAACTCCTCGACATACTGGCTCCTCCCGTGGAGAATTAGCCGCTTATGAAAAAAGCGTTTTGTATCTGCTGCCTTGCGTTATCTGTTATGGCGCTGCATGCCAAAGGCATACAGGAGGATCTCAGGTTAGCCGATGAAAAAGCCAGGCTCAGTTACGCGCTTGGTCTTGTGATAGGCGCGGACATGGAACCTGCCGGACTGGAGCTGGACTACGCCTCTTTTGCCGAAGGGCTGAAAACCGCCATAGAAAAAGGGGAAGCCAAATTCAACCAGGACGAGGCCATTGAAATTGTGCAGGCCGCCCTGCAGGCCGCGATGAAAAAACAGGCCGGGGAAAACCAGGCGAAAGAGGCGCGATACCTCTCTGAAAACAGCGCCCGGCCGGAAGTGCGGACTACCGCCAGCGGACTCCAATACGAAGTACTTATTGAAGGCGAAGGGGAAAAACCGGGCCCGACCGATATGGTGCGGGTTGATTACGAGGGAAGCCTTGCAGACGGAACGGTGTTTGACAGCTCCTACTCCCGCGGCGAGAGCGAAGACATTCCCCTCGATCAGGTTATCCCCGGCTGGGCCGAGGGACTAACGCTCATGGGCATAGGCAGCAAGTACCGCCTCTACATCCCTTCAAGCCTGGCCTACGGCGAAACAGGGGCCGGCCCGCTCATCCCCCCTTATTCAACGATTGTATTTACGGTAGAGCTTTTGGATATCGTAAAAGAGCCTGAAGAGTAATCGCCTGAAATGGGCCGGAAAAGGGGGCCTAAGATTAGGCCCTACCGACTCAAAACCTCTTCCCGGTCGGCCAGGGTTATTTCCAGCGTGCTTGCCCTGCCGCCCCTGAGGATCTCCACTTTGATCTTTTCGCCGGGCTTGTTGTCCTCAAGGGCTGAATAGAGATCGGCAAGGGTATTGGTCTTCATTCCGTCCACCGAGGTAATAATATCCCCGCCGAGGTAAATTACGCTGCGGCCGTACTGCACCGGTTCGCTGCCCTGACGGATACCGGCCTTCTCGGCAAAACCGTTCCGGGTGACGCGGGAAACCAGCAGGCCCGAATTGACCGGAAGTTTTGCGTAACGGACCAGGCTGGGAAATATCTGCACCACTGTGGCGTCGATCCAGCCCCGCTGCACCTTGCCGTAGCGGATCAGTTCCGTTACCACCCGCTTGGCGGTATTCACCGGCACCGCGAAACCGATCCCCACCGAGCCGCCGGAAGGGGAAAAAATCATGGTGTTGATCCCTATCATCCGGCCCTGGGTATCCAGGAGGGGGCCGCCGGAATTACCGGGATTTATCGAGGCGTCGGTCTGGATCATGTCCCGGATAATGTGCTGCCTGGAAGTCTGGATGGGCCTGCCCAGACCGGACACAATGCCCACCGTCAGGGTCCGCTCCAGCGCGAAAGGATTCCCGATAGCCAGCACTTTCTGCCCCACTTTGAGATTGCCGGAATCGCCGTAAGGCACAACCCGCAGTTCCGTTCCCTGCGGAGGATCAAACTTCAGCACGGCAAGATCGTTTTCCGGGTCAGTACCCACCACGGTTCCCTCGGCCTGGCTGCCATCGGCGAAATTGATGAACACTTTGTAGGCGTTTTCAATGACATGGTTATTGGTAAGTACATAACCCTTGGTATCAATAATCGAACCCGAACCCGAACCGCCTTCCTGGGGAACCGGCTCCAAAAACCAGTTGATTGCCATGGTCTCGGTGGTGATATTGACAACCGCCGGGTTGAGCCGCTCGTAAATGCTGATATTGTCCTGCTCTTCCTCTGTATAGGGAAGGACATCCGCCGCATTGACCGCCGGCGCTCTGGATCTGGAACGCCCGGCGTAATCGACTATATCCGGCGCAGGGGATTCCGCCCCGGCCTGCCCGGAGACGGCGATCTCCACGCCTGAACTTTCCGCCTCCGTTTGGGCACTTTCCGCTTTTTTGGGAAAAATATCGAGAAACCCGATGCCAAGGGCAAACAGTACCACTATAAGACCGCTGAGGAGTGAAAAAAATATAACCTGCCCCCGGCTGTACCACTTTATCATAATCCCTCCTATGTTTCCCCCGGGAGTCTGTGGGGCTTTAGCCCAAATGATAAAGAAAATGCACAATTTTGTGCATTTTCTACCTTGCAGACTCCCAAAGGAGCCCAAAAATCGGGGATTTTTGCGGTCAAAGGCCGCAAAAATCCACAAGTCCCACAGGCTCC
>JAIROT010000082.1 GCA_031257385.1 Treponema sp.
ACGGAGACACCGGAAGCCGAAACTGAAGCGGCGCATGGTTTCCCGGAAAACCCCGGCAAAGAGGGAAGCGGCCGTTGGCAGGCTGAGGATGCGCTCCCGGTTGTTGATGTGGGAGCGTATCTCATACCACACCCCCTGGGCTAATGTACGTGTTTTCCTCATACCCCCTATATGGGAGCAGGGAGCTGTTTTGCTTTAGCCGCGGGGACAAAAACCGGTAAAAAATCACGGGACAGGGAGAGGCGGCCCTTCGCCTGGCAAGCGATCTTTTACGGGTCAAGTTTAGGGCAAAGCCGGGGGTTTTTGACTATAATTTTGAACCTTACGAACTACACGAACAAATCCGGTACAATCGTCAGCGTTGTTCGTTAAGGCTGTTCATGCCTTCGGCGGCGCACCTGAGCTCCCGGATATGCCCATTGTTATCTGAAATTACCCGCAGCGGCGGTATGCCGCGGGCGCAGCCGGGCCGGGCCCGCGAACAGCGGGGGGCAAAGGGGCAGCCCGGTTCCGGGTTTGCCGGATTGGTAACTTTGCCGGGAATGCTGAGGAGCTTCCCCCGGGAATAGTGGCTGCCCGGGCGGGGAGAGGCGGCAAGCAGGGCCTTGGTATAGGGATGGGCGGGATTATCAATAATGCCGGCGGCGGTTCCCTCTTCCATCACGAGGCCGCCGTACATCACCATGATACGGTCTGAGATTTCCGCCACCAGGTCTATATCGTGGCTGATGAAGACAATCGAAATATTGCGGGTACGGCGCAGGGTTTTAAGCAGATCCATGATCTGTTTCTGAATGGTTACGTCAAGCGCGGTCGTCGGCTCGTCGGCGATAAGCAGCTCGCAGCCCTGGGCAAGGGCAAGGGCGATACCGGCGCGCTGAAGCTGCCCTCCTGAGAACTGGTGGGGATAATTGGAGAGACGCTCCCTGCCCCGTTCCAGGCCGGTCTCGGCAAGCAGCGCGGCGGCCTTTTCCAGCGCTTCCTCTTTGGTGACGCCAGGCTCGCTGTTCCTGAAAGTCTCAAAGAACACACTGCCCATGCTCTGCAAGGGATCGTAAGAGCGCCCCGGTTCCTGAAAGATCATGCCGATTTTTTTGCCCCAGTATTGGCGCATCCGGCCGGCGGCCAGGCCGCAAAGCTCGTTTCCCTCATAGCGGATGGAACCCCGGACAACCGCGTTCCGGGGCAGCAGGGCCGGAATTGCCAGCGTGCTCACGCTTTTTCCCGAACCGCTCTCCCCCACGATGCCCAGGCATTCACCCTTTTTCAAAGTAAAGGAGAATCCCCGCACCGCCTGCACGGAGACCAGTTCCCGCCCCCGCAGTACGGAGAAGTCGACGCGCAGATCGCGGACATCAAGAAGCGGCGCGCCGGAAGCGGACGGGTGAAGGGCGGGTTTTTCAAGGGCCGGGGTTCCGGCTGCCGCTTCGCTTTTTTCCGCGCTTCTTTTGGAACGCCGTTTCCGGAGGCCCGGCGCAAAAACCGTATGATACGGATCAAAATAATCCCTCAGGGCATCGCCGATAAAGTTAAAGGCCAAAGTTACGCCCAACAGGAACCACACCGGGCTTAAAAGCCAGGGATAGGAGCGCAGATTCGCCAGAGTCGAGACATCCCGCTTTATCAGGGAACCCCAGCTTACCGCCGGGTCGGTTATGCCAAGCCCCAAATAGGAAAGCACCGTTTCGGTCATAATGAAGCCGGGGATGCTCAGGGCGACGCTCACGATAAGGAGGCTTGCTATCTGGGGGATAATGTGGTTCAGGATGATAAGCGGCGGCGGGATCATTTCAAGCCGGGCGTTGAGCACGAATTCCTCCCGCTTGACGGCGTGTACCATGCCGCGGATCGTGCGGGCCGAACCGGGCCAGCTCACCAGGGACAGAATCACCGTTATCATCATGTAGGACTGGCCCGGATCCATGTTGGACGCCATGAGGGAGCGGAGAAAGAGGATGAGGTACAGGCCGGGAATCAGCATCAGAAATTCGGCGAAGCGCATAATGGACCAGTCGACGGCGCCCCCGAAGTAGCCGGCAAGCCCCCCGAAAAGCACCGCCAAGGCAAGGGAAACGGCGGTTGCCACAAAGCCGATGGTCAGCGATATGCGGGAGCCGTAGATGATACGGGAGAAGAGGTCCCTGCCAAGGTTGTCCGCTCCCATGAGAAACACCGGGTATGCGCCGCTTTCCGCGGCGAACAGCCGCCGCTCCATCGGAATAAGCCCCCAAAGCCGGTACGGTTCCCCTTTGCCGAAAAGCCGGATCGGCGAATACTGTCCCCGGACGCGGACGTATCTCCACGTTACCGTATTGGCGACGCGGCATTCCTGGGCCTGCAATTTCCCCTGATAAAAACGGACATTGGGAGGATGATAGCTTTTGTCGTGAAAAGAGGCGTTGGGCGAATAGGGGGCGAAAAATTCGGCGAAGATCATGACCAGGTAAAGCAGCAAGAGGACCATGAGCGAGGCCGCCGCAATGGGCCGTGATTTTACATAGTCAACAAACCGTTTCACGCATGCCCCTTACTCTTTGCCGTATCTGATCCTGGGATCCACCAGGGCCAGCAGTATATCGGCCAGCACCATACCCAGTAGCACCAGAAAGGAAATAAACATGATATTGGAAAGTACCAGGTTGATATCCTCCTGAATAACCGCCTCATACATGAGCCTGCCGATGCCGGGATAGGCGAAGATGATTTCCAGAATCAGGGAGCCGGAAAAAAGGCCTGCCAGAAGGTTGGCGCTGCCGGTGATATAGGGGTTGAGGGTGTTGCGGAAGGCGTGGTTAAAATAGATGCGCCATTCCCTGATGCCCCTCCCCCGCAGACTCGTTATATAAGGCTGGCCCAGCTGATCCAGCATGGTCGCCCGGATCATCCGCAGGGTGCCTCCGATGCCGCCGAGGAACGCGGAGAGCAGGGGCAGGAAGATGTGATGGGCGTATGAAAACACAAAACGCGCCGGCGCCTCTGAAAAGGGGAAAGGGGGATAGGCGGTTACCGGAAACAGGCCGGTTACGGAGGCGAACAGCTGCAGAAGGATGAGGAGCAGCAGGCCCGGAAACGCGTGTAGCACAAGGGCGAAGAAAGTTACCGCTACATCAAGGCCGGTACCCGCCTTGGAGGAAAAGTACACCCCCAGCACAAAAGAGAAAAAGGTGATTAGTACCAGGGATATTATATTTAACAGCAGTGAATTAAGCAGCCGCGAGGATATCAGGAAGGAGACCGGCGCGCGGGAGATAAGACTCACCCCAAGGTCGCGGTGGACGACCGCGCGGTTAAGCCAGCGGAAGTACTGCGTATAAAAGGGCTGATCCAATCCAAGCTCGGCCCGCCTGGCGGCAAGCTGCTCCGTGTTAAGCCCCTGCAAGTCCCGGCCCGCACGCGCCTGCCGGTTTTCGCTGAAGATCTGCTGCAGCATGATCTGGTCAACGATGTCGCCGGGGGCCAGTTCCATAAGGGCAAAAACCGCAAACCCCAGCAGGAAGAGCATCACCGTCATCGTAAGAATCCGGTTCAGAATATATGAGAGGAGCGGCATCTTCCGCTTAAAAAGGTAGAAGGGCCTCAACAGAAGGGTGTATATTTTTTCCGGATTCAGGCCGCTCATTGCTTTATAAAGACGTGTGTGGTTTCAGCGCCGTTGAGGTTGTCGTAGTACACGTTGCTAAAGTCCCAACGGTCGCGGATGGCCCAGAAACTGCGGGAGCGCAGAAGGGAAATAACCGGACATTCTTCAAGAATTATCTGCTGAAACTCATCCCAAATCGCCTGGGCTTTTTCCGTATCTATCGTGTAACAGCCCTCGTTGTAAAGGTAGTCAAGCCGCGCCTCCCAATCGGTGGCCGGCTGCTTCTGATTGGGAAACCACATATGCAGATTTCCCGAAGAGGGCCAGACATTGCTTCCCTGACTGGGGAAGACGTTAGCCCCGGAAAGTCCCATAATCATGGAGTCCCATTCAAAGGTTTGCATTAAAAGTTCCACGAGTTTCTGAAAATCAAGGATACGGATATTCACCTTGATCCCCATTTTGGAAAGCTCATCCCTTATAATAGAAGCAATATCGTTGTTGATCGTACTTTCCGAACGTATGGTAAGATCGAATTCAATGGCCCGGCCTTTCGCGTCACGCATGATCCCCCTGCGGTCGCGCTTGATGCCGACGGACGCGAGCAGCTCTTCAGCCCTTTGCTGATCGTACAGGTACTGGAAGGTGATGCCGGGATTGTAATACGGATTGGGTTCGGGGAAGACGGCGAGCTTAGGCTCGGCCAGCCCCCGGTAAACCTGGGCGATGATCCGCTCCCGGTTGAGCAGGCAGCTCATTGCCTGACGGAATTCCTTTTGGCTGAACCATTCGTACTGGGGCTTTTCCCGGTTTTTGGTATTCTGGTTGAAGGTCCAGTAAGAGGCACTGAGGGAACCTTCGGCGTTGAATACCGTGTAGCCGTCCTGCCCGCGGAGCACCAGTTCGTCCAGGTCTTCGGGCCTTAAAAGATAGGTTTCGGTCTGGCCTTCCTTGAACAGGAGGAGCCGGGTGTTTTCATCGGGGATGATCCTGACGATCTGTTCCTCAATATAGGGAATGGAAAGGCCGTTTATATCTTTTCTCCAGTAATCGGGATTCCGCCTGTACACCAGCCGCTGACCGGAGCTGTACTCAACCAGAAACCATTCGCCCATGGAGGGAATGGAAGCGGGGTCGTCCGCGATGCTGAACACATCCCGCACGCCGCCCGCGCCGGCCGCCCGTTTGGCCGGCTCGTAGACGTGCCGGGGGCCGAAATCCATATTGGTCGCCAACAGCGGGTCGGCCACAATCCGGGGGAAACGGAATTCAAAGCGGAGATCATCGATCTTCGCGATCTGGACATGCCCCTCGCTGCCGTCTCTCATGGTGAGGAACTGCTGATAATAGGCGGAACTCCCCACGGCCTCGTCCCCGCTGATCTCGTTATACCAGAAGACCACGTCGTCGCTCGTAATTTTTATTTTGGTATCGGAATTGTAATAACTCCAGTAAAGGTCGTCCCGCAGGGTACAGCGCACCGTAAGGGTATCGGCCGCTTCGTCGGCGATTACCTCAAACGAGGCAGCGCGCGGTTTCCATTCCCTGCGCACCACATCATAATCAAAAAGATAATCGTGCATACTGGCCACCACCGCGGACGTAATATTGTCCGATTCGGCGACAATGAGATTGAAGCTCTTGGGGTCCTCGTTCATTACCGAATACCAGGTTCCTCCCAGACTGCCCGGCGCGAAGTCCTCGCCCTGATAGGGCTTGCTCCGCGTCTTTGCCAGTATTTCCGCAAGGCCCCCGGTGTTGAAGGCCTCCAGTTCTTCAAAAGACATTTCTTCCGCTCTTGAGCAGGAAAAGAACGTACAGAAAATACCCGCCAGGGCGGCGAAAAGAAAAGATTTCATGGCATTATAGTAACCGGAGGGGTTACGGTTATGCAATATGCGTAAGGCGTAAGGCGAATACACGGTCAAAACGCCTTATTCGAAAGTCTGGTTTAATACCCCGCGGCTTGCCGCGCGGAGGCTCATTGCCCGGCGCCTTTTTACGCCGGTTTTACATGGCCCTTCGCGTTGACCGCCTTAAAGGCATAGACATCCGACTCCCCGTCATAAGCGCATGAGCCCATGCGGGGTGAATTCGTAACCGGGAGCAGCATATCCTCGTCAGCATAGTCAGGGTTCCCGGCGCATTCCCCGCAGAAAAAGGGATTGTCCTCTTCATACATAGCCTCGGCATCGATATACTCCGCGGGTTTTCCGCATTTACCGCACACCAATTCCGGGGGAATATTGCGGGCCAGGAGGCGCACATCCCGCTTTTGGGATGGACGGCGTACCTCCGCCACCATGGAAACAAGCAGTTCCGTAGTGGTCCCAAAATCATAATCATAACCCAGCTTTCCCCCGGAGAGAGCGTTTTTCAGTTTTTTGCTCATCCCGATATAATCATAGCGTTGACCAATATAATAAAAGCCGCTCATATGCCCGCAGCACTCCAGCCATATCCGCCGTAAAAAATCGTCCAGGGTTCCCAGTGTCGCGGTCAGGGGAATATCCAGGTATAGCCAATAGTTTTTGTCATAGGCCCCCTCCACCTTGAGAAGCAATGCTTCCTGCCCCGCTTTTTCCACCATGCACGTTTTAATGAGGTGATTCTTCATCGCGACCTTGCTCAATTGCCCGCCGCAGATATAACAGTTTCCCGGTAATGTGTCTCTTCCCATACTAAATCTCCGCAAAGCCTTTCCCCAAAACCGCGCCCGGGGAAAGCCTCAAAGTTAAGATTGGTTAAGGATAAGACAAGTATACGGTTTGGTCAAGTTAGATTTTTAGCATGAGGCATCCAGCCTCTACGGTTAGATTTTTTAATGAGGCATTACAGTAAGTACAAGGCCGTATACAGCCTGAAATTTTCATGGTATAACCTTTCCATGAAACGCTGTGAGTGGTGTACCGGCTCCGGGCTTTACATGGATTACCACGACACCGAATGGGGGGTTCCGGTATTTGACGACCGGAAGCATTTTGAGTTTCTGGTACTCGAGTCGGCCCAGGCGGGTCTGAGCTGGATAACGATTCTGAAGAAGCGGGAGAATTACCGCCGGGCATACGACGGCTTTGATCCGGAAAAAGTGGCCCGCTATGGGGAACGGAAAAAAGCGCGGCTCCTCTCTGATTCGGGAATAGTCCGTAACCATCTTAAAATTGAGGCGTCGATAAACAACGCCAAACAGTTTCTGCGAATTCAAAAAGAATTCGGCAGCTTTTCCGCGTACATCTGGAGCTTCACCGGGGGAAAACAAATTACCGGAAAATGGAAAACCCTCGCGGAACTGCCGTCCAGAAGCGAATTGTCGGACACTGTTGCGGCGGACATGAAAAACCGGGGCTTCCGTTTTCTCGGAAGCATCATCATGTATTCCCATCTGCAGGCTACCGGCATCCTGAACGATCACGTTACCGGTTGTTTCCGCTACCGCGAAGTGAAAAACTACACCAGAGTCCTGGCAATACGCACAATGTCCGCGAAAATTCCGCCGGCGGTTACCTGAGCGCCCGCGCCGGGACCCTTGATCACCATCGGGAGCTTCGAGTAACGGTCGGTAGTGATGACTACGATGTTGTCGCTGTCCACCAGGGAGCGGAAAGGACTGTCCCCGGGTTCAGGGCCAAGGGAAAGCCTTGCGGCGCCTTCCTCAATGACCGCCGTGTAGCGTAACGCCATGCCTTTTTTAGCGGCTTCGGTCCTGAGCTTTTCAAAATGCGCGTCTGATTTTTCAAGTTCATTGAAAAAAGAGTCCACGTCTTTAGCCTTGAAACACGCCTCCGGCAGAATCGGCTCTATATCGACATTGGCGAATTCGAGGGATAAACCGCATTCCCGCGCGAGGATCAGGGCCTTGCGGGCCGCGTCCATGGCGTTAAGATCATCTCTTGGGTCAGGCTCGGTGTAACCCTTTACCCTGGCCTCCCGTACCAGCGCCGAAAAAGTCTTTGAGCCGTCAAAATTGTTGAAGATAAAACTCAAAGTACCGGAAAGAACGGCCTCAATACGGCGCACCCGGTCTCCGGAGAGAAAGAGGTCCCGCAGCGTGGAAATAACCGGCAGCCCCGCACAGACCGTGGTCTCGTACAGATAGGGAATGCCCCGTTCCCGCGAATAGGAAGTAAGTTTTTGGTAATATTCCAGGGAACCTGAATTGGCCCGCTTGTTAGGCGTCACTATGGGAATAGACTGCCGCATAATTTCCCCGTATGCGGCGGAAATTTCGTCATCGGCGGTACAGTCGCAGAAACAGGTATTGGGAAGGTTCAGGGAAACCATTTTTTTGATAAAGGACTGAAGATTCAAGGGCTCCACGGCGGCGTCACTGCCGGCCCTGTCGCCGCTTAACAGGGCCTTGACCTTTTTGGGATCCATCCCTTCCCGCCGGAAGATCATGCGCCGTGAATTGGCGGCCCCTACCAGCCTGATCCTGATCTTATCCTTGTCGGCGAGGATTTCCCGGTGCCCGGCGATCTGATCCAGCAGGGTACCGCCGATAAGGCCGGTCCCCATAAGGAAGAGGTTCACCGAGCGGACCCCGGCAAGAAAAAACGCCTCGTGCACGGCGTTCAGGGCCTTCCCCTCATCCTGCCGGGAAATCACCGCGGAGATATTAAGCTCCGAAGAACCCTGGGCAATGGCGGCCACATTGACCCCGTTCCGCCCCAGGGCGTGAAAAAATTTGCCCGAATTGCCGGAAGTGTGTTTCATCCGGGAGCCTACTACGGCGATTATCGAAAGGTCCTTTTCGGCGACCGGTTTCTCGATACTCCCCGAACGGATTTCCCGCTCAAACTCTTCTTCAAGAGCGGCCTCCGCCCTGCCCGCCTCGTTGGGGAGCACCGCGAAACTGATCGAATATTCGCTGGAACTCTGGGTGATAAGGATAACGCTGATCCCCTTGCGGGCCAGGGCGCCGAATACCCTGGCGGAAAAGCCGGCGACGCCCACCATGCCGCCGCCCTGAATACGCAGCAACGCTATGTGGTTTATCGAACTGATCCCCCTGATGGGATAGGTCCTGTCGGCGGCTTCGGCGACAATCCGCGTCCCCTCGCAGGCGGGATTAAAGGTATTTCTGATGCGGATGGGGACGCCCTGTTCAAGGGCGGGCTTGACCGTGGGGGGAAACAGCACTTTTGCGCCGAAATGGGAGATTTCCATGGCCTCGGCGTAGGACATTTCACTGATTCTGAAGGCGGTTTTTACGAGTTTGGGGTCGGCGGTCAAAATCCCGTCCACATCGGTCCAAATCTCCACTTCCCGCACCCCCAGGGCGGCGCCGAAAATGGCCGCGCTCAGGTCCGAACCGCCCCTGCCCAGGGTGACGGTCTGGCCTTCAAGGGTTGAGCCGATAAAGCCGGTTACAACCCGCAGCGGCGTTTTTTTTCCCGGCGGGCGGGCGAAAAAGGCGCGGATATTGTCAAAAGTCTCTTTGGGGAGATATTGGGCGTTTCCGAAGCGGCCGTCGGTCTTAATAAGGGGCCGGGCGTCCAAAAAGGCGGCTTCAATACCAGCGGCGGTGAAAATCCGGGCCAGAAGTTCCGCGGAAAGGCGCTCCCCAAAGCTCATAACCAGGTCCATGGTCCGCTCGGAAAGCTCTCCGAGCAGGGCGACTCCGTCCAGGATACGGCCCAGCTCCGACAGGCTGTTTTTAATGCCCGCGGCGGCTTTTTTACGCTCCTCCCCTTTGAGAAAGGCCCCGGCGGTAGTTTTATGCCGCTTTTCCAGGTTCCGGACTATGCCCGTATAGGAAGAATCGCCCGCCACGGCCCTGCGGGCCGTGTCAATGAGGGCGTCGGTGACGCCGGAAAAGGCGGAAACCACCACTGCGGGGGTTTTCCCGGCATGATCTTTGTCTTTCAAAATAGCGATGATCCGCTCTATCGCCTGGGGGCTTCCCACGGAACTGCCGCCGAATTTAAGTACAAGCATAAAAAATTCTCCAGTATCGGGCAGATGGTACTATATTTTCTTTTTTATTTGTAGTATGATAATGTATTGCCTTTAATAACTATTCGGGGTATTATTCTTAAATGACCGATGTTGCGATTATTTTTTCAGCCTCCGTCTTCTTTTCCGTTGTCGCGGTAGGGTTGATTCTCAGGCTGTCCCATAAAAAATCCTGGTATGATCACGTCGGCGGAAGGAAAATTCACAACGGTCATATTCCCCGGCTGGGAGGCGTTGGTTTCGCGGCGATTTTCATTATTATTGCCGCAATCATCAGTTTTTCCACCAGAAAGACCGAATATACCCTCCGTTTCCTGCCCTGCCTTTTTGCCCTGATTATTACGCTGGTTTACGGTGTTTGGGACGATTTCCGTCCCATGGTGTCCTGGCACAAACTCCTGCTGCAGTTTGCCGCGTCTCTCTGCGTTATCATTCCCGGTTATACCTTTCGCCGGATTGTTTATTTTGACGCGGGCCTGCTCTCGAATCTTGGCTGGCTGGGCTACCCGATTACCTGTCTCTGGCTGGTCGGTTTGGCTAACGCGACTAACTTTATTGACGGCGTTGACGGGCTGGCCGGCGGCTTGTCGGCGATTATCGCCTTTTTCTTCAGCTACATCTTTTTTTCCTTCGCGGAAACCCCGTCGGCGGAACTATTTTGCATCAGTCTCGGCGGGGTAATGCTGGGATTTCTGGTATTCAACCTGCCGCTTCCCAAGGCAAAAATATTTATGGGCGACTCAGGCAGTCAATTTCTGGGATTTGCGCTGGGCATGCTGCCCCTGCTGGAAGAGCACGACACCATAGCGGCGCTGCCGGTTCCCTACGCGGCGGCGCTGCTCGCGATTCCGCTCTTTGACATCATCGCCGCGATCTGGCGCCGCCTTCGGGACGGCAGAAGACTCGACAGTCCCGACATGGGCCATATTCACCACAAACTGATGAACATCGGTTTCAGCGCCGGGAACGTGGACGCCATACTGTACGCATTACAGATAATGCTCGGCGTCCTGGTGTGTATTTCAATAAAACTTCCCGGTATTTTTTCCCTCGTCGTACTGGGAATTGCCTACCTGATCGCTACCGCTTTCTTTGCCGTCGTCCATTTCTGGAATAGAAAAATTAACGCAAGAAAAAGAGAAGAAAGCCGCCTGACGATTCCAACGGTATAAACATGGTTTCAGGGGATTCCGCCGAAGTCCGCCATTATTTTGACTGGGCCGCCACCGCCATACCGGACCCGCCGCCCGCCAAACGCGCGCCGCCTTTTGGGAACCCTTCTTCGGCCCATAAGGAAGGCAGGGCGGCAAGGGAAGCCCTGGAAGCGGCCCGCGCCCGCTGCGCCGCCGTTCTGGGAGTGGCCCCTGAAACGCTCTACTTTACATCAGGCGGGACCGAGTCCAACTGTATCGCCCTGCATTCGACCCTGCTGCGCCGGGGCAGCGGACGGCTTCTTGTCTCGGCGGCGGAACATTCCTCCGTCCGGGAAAACGCGGAAATTCTTGAGCGGCTGGGAAAACCGGCCGGCCGCCTGCCGGTGGATTCTTCGGGCCGCGTCAGTCCGGAGCTTTTCGCAAAAACGCTTGAAAAATACGGCGATGTCCGTTTCGCCGCCATCATGGCGGTTAACAATGAGACCGGGGTCATCAGCGATATGCCCGCCCTGCGGGATATAGCGCGTAACGCGGCGCGAAAACACGGCGGCCCGCCTGTTCATCTGCACTGCGATCTGGTACAGGCGGCGGGTAAAGTGCCGGTGGATATTTCAGGATGGGACCTCGACTCGGCCTCATTGAGCGCCCACAAAATCGGCGGACCGAGGGGCATCGGTCTTTTGTACCTGCGCCGCCCGCTGGAGGTCCTCTGCTCAGGCGGCGGGCAGGAACGGAAAATGCGGCCGGGTACGGAAAACACCGCCGGGGCGCTGGCCCTTGCCGCCTGCCTTGAAAACCACGCTGCGGCGGAAAAAATCCGGGCGGGACTTGAACAGAGCCGCTGCCGCTGGAAACGGCTCCTGGCCTCCCTCAAAGCGATTGACCGCTGCGTCCTCATACCGGCGGGCAGGGAAACCGGCGATGAAACATTTTCGCCGTATATTGTGCAGACGGCCTTCAAAGACATCCCCGGCGAGGTGATGGTCCGGGCTTTGGACGATCTGGGCTTCGCGGTTTCCACCGGCTCGGCCTGTTCCTCCGCCTCGCCGGACCGGCCGGTTCTGGCGGCCATGGGCATCGGCGAAAAACTGAGCCTTGAGGGAATCCGCATTTCCCAGGGCTGGTCAACTTCCGATGAAGAAATAGACCTGCTCCTTGCCGCCATAGCGGAGGTTTTGAAATTCCTGTAAATACCTACCTCTTAAAACCGGGAGAGCTTAGCCTCAAAGGCGGAAACCGTAAAAGTTTTGAAGTGGTTTTGAAACGTAATGTACTGCGGATGCTGGGCGCGTCTCAAGCGGGTTTGCCCCGGCCTGACAAGGCCGGAGCGGGCGGGAAAATCGGGCTTGAAACGGGTACGGGACGCTTTTTTGTGCATTGCGCCGATGAGGACTGCCCCCTGGTGGAAGACGTTCTCTCCCGCCTTATAGGAATTTCCGGCTGGGCAAAAACCGACCGCCGCGAAAAAACCGTGGAAGCGGTACTGCAGGCCTGTGTCGAGGAAGGGCGGAAACTCTTTGGGCAGGGCATTACCAGTTTCAAGATCGAGGCCCGCAGAACGGACAAAAGCTTTCCCCTGGATTCTTACGGGCTGCGAAGCGAAGGAGGCAGGGCCATCCTTGACGCCGTGCCCGGCTTAAAGGTTGATGTCCGCCACCCCGGCGGCCTAATCCGGATAGAGATCCGCGAAAAAGCATACGTTTACAGCAATGCCCGGAAAGGACTGGGCGGCCTGCCGGTGGGAACCGCGGGACGGGGCCTTTTGCTGCTGTCCGGCGGAATCGATTCACCGGTGGCGGGTTTTCTCATGGCCTCCCGCGGCATGGGCATAGACGCGGTACATTTTCACGCCTACCCCTACAGTTCCCTTGAGGCACGGCAAAAGGCGGTCCGCCTCGCCGAAATCCTGGGCGCCTACTGTATGGGAATCCGTCTGCATATAATCGGTTTTACCAAAATACAACTGCGGATAAAAGAGCGCAGCCCCCTGCCCTGGGCTACGGTACTGCTCCGCATGGCCATGATGGAGTGCGCCGAAAAGCTGGCCCTGAGCATAAAAGACAAGTGCCTTATCACCGGGGAAAGCCTCTCCCAGGTGGCAAGCCAGACAATCGAAAACCTCACCTGCACCCAAAGCCGGATACGCCTGCCGGTGCTGCGCCCCCTTATCGGCATGGACAAAGAAAACATCATCAGAAAGGCCGAAGATATCGGCGCTTACGAGACCTCAATACTGCCCTACGAAGACTGCTGCACCCTGTTCAGCCCCCTCCATCCGGTTTTGCGGGGCAGTCCCCGCGAAGCGTCCGCCTTATACGAAGTCCTGGAAACTGAAGCATTAATCGGGGAAGCCCTGCGGGACCGCGAAACCCTTAAATGCGGATTTTGCTGAGCTGCGGAAAGGGCGGCTGACGGAAACCCGCGGAGTTTGCGGCTTCCTGTATCTAATCGTGGCTCGGGTTTGCCTTCACCTTCTGGACAGCCTGGGCCACCGCCTGCTGGATGCTGTCGGCGTAGGACTGTTCGTTCATCGCCTGGGCGGCGTAGAGGCTTCCCAGCAGGGAAAACCGGTACAGAGGCCTGACCGAATTCAGCGCCATCGCGGCCATGTCAACCACGCATTCGTTGCAGCGGCAGACTTCAGCCGGCTGGGTTTCAAGCTGCTTTTCAAGTTCATGGAGAACCATCTGCTCCGCTTCGTTCTTCAAGAGTTCAAAATCGTAATTATCCACAAATGCCATGCTTCCTCCCTGTACAGAGGACATCCAAAAACTCAGACTCTGAAATGTCTTCCTGTCCTATAATATACTAAAATCGCGGATTTTTTTCAATTTAACTATGCTCCCTGCTCAGGGGAAAAAACCTGGCGAATTTGGACTGCAGTTCAAGTTTTACATTCCCCACCGGACCGTTCCGCTGCTTGGCGACGATGAGGTCGGTAGGTATCACGTCGCTTGGTATCTGTTCCTCCTCTTCTTTTTCTTTGTCTCTTTTCTTTTTTGCCTCCCGGTGCAGGAACAATACCAGGTCCGCGTCCTGCTCTATGGAGCCTGAATCCCGCAGATTTGCAAGAGAGGGCGTTTCCCATTGGGCCTCGCGGTTAAGCTGGCAGAGAACCACCACCGGAATGCTCAGCTCTCTCGCGAGGCTTTTTAAGGAACGGGAAATCTCGGATATCTGCTCGTAACGGGGGAGCGAATTGTTCTCATGGCCGATGAGGCCCAGGTAATCAACAAACACAATCTCTATCTGCTGCTGCGCCCGCAGTTTCCGCGCCTGAGAGCGGAGGTCCAGGAGTTTCATATTGGGCATATCCACGATATAAAAAGGGGCCTCGTACATTTTTCCCGCAACGTCAAGTATTTTTTTGAAATCGCCGGGAGTCAAAAAACCGCTCCGCAGTTTGTTGCCTTCCACCGTAGCCTCGCTGGATATAAGGCGCTGGGTCAGGGCTATCTCGGACATTTCCAGGGAGAAAAAGGCCAGGGGAACTTTTCTGGTACAGGCGATGTACGACGCGATATTAAGGGCGAGGGCGGTTTTTCCCACCGAGGGCCGCGCGCCGATGACGATAAAGTCGGAAGGCTGGAAACCGGAAGTCATCTGATCGAGCTTCTCGAATCCCGTGGGAATGCCGGTGAGGGGCTGCTTCGATTTATACACCTTGTCGATGATGTCGATGGTTTCCTGCAGCACCTCCCCGATTTTACGGAATGAAAATACCTGGCGGCTGTCGCTCAGGTCAAAAATGCTCTGCTGTACCTCTTCCAGCACCTCCCGTGATTCTTTTGATTCATCGTACACCTTGACGCCGATCTCGAAAGCTACTTTGAGTAAAGCCCGTCTGAGGGAATAGTTCCGTACCGATTGCGCGTAATAGTCGATATTCGCGCCGGACGGGATCACCGTTGTCAGGGAAGAGACATAGGCGGCCCCTCCGGCTTCTTCGAGTTTGCCGAGCTGCTTGAGTTCCTGTACAACGGTCTGAATATCGGCGCGAAGGCCCTTTTCGTCAAGGCTTAGAACCGCCTCATATATCCGCTGATTCGCCCTTGCGTAAAAATCCCCCGCCGCCAGGTGCTGCTGTATCGCCGCATCCACCGCCTCGGCGTCCTGCAGCATGCTGCCCAAGGTAGCCCGTTCAAGCTCATCATCGTGAGGGGGCGTTTTATCTCTGCTCTGGGCCATGGCGTGTCAAGAGAACGTTTATTCGGATGAGAGGCCGGCGGATTCCGCCGGCGCCGAAGAGGAAACTTCCCCGCCGCCGCTTTGGACCTCCCCTCCCCCGCTTTCCTGCGCGGCGGCTTCGCCTGAAGCATCCGCCTGCGCGGTCTCTCCCCGGGCCTCATCCCTGCGGCGGCGGCCGGGCCGGGCCGGGGCACGGGGCGTTTCGGTTTTTAGCGCCTGGCCGATAACGACAATCTGAATTTCCGCCGAAGCGCTTTCATAGAGTTTAACGGCGGCCTTGTACTTCCCTGTGCTCTTTAAGCTGTTTCCGGTCAGCTCAATCCGTTTCCGCTCGATCTGAAAGCCCAGTTTGGCAAGCTCGTCGGCCACGGTCTGACTGGTAACGGCGCCGTAGAGTCTGCCGTTGGCCCCGGCGGGCATAGTGATGGAAATTTCCAGGGCTTCGAGTTTTTCTTTAAGCCCCAGGCTGTCCTGCCGTTTCTGGACCTTCTTCGCTTCGATTTCTTCTTTGCGGGATTCAAAAAGTTTCACCGTTTGAGGCGTATAGGGAAGGGCTATTCCCCTTGGAAACAGATAATTCCGGGCGTAGCCCCTGGCAACGTCCTTGACATCCCCCTCCTCGCCGAGGGTGGACAGATCCTTGTTCAAAATAACCTTCATAACCAAGCTCCCCGGAGAAACCGTAGTTTCTCCATAATTGTAATATAAGGCCGGCTAAACACGGCCTTGCGCTTAGACAAAGAAAGCGAACGCGCCGCCTTCACAGCCCCGGAGTAGAGGCCGGTCCGTCTTGTTTCGGCGCCCGCAGGGGCAGCCAGTTTTCCGCGATGCCCAAAAGAATTAACAAGCCCAGCGCCAGGGCGTTAATACCGGGACTAAATACCACTACGATAATCAGTACATTGCAGAGCAACCGCATTAGGGGCGGCCTGCGTCCGAGGGTATAGAGCGCTATGCCTCCGCCCTGAGCCAGAAAAAGTATAACACAAACAGCCAGGACATTCCACGCGATAATTTCCGGAATCGCCGCTTTGGCGATTTTCCCCAACAGTATAGCCGCCAGGGACAGGGACAGGCCCCAAATGGCATTGGCCGGAACATGAAAATTACTCAGGCTCCGGGCGGGCCTGCGGCGGCGGAAAATCCAGGCCAGGCCCAGGGATGCCTGCCTGTTTATAAAGAACAGAAAAAAAACGGAGGCTAAAGCGCCGCCCCGCAGGGCGATAAAGGTAACGGCTTCCATTACGTTATCGGGAGTCAGAAAATGTTCCAGAAAGGAACGCCTGGCGGCGTCCGCGCCGGAAGAAGATATATACGCCGAGGAAAGCATTTCCGCCTGGGATTGTACCAGCGCGGCAAAACCCGCGCTGCTTGTGGTGACATAACCGATAATTAACAAAGCCGCGGCCCCGGCGACAGAGCCCGCGATAAACCGGTACATGGTACGAATACGCGGAAAAAACCGGCCGTTTCCGTTTGTCCCGCCGGCCATGATCCAGGTAAAACCCAGGGCCAGTACCGTAAAATACAACGTATCAAGACCGAAGCCGACCGCGCCGGTATGGTAATAGAGACTGAAGCCCAGGGAAAGCGCCCCGTTCAGGATCGCCGCCAAAACAAAAGCAAGCCAGGCCGCCGCCGGATTATAGGCGGCCGCGGAAAAACCCAGGGGGGCCAGAAACAGGAACGACAGAAAACCGGTTCTCATCAGGGCGACACTCAGGATCGCGCAGATCAAAACGGGAATGAACGCTGCCCGCATACCGCGCATTTGAACATGGTTTGGGTCATCCCCCCGGGGATTAGCGGAAAACACCTGGCGCATGCGGCCGGTCTTATTCGGCGACAAAAGGAAGCAGGGCGATACTTCTTGCCTGTTTAATCGCCAGCGCCAGCGCCCGCTGGTGTTTCGCGCAGGTGCCGGTGATACGGCGGGGAAGTATTTTCCCCCGTTCGGTAATAAAACGGCGGAGGGTATCGGCGTCCTTGTAATCAATTTTCAGTTTCTGGACACAGAATTTGCAAACTTTCTTTTTGAAAAAGACTTTGCCTTTCCCGCCCCGGCCTACCCGGTCTTCGCTGTCCCGGCCGTCCATTCCCGAGTCCATTCCCCGGTCCTGCCGGGAAGGACGTTCATTTTCCGTATATTTTTCATCAGACATATAAAACTCCTTGCGCTAAAATCGTCCCTTTATCTATAGAAGAACTGAATCAGACTAAAACGGAATATCGTCGGCAAAGCCGTCGCCGCCGGTATAGGGCGGCGCTTCCGGAGGCGCGCCCGCACCGGAAGGCGCGGAACTTTGCCCCTGCCAGCTCTGCCGCTCCGAAGCTCCCCCGGAACCGCCGTAGGCGCCGCCGCCGGCCGGAGCGCCCGGCCCTCCGCCGAGCAACTGCAAATAGCTTGCCACGATCTCAACTTTGGAACGGTTCTGACCTTCCTGCTGCCAGCGGTCCTGGCGAAGTTCGCCGTCAATGCCCACCATTTTTCCCTTTACCAGATACTGGTTGAGGGATTCCCCCTGCCGGCCCCATACCACGATATCGAAAAAATTCGCCTCGTCTTCCCACTGGTCGCCGTTTTTCCGGCGGCGGTTCACCGCGATGGAAAATTTGCAGACCGCCTGACCGTTGGCGGTGTACTTGAGTTCCGCGTCTCTGGTCAGCCGCCCGATGAGAACAACACGGTTCAAATCAGCCATGATCTACTCCTCGATCCTTACGAAAAGATACTTGAGGAGATTGGCGTTAAGTTTGAATATCCGGTCAAGGCTGGCGATTTTCACCGGGTCTGCCTTGATGGTGAACAGGACGTATTTTCCCCGTTTTCTCTTTTTGACTTCATAGGCGAGATCGCGGTCACCGGTTTCATCGGTTTTCTCAATCTCGACTCCGTTGGCGGCGAGGTCGGCAAGCAGTTGCTCGCGGCCCGCCCTGTGCTGGTCTTCTTCCAAAGGGAAGATGACCGTCAGCTCGTATCGACGCATAGGTCCTCCTTGTGGACTGCAGTTTGCCGCGCTTCGCGCATAAAACCCCAAAATCGCCGATCAGGCGATTTTTACCCTACAAACTGCCAGGGCAGCCCGTTAATCGTGGTTTTGCGGCACGAAATGGCGTAAAAACCTGCAAGCGCAACAGCCTGCCCACAGCCCAATAATCGGGCTGCTTACGGAACCGGTCAAACCGGCCCGCCGCTCGGCCCGCACGGAGACGGGCAAAGAGGTATGATTATTCGATACTAGCCGAAAAGCGGAAAAATGGCAAGTATGCATGGGTAAAGAGATAAAGATCAGGGCCGGCCTAGGAGCCTGTGGGACTTGTGGATTTTTGCGGCCTTTGACCGCAAAAACCCCCGATTTTTGGGCTCCTTTGGGAGTCTGCAAGGTAGAAAATGCACAAAATTGTGCATTTTCTTTA
>JAIROT010000128.1 GCA_031257385.1 Treponema sp.
GGAGCGGGCCAGGGAGTATATCCGGGAATCCAAACCTACGTCCGGACCACCGGCGAATATTGGTTCGAACCCCTTACCAACGGCAAGCCCTATACCTTTACCGTCAAAGCCAGAGACCAGAACGGCAACCGGAGCGGGGCCCTAAGCGTTAGCGCCACGCCCCCCGGCAGCCTTAACGCCGGGGGCGGCAATGGAGTACTAAAGATCATAGATAATATGATCTGCGAAATCCATACCTTCACGGCGAATACTACCCCGTTGGGCGGCCAGGAGGCGTACACGCTCACGTTTTACAGCGGGGATAAACGTCCGGCCTCCGTAGAGGTTCTGGTCGTGGCCGGCGGCGGCGGAGGCGGCGGGAGCAAGGGTAACGGCTACACCAGCAGCGGCGGCGGCGCGGGCAGGTTTGTCTATCATCCCGCGTTTCAGTTGGCTGATGCCGGCACGATAACCGTAAAGGTTGGCGCCGGCGGCGCGGGCGGAGCGAGCGGCGGCGGACAAGGCAGTAACGGCGGCGATTCCGGGTTTGTCCGGTCCGACGGGTACAAGATTGCCGCCCCGGGCGGCGGCGGCGGCAACGGAAATTCCGGGTATGGGGGCGTAGGGAACAGTGGCGGTTCGGGCGGCGGAAGTCATTTTAATTCGTCCGCAACAAATGCGATACCGGGGACGGTACCGGCGGGAGACGGGGTTATGAACCTTGGCAGCAACGGCCACAACTCCTTTGTAGGCGGCGGGGCCGGAGAATCCACTTCAGGGATAAGTGGCGCGGGCGCAGAGTCCGCCATAAGCGGGGAACTTAAGACGTACTCCAAGGGTGGAGGTCTAAATTCACCGGACGGCGAAAACGGCACCGGCAACGGCGGCGGCGGCAAGGGAGGAGGCGCCGGCGCCGGCACTAACGGCGGTTCAGGCATCGTGATAGTCCGCTGGCCCTACATTTACTAACGAATTAACAATGCAGACTGCGCAATAAGATAACAGCGCCCATTGCTTATTGGCAAATGGTTATCACCGGCGCGTTGCGCGAAGTTCGTCCACGCCGCCCTGCCGGACGCACAGTTCAGGCAAACGCGGGAAGCCTGTTTTTGGTTATCCTGAGCCGGTGTTCAAAGTAAATCAGAAAGAGCCACAAGGCCAGGGAAAGGGCGATAACCAGCGGCGGGCTGCCGGGGACAAGGCCCGGAAACCGGCCGGCCAGGGACACGGTTTTTTCCATTAGGACATAAAGCAAGGACAGGGCGGGATTCAAAAAACCCGCAAGGAAAGGCGAAACAAGGCCCAGCGCAAGACAGGCCAGGGAACCGATCATAAACGCAGTGGTAAGGGGAACGAGGACGAGGCCGGTTATTATTCCCACCGGCCGCAGGGTCCCGAAAAAACAGGCCGTTACCCCGGCGGTGGCCAAAAAAGCCCCGGCGGACGCGGAGAGCGGCCCCAAAAGAAAGGCGGGCGCTTTTCCCCTGAATATACCATTCAGAGACTCTCCCGCGCTCAAGATGCCCGCCAGGGCCAAATAGGAGAGGACAAAGGAGAGGGAAAAACCCGATTGGGGGGAGACGACAATTTGAACGAGAAAAGCCATGCACAGGAGGGAAAGGGCATCCCGATTGAGCGCGCCGAGTACCGCCAGCGCTCCCAGCAGGTACATCAGGGCGGCCCTGGTCAGACTCGGCAGGGGGCCGACGATGAAACAGTAGAGGATGATGATCAGCGCGCCGGCAATTGCGGCGGGACGCGGGCCCAGCGGTTTTTTGAGGAGCAGGGCGATAATTCCGGCGAGTACCGCCAGGTGCATTCCCGAAAGGGCCAGCACATAGGAACAGCCCGCGTCTCGGTACAATGCCGCAAGGCCCGAATCCAGATTGTCCCTGACACCCAGAAGCAGGGCCAGCGCCAGGCCCCCCCGGGAGCCCCCGTTTTCTCTGGAAACGCCGTTTCCGGCGGGCGCATTGTCAAAGCGCCGGATAAGGTCCAGTCTGACGCCCGTGCGGAAACGGTCAAGAGCGGAGGCCGGTTTTACAAGGTGCAGGGATTCGGCGCTGAAAAGCCAGGAGGCCCGCTCCTCCGTCCCCCGTGAGGAAACGCGAAGATACCCTTCTGCGAAGACAAGGCTTCCCCTGCCGAATTCCTTCAGCCGTGCGGCGCTTTCGGCGGGAAAAAAAACCGGCAATTCCCCCCTGGCGGAAACCCGCAAGCCTTTGCCGCCTGAAGATTCCCGCAGCGAAAGGCTTACCATTGCCCTTCCGCCGGAAACAATCCGGGGGTCTTCAAGGAGTACGCCGGAGACGGCCTTTACAGTATGGCCGGGAATTCCAAAACTGATGCCTGATGCCGCCGCCCTGCCCGCGCTCAGGCCCAGGGCAAGACCTGCCGCGAAAGCGATGGCGTATCTGTTTGCCGGCCCGCCCGGTATTGCGCGCGAAAGCGCGCGGGCGGGGGATGCGGCGCCTAAAGGCCGCAGCAGGCGAAAATCCGGCGGGGGCTGATCTTGTAAAAGGCGATCTTCGCCGGAATTTTCACCGGTCATTTTGGCAGGGTAAAACGCGGGAAAAGAAACCAGAACCCGTAGCAGGCAGAGCGTTGCCGTCAGGATCAAAAAAACCGCGAAAATTCCGTAAACGCCGATGACGCCCGTCTGGAATAAAACGCTGAGACCATAAAAACCGGCGGCGGCGCCCGCGGCGGCGCACAATACCGGGCTGAGTTTAAGGCGGCTTACCATCTTAGACGGTTCAGGGCCTCCTTTGCCGCGGCCTGAATCTGATCGGGGTAAGGTAAATAGCTGATATAAAGCAAGTAATCAAAAGCGGATTTATCGCCGATGCTTCCCAAAGAACGCGCCAGCGCCAGGACAACGTCTTCGTCATAGGCGCCGGTTCTTTCGGTCTGGGCGTTGAACAGCCCCAGTTGCAGGCCCAGGGCAAGGGCCGCCTCGGATGTTCCCATGGCGCCCAGGCAGTTTATCGCCTCCAAAAATCGTTCCCTGGAAGCATTCCCCTGTTGAAAATCGGTCTGAACACGGTAAAAATGCCGTATCGCCCGGGCGCTTGCCCTGGTCCAGCGCAGCCTGGTAAGGGTAAGTACCGAAGCGTAACGCATTTCGGAAAGGATTGTTATTTCCCCGGCGCTGCCGGGGAAATAGCTCAAAGCCTGTTCCAGCGCGGCCTCGGCGAGCTGCCCCTGTTCCGCGGGGCTGAAACGCCTGCCCGCGCCGCCAGCCTTAAAAGCGGCGAATTTTTCAGCGGGCGGATTTTTGAGAATTATATCGAGGAGAAAGCGCAGATAATTTCCCGGAATGGAGTTCAGCGCGCCGGCGATTTCATCGGTGATGTTTTCAGGATAACCCGCCGTAAAGGCGGCAAATAGAGCCGGAAACGAGGAATCGTCCCCCAGCTGCGCCAGTGCCGCAACGCAGGCCGAAAGAGTGAGATAATCGGGGATTGTTCCCGAACGGAAGAGTTTATTCTGGCTGTCCAGGTACTGATTGAGATTCTCGATTACCCGGCCGTTCCCCTTTCCCAATACTTCCAGCGCTCCGAGTATCTCCACCCTGGTACGGGAATCCCGGTAGCTTGAAAACACATCCCACAGGGTATCAAGACTTTCCTTGGAACCGGCGCTTCCCGCGCCCCTGGCGGCGATACCCGCGAGGCGTATCATTTCAGGATCATCCTTAAGAATCTCCGCGTTGGTCAGGACAAAGCGCAGGGCAAATTCGTACAGCGGCCCGATAAATTCCGCGGCCTGCTCGTCATCGGCGGCGTCTTGCAAAATCCCCGCCTTGGCGGAAAGATCGGCCCTGGTAAAATCCCGCTGATAGGATTGTAAAATCAAGTCCTGGGAAAAAACAAACGGCGTCCACGCGAACAAAAAAACCAGGAATATTCCGCGGTTTAGTATAATTAAAGCCCTGGGGGCCTGTGGGGATTGTGCATTTTCTTTATCATTTGGGCTAAAGCCCCACAGGCTGCTAGGCATCAATGGCCTCTTGAGATGTCTCGGCGGCCGGGGCGATTTGCTTGCTTATGCCCGCCGCCTCGTCATCAAGTACCCGGAAGGGCAGCGTTTCTTCTTCCTCTTCAGGCAGCATGCCGAAAACCTCGCTGAGAATCTGATTGCGCACCTCGGTGGGCAGGGGGTCGGCCTCTATGTGCAGTATTGAGCGGTTTACCTCTTCCTTAAAATCGACCGACCGAACCGTACCAAGCATACAGATCGCCGAGTTATCCATGGCGAACTGTACTTTTACCCGCAGCCCCGGAGCCGCCTTACCCCCGACGATGACAGCGCAGCCGGTATCGGACAGATCCTCAAGAAAACATTTAAGCCCCGGCACTATCTCGATTTTGCCCTGCACATCGTCATCCTTGGCCAGGTAGAGGAACGCCGCCTTGTGCAGCTTAATCCGTATGGACTTGCGTTTCTGAGTTCTAAAGAGAGATTCGCTGTGGCTGATTTTCAGGGAAGAAACCCCCTTGGAATACACTTCGTCCAGCACCTCACTGTCAAAGACATAACCTGCGTCGTTTTGCCTCCAGAAATACACCGAGATTTTCGTACCGGTCCAGGACAGGGCGGAACTTATCTTGATGTTGACCGGCCGGGCAATGGTAAGGTACTGGCCGTCGTTTTTTACCAGATGGGACCGGTAGACCCCCGTACCGGCAACCAGAACACGCAGATGCTGGCCTTCGTTTATCTGGCGGGAATTGGAAATACCGTTTTTAATCCGGGGCTTGTCCATCTCTATTTTTTTGCGGTAATCATAGAGTTTCGACAGAAAATCCTGCGTTCCCTGCTCTTCGCCTTCGCCCGACATCCTGATAGTCCTGACCATGGAGCGGATGCAGACATCAAGCTGCGGCTGGGAATAAAAGAGCGAAGCAGGTTCTTCAATATTGCACATGGCGGCAAGACGGCGGAGCAGTTCTATTTCCCTGAAAGAAAATCCGGCGTCTTTCCCCCTGGCAAAAAACTGAATCCAGTTCATGGAATTTTCTTTTTTGGAACGGGACACCAGAAAAAACGCCGTTCCAAGGGCGGCAATAACCACGATAATAAGTACAAACAATGACCGTACCTCAATTCCCTAACCGGATATTTTTATATACTATAGCATAAAAGCCGCAATCGGAAAAGCGGCGCGGTAATAGTATGGTCGCATATATCGAAGCTCTTATTCTGTATTTGGTACTCTTTTTTCCCGGCGCGGCCGGGCAGGTTCCGGTGGGGGAAATCGTTCCCTTTTCCGCCGCCGGGGAGCTGGTCCGGATCGTCCTGTACAATATCCCTTCGCTGGCCCTCATCTGGTATCTCCTGCTCAAAAGTAAAAGTCTTAAAAGTTGGGGGATAGGCCCGCCGGGCCGGAAAGACCTGCTTCCGGGCCTGCTGGCCCTTCCCGCCCTTATACTTATCGGCTTTATCATCGCTGTGGTTTCACCTTATTTGGGCGGAGTCCCCGTCCCGGAGATTGCCCCCCCCTCAGGTATCCCGGCCTGGATTATCCTGGCCTTTTCCTGCGTCAGCACCGGCTACCTTGAGGAAAGCTTTTTCCGTTTTTACCTCTTGTCAAAACGGGAAAATTTTGGGCTGGGCGCTTCGCGGACGGTGCTGCTTTCCGCGCTGCTTTTTTCCCTCTGCCACCTATACGAAGGCCCCTGGGGTTTTCTCAACGCCGTCCTTTCAGGGATAGTGCTTGCCTTCGTTTTTTTGCGTTACCGCTCCTTCCACGGCATAGCCCTCGCCCACGGCCTGTACAATATCTTCGTGTATGTCCTGGGCGCGCTGTAGTTACAAGCTCAGTTCCCGGCGGATGCCCTCGGCGTTAAAGGCTATCCAGCGCAGGCTGTGGCCGCCCAGGGCGATTTCACCTAAAACCGGGCTGTCGATTTTTCCTTCGGCGGATGCAAAATTCTCGATACAGAGCACGCTTTCGCCTTCGCTGTCCGGTCCCCGCAGCAGGGCGAAAAGGCCCCCGCCGCTTTCCAGTACCCGGCAGGGTGAAGACGGATCAAAAGCGGGCGCGGCGGAACGAAACGCCAGCAGCTTTTCAAAGCCCCGGAGTACGAGGGAACGAAAGGAACCTTCGGCGGCAAGTTCCCTTTCAAGCCGGTCAATCGCGGGTTTTTCCCGGTTGATTGCCCGGTTGTAGCCAAGGAGCCGCGGCCCCTCTTTCCAGGCCCGCGAGCCTGTCCAGGAGTGGAAATACACCGCAGGAAGGCCGGGCATGGCCAGGGCGGCGGCATAGGTGGCGAGAAAAGCCCGCGCCTGCGTTTCCGGCGGGCCGAGGCTTTCCGGGGCCACCGTGTCGGCCCAGGAACAGTTTAGCTCGTAGGGAACGGGACCGGCGGCGCTGCTTTTCATTGAGACCAGCGCTCCCCGTTTTTTGGCTTCCCCGATAGTTTGGGCAAACGCGGCGTCTGCTACAAGGTCCCTGGCGGGGCTAAGGCCGACGCCGTCATGGCTGGCCAAAAAGTTGAGGAAACAGTTGCCCCGGGGCAGGGCGGGAAGCCCCGCCGCCCAATTGCGCAGGGGAGCGGCGTCGCCTGAAACCGCGGCGTGCAGCACGAGCGGCGGCAGGGCGAAATTGTAGACCAGATGAGCTTCAGGATCGCCATTCCCCCCGAAATACGAGATGTTTTCGGCATGGGGGACATTGGTCTCGGTGAGGATCAGCACCGGCAGGTCCAGGTAATCGACAATAGCCCGCAGCAGTTTTACCATGGCGTGAGTCTTGGGATGGTGCAGACAGGCGTCTCCGTCCTCTTTCCAGAGGTAGGCGATGGCGTCAAGCCTGAGCATCCGGGCGCCCCTGCGGATGTAATCGAGAAAAATGCCGATAAATTCGAGCAACAATTCCGGACAGGAAAAATCGTAGTCGGCCTGATCGGCGCTGAATGTGGTCCATACCCAGGTTTTGGAACCGTCGCTTTTGTCAAACGGCGTCAGTAGCGGATGGGTTCTGGGCCGAACCACCCCTGACCAATCGTAGTGTTCGCTCCGCGTCAGATACCAGTTCCGGTACTTTTCTTCCCCGGCAAGGAATCGCTTAAACCATTCGCTTTGCACACTGCCATGGTTAATGACAAAATCGAAAGTCATTTTGAAAAAGCGGCCCAGCCGTTCAATATCGTCCCAGCAACCCAAACGGGGATCAACCCTGCGGTAGTCAATCACCGAAAAACCGTCGTCGGAAGAATAAGGATGAAAGGGAAGCAGGTGCAGACAGGTAAAACTCCCCCGGTTGTATTCCCCAAGAAAACGGTCCAGCCGGGCAAGGGCGGTTTCGCCGTCCCCCGACGATTTTTCCGCCGGGCCTGAGAGCATATCCCCATAGCATATAAGCAAAGCGTCCTTATGGGTGACGGCCT
>JAIROT010000182.1 GCA_031257385.1 Treponema sp.
AGGTATGTTGTTTTGGTAAGGTATTTGTCTCAGGGTACATACCCTTTATAACGCCCTGAAGCTCCCCCGCCGCAAGGCGGGTTCTTGGGTATGTACCCTTCGCATACAATCAAATTAAATCCCGTATCGTTTTCCCGATCCATATACGCTCCTTAGGTCCCTGCGGCGCAATTCGTTCTCTATCCAATAACAACGAAATGTGCTAAACTATATATAGACAGGGAATCGCCTGCATGGGGGTTCCCGGCGGCCCTTAAGGCCGCGATCCTACATGGCCAGGAACGGCTGCAAAAGCGTTTCCGGACCGCACACCAAGGGTGTGAAAGGAGCCTTATATGAAAGGCACAAGAACGTACATGGATCTGGGCAGTATCTTCGATGAAATTTTTGAGGCGGCCCAGGATTTCAAAGACGAATTCCACCGGAATTTTAACCGCTACGGTACAGGAAGAAGCGGCGGCGAAGGCGGCGACGGTTTCGGCCAGGGGCCCTTCGGATTTGGGAAACACTGTTTCGACGAAAATACCGATTTTTATCCGAACTATTCCTATCCGCCGATGAACGCCTTTATGACAGACAACCGTACCCTGGTTTTTGAATTTGCCCTGGCCGGCTTCGATGAAAAAGACATCAGTCTTTCCTTTCAGGGCGACTACATGGTCTTTTCGGCGAAGATTTCCGAAAATCCCGGCGTAGAACAAGACGGGGACGGTCCGGCGAAAATCCGTGACGAAAACGTCCGCTATTTCAAGCGGCGTCTCAAGCTGAAGGACATTGAAAAACAGAAATACTTTGTCCCCCTGGATAAATACGCCCAGGAAAAGGTAAAAGCGGTCTACAAAAACGGCATCCTCAGAGTATCCGTTCCCCCCAAGGATGAGCCGGATCAAAACGACGGGATAAAGATAGAGATCATCAAGGAAGAGGATTAACGGATGCGGCTCCGGGACGCTTTCCGGGCCGGAATGGGGCGTCCCGGGGACATTATGGTTTGCTTCCTGTGCCAAATACGGCGCCTAGCGCCCCGCGCGTACGCCGTCTGCCCGCTCTGGAAATACCCGCGGTTAAGCCCCAGCCGATAATAAACAACAGCGCTCCCAAAATATCAAACCACAGCGGATGCATCGCCCGAATCGAATAGCTCCGAGGATTCGACAGATACCGTACCGGAAAGGGCATATAAGACGCCAGCAGGTTACTGTATCCATGAACGAACATACACAGCCATATTGATTTGAATTCCATGTATATCCAGCCCAAAAACAAGCCCGTTATTCCGGCAAGCAGGGCCTGCCAGGGGTTAAGGTGCATAAGGCCGAAAAACAGGGAACTTACCGCCAGGGCTTTTCCTCTTGGGTAATTGCCCCGCAGCCGCCGTAAAATTATTCCCCTGAAGAACAACTCCTCGGTTACCGCGGGGAAAAGCGAATAAGCACACCAAAACCGTAAAAACACTGTTTTGATAAGGGTCGCCAAAAAATCCCTCCGGTATGGGAAGTATCATTTCCATTATATTGCCCAATTCCCGCCGCAGTATTTCCATGCCGAAAAACATCACTATCAACGCAAAAAAGAGCGGGACCGGAATCTTTCGCCATTTCAGGATTTTACGCATTTCCTCCCCGCCGGATTTCCTGAGTATAACCATAACAATCCCGAAAAAGACCAGGTCATACAGAATGACCAGGTTTATGTGGAATATACGCAGCGGCAGTACGGATAAAAAATGAATTCCCATGAGGAAAAGGCAGAGGAATACAGCGTCTTTTATCCTGAAATGGTCCAGCTTCCATAAATCAAGCTCGATCATTTTAATGAACGTTTCGCGGTTCATGCCCGGTTATCCTCTGTTTTTCCGGCAAAATAATAACAACAGCGCAACAATGAACAGCATCCGGTCATCTTCTCTGAGAACCCAGAGCAATAAAACCGCTGCCCCGGTAATTAAAAAGAGCCCCGTAAAGTTTCTGTCCACCAATTCCTTGATCTTTTCATTTACGGAATCGTCATTTCGTTTCATTTCTTTCCTGCCCTGCTTACCTTTTCCCTTTTCTTGTAAATAATAATGGCTCTTTGTGCTATGGTCAAGGTTAGGGAGATTCCATGATTTATAGAACAAACCATAGAAATTCCTGCCCGCCGCCGGCTTTTTATCGAGGTTCCGGCGGGGCGGACTATTATTGCCTGACGCCCCTCGCGTTTGCCAAGAATGCTCCGCCGCTTGTCTCTACCCTGGTTTTGAAGTACGATAAAAGAT
The DNA here is from genome assembly GCA_031257385.1 of Treponema sp. GTDB lineage: Bacteria > Spirochaetota > Spirochaetia > Treponematales > Breznakiellaceae > WQXQ01. Next base: position 2,258 of record JAIROT010000182.1, read on the forward strand.
ATGGAGCCTGAAATTGTCTTCGCGCCTTCAGCGTTCAAACATCATGTTACCGAGGCGGATATTCGACATGCCTACAAGACCAGGGTCTTTGCGCGGAGACTGGAAGGTTACGACAACAAATACGGCTTCATTGGCTTCAACCGGGTGGGCAATCCGATTGAAGTGTTCTATAACCCAATCGGCGAAGATACGATAAAAGTTTTTCACGCAATGGGTATGCGAGCCGGAGTGCTTGAGCAACTTCGAAACTAAGGAGAATACGATGCCCTATACCGATTTGACCGATGAAGAATACGATGCCTTGGACGAAGAACTTTCTCATACTATCCCCAAGTTTGGGCCGCCTGGAAGCGATTGGCTCGTCCGGCGGGAATTGCGCCAATTAGGGCTGGCCAAACGCTCCACGGACTATCTTTTGACCAGGGCTGCGGCGGCCCATAAAAGCCCCGCACAAATCATTGACGAGATGGTGTTGGAAAGAATGGCTGCCGCCGCAGACTGAACGGCAAATGACCGGCACATCTGCGTATGATGTCAGTCACCAAATTTCTCGATAAAAATTTATTCAGAAAAAAGGGTACCTGGTACCCTTGCGTTCGCCTACAGCCCTATGGCCTCTTGCATGACAAAGATCATCATGTCGACGGAAATGAGGAGCACCTTCTTTTCGTCACCGGGGAAAGAAACATAGGGGATGTCTTCCGCTTCCAGGGCCGCGGCAAAGGCCTTCTGTTCCTCGGGCCGCTCAAAGGTCAGGGTAAGCGCCGCCGCGGTAACGAATTCGCCGCGGATTTCTACGGAGGATATCGCGAGGCCTTCCAGTTCCTGGTGCTTCTCGATGAGCCGTCCAAGGAAATCGTGTAAAACCCCGGTTACATCACCGGTAAGATCCGCAACTGCCGG
>JAIROT010000219.1 GCA_031257385.1 Treponema sp.
CTATATGCCGGTTTTTAACGATGGAAAAATTCAGGTTGATCTGTGCGATACCAAAACCGAAGGCGTCAGGCGGCGGCTTATTCTGGAGCTGTAGCCGGAATGTTTCACGTGAAACACAGGTGTCCGCTAAGATGAGACGCTTTCGCCGTCAGTCCGGGCGATCCGAACGTTGACTGATCGACGCGCTTAGGGGGCCTTGGTTCACAATGCCAAGTGTGAACCAAGGCCCCGGATAGACACAGCTTTCAGGCGCCAATAAGGGCCTTGACAATATACGCCACGGCAATACCTAAATAGTTGCCGGCCATGGCGCCGATAAGTCCCATTAAAATACCTGCGCCTACCAGATTCTTCCAGCCGCCGCCCGCGGCAACCAGGGCGGCGCTGGTGCCTTCGGCAATGGCGCCGGTTATTGAAATTACCATGTATTCATATTTAACTTTAAACAGGCGCAAAATGATCATGTGCAAAAGAATGCATGATACGATAACACTCAGACAATAGAGGGTCATGTACATCGCGGACCCCAGGAAGTTCTGAATATTTACCATAAAGCCGATGATGACAAGGTACTGTAAACTGAAAAAGAGCCCCAGGTTAAAAGTCCCCCTGAGTTTTTTAACCGCCGGAATCTGAGCGGCAATAAGGGACAGGGTTGAAAGCAGCAATATCCTGCCGGGGCCGGTAAAACTCGCGGGGAATATTTTATTTGCAATCAACGTAGAAGCGGTAACGATGCTAAACGCTATAGCCAATAATATGGCAATATCAATGATATTCCATTTTTCATCCTCAAGCAGCTGCGAGGAATCATTATCAACGTATTCTTCTTTGGAAAAACGATACGGCCAGTTGCGCTGCCACCACTTTGACGCTCCCAGGATTGCCGGGGAAGCGAACATGAGCAGCATGGTAGGCATACCGATTACATAATCCGATGCGTTGGCGGCGGCGATGGTATCTTCCGTAGCGCCTAAACCCACAGCGATGGCGGTAAGATTGGCGCTTCCTCCGGTATAGGTACCCACAAACATCCCCGCTACCTTCCAGCCTTCGGGAATCAACGGGGCAAAGATAAGTCCCAGGAGGACCGCAATAATGCTTACACTGGCGCAGGCTACAATGATGGCAATAGCGGGCTCCCGGCCCAATTTTTTCAGTTGTGACATGTCCATATTAAGCAGATAGAGGGAGATCGCCGCGGGCACACAATACGTTATAATAACGCCGTAAACATCCGACCATGGGGCGACAATACGAAAATTGATACAGACAATCCCCGTTACCACAACGGTCATGGCGGGGCCAATGTACTTAAACACCTTGAAGCGCTGAACCCACATGGCAAAAGCGACAATAATCAGAATAAAAGGCAATAACGTTTCTGTGCTGTTGAATAAAGGTAACATACAACCCTCCTTTAGTATCATATTAAGCGTTACATTATTATACCGCTGTTAGGACTTCATTAAAAATCAACCTCTACGCCAAACCCCGGAGAATCGGACAGATGAAATGTATCACCTTCGACGGTAAACCCGCCGGAAACTCCGGCTTGAGCTTCATCAAAAAAAAGAAAACTGTCACAATCCGCATCGGTAACATTATGCCTGGCCGCGACAAGGCTGATACCCGCGCTTAAGGCAAGCCTTGTTTCAATCATACAGCCCACCATGCAGGTAACTCCAAAGGAATTCGCTATGGCGCTGATTTGAGATCCGGGATAAAGCCCGCCGCATTTCATGAGTTTAATGTTTATTGTATCTACCGCGTCAAGCTTACACGCCCGGGCGGCGTCATGGGGACTGTGGATTGATTCGTCCAGCATTATGCCAACGCCCCGCGCTTTAGAGTGGACCAGGGCGCTTCCGTCAATATCCCAATCCGGCAGGCACTGTTCGGCCGCTTCTATTCCCAGCGACGCGAATTTGTCCAGCATTTTTACCGCCAGGGCCGCCGTGTATCCCTGATTCGCGTCTACCCGTAATCTTACTTCTTCGCCCACAGCCTTGCGAATTAACGTAAGCGCCTTTATATCCTGAACGGGATCGATTCCTACTTTTATTTTAAGGATATGGTATCCCAGGTCTTTTACCAAATGAGCCGCTTCCTGGGCCATTTGTTCCGGTTCGCCAATTCCAATGGTTATGTCGCTTTGAACAATCCCGCTGCCGCCTCCCAGTATTTGATATACCGGTTTACCGGAACTTTTACCAATGAGGTCATAACAGGCCAGATCGATCCCGCATTTTGCCGCCGGATTTCCATGAACCGCCTTGTCCATTAATGTGTGAATATCATCAAGGGCAAACGGATTTTTTCCCACGAGGCCCGGCCTTAGCATATCAATGAGCGCTATAACACTTTCAGATGTCTCTCCGGTTACCGGCGCAAAAGGCGAGGCTTCGCCGTAGCCGGTTATTCCTTCGTCGGTGCTTATTTTGACAAGAACATTTTCCACGGTAGAAACCGTACCAAAGGCAACTTTGAATTCCCCCAACAGCTTTATTTTAATTTTTTTTGTATCGATGGCCGTGATAATCATAAACACACCTCCGGCTGTATGCGGCGCTGCCCGTCTCGTGATTTCAGGGTATCATACCAAGAACGCTATGCCGTATCAAGCTCCTGCGTTGCCTCATAATTCTCCTGAGAACAAAGCAATTCAGCCCGCGGACTCAATAGGCTTACTTACGTCTATCCATGCTTTTGAACGGGCATATTCGTTTAATTCGTCCAGGGTCAGCTCTATCGCGGAATTGGCGCTGCCACAGGCGGGGTATACGGTGACAAAACGCCGTAACGAGATATCCAGATAGACAGGAACATCTTTACCCAGACCAAACGGGCAGACCCCGCCAACCTCGTGTCCGGTGTATTCCAAAGCTTCTTCCGGGCTGAGCATCCGCGCCTTAAAGCCGAAAAATTCCTTAAATTTACGGTTATCCAGCTTTACGTCACCGGCGGTTACGATAATCATGGCCCGGCCGGACAAGACGGCGTTTTCCCGCGGCAATCCGGGATCTTCGGGAATTTTGAGAGAAATGCTTTTGGCAATTCGCGCACCCTCCACTCCCAGGGCCGCGGCCGCCTGGGCAACCGTAGCCGTGGAGGCGTCCAGTTCAATGATGTCTTTGTCCCTGTCCCAGGTTCTAAGGTGTTCCCTTACCTTTTCAATTGCCATACACCAAAACTGTTTCTTTTCCGTCCGAATCGCTGCTGTACAATTCCAGCATGTCCTGAGCAAGCTTCCAGCTTTTTATGTTGATAAGGTACTCAAAATAATCTTTTTCATGAATCCGCTCAGGATCATAGACGGACGCCATTAACGTAGCCGCCGGCGGTTGTATAGTCAAAGCGTTATTGGCTCCGGCCTGATACGGCGCGGTAAAGCGGTTTGGAGCGGCCTTTCCGGTAACCTGCTCGCCAAAACTGATGGTAAAAATATCCCCAAATCCCTCGCTCTCAAGTTTTTCGCGATCAATTACGGTGACCTCATTGCCCTTCCGAAGTTCCACCAGCTTCCATTCTTTTCCGTCGGCCAAAGACTGTTGACCTTTGCAGTTATCCGCACTGATGAGAATCATCCCGCACAGCATGAACACCCCTGTTAAAAGCAGAATTCTTTTAACGTTAAAATACGTCCTTGACATTGGTACCTCCTCTAGACCGCATACGTACGGTCCTGTTTTTTAAGATCGCTAAATGTATCGATTTCGATTATATCCTCAAATGAACATTCCCGCACCTCTATATTATACTCTTTTATAAAATATTCCAACGCAACCTGATCCCAGTAACGCTCTTTGCCTCCGGGCATTTCATATACGGCCCTGATATGTTCCGCCATTCTGGCTCCGTCGCGTTCATTCCAGTACGAAATTCCGAACATGTGATGGCAGTTCCTGCCCCCCACCTTGAGCCGGGAAATATAACCGTTTTTGGTTTCAAAGCACCAGTCGTCGGTCAGCTCCGCGGGAACTCCCAGATAATTGCTGGTAAACTGATATTTGGAGATGAGAGACGGGTTATTCAAATACAGATCGGATTCCAGAACATAGGCGTTTTTTAACAGATAGCGTATACACACGGCAGAGGAAATATTGTTTGTCTCGTTGTAAAACGGATTTTCAAGAAACCGGATGCCCGGATACTTGTAGAGAAGCTGATCAAATTGTTCCCCCAAATAACCCCGGACTATCAGTATCTCTTCAATGCCCGCCGCAATTACGGCGTCCAACAGGGTGTCAATAATCCGCTGCCCCTTGACCCGCACCAAAGGCTTTGGCGTATTCAGCGTGATGGGAACCAGCCGGGAACCGAAACCGGCCGCGATAAACAACGCCCGCCTGGCCCGGAAAGGTTCCAGCGTTTCAATACCTTTCGGAGTAATTTGAAGAAGGCCCTTGCCGGCCGGACCCTGCGTGGAATTTTCGACAAGGCCCGCGTCACCCAGCCAGGTCAAAGTCTTGTTTACCGTTCCGACCGAAAGCCCCGCGCGCTTTGCCAGACTCCGCTGGGTCAGGGATTCGGTTCCCTGACGGGAGGCTTCAAGAATCACAAGAATTTCAAACTGAGAACGGTTTAAGCCCATCCGCGCCTCTTTACCACATATACCAACAATTTGATAACCAGATTACAGCCCAAAATCAAAATTGATACAAAAGCCGCGCCTTCAAGAAAAAGCTGGTTTTCAAAACGGGTAATAAGTAGCGATACAGGCATGTTCCGTACCGAACTGAGAAACGATACGGCCGAAATGGTCATCATCGAATTGACAAAAAAATAACTGGCCATTTCCAGTATCGTTAGGACGGTCTGCGGCGCCAGTACATCCCTGATAATAAAAAAACGCTTAATGCCCAGGGTCAGCCCCACATCCTCAAGGTTCGCGTTGAGTTTTCCCAGCGAGTTATAGGCCATAAGATAAGGGGAAGCCATAAAATGAATAATATTAGCTAACACTAACATTGCGAGGGTACCGTATACAAAACTTCCCTTAAAAAAGAGGGCATAGGAAAGGCCCAGCACCAGGCCCGGAACGGCCAGCGATGTTATCGAAACCAGGTGCAGAAATTTTGACGATCTTCCCGGAGTCCGGGCGGTAAAATAACCGATAATCCAGGAAAGAAAAGTCCCCAGCACGGAAACAAAAAAGGCGATAAGGAGGGAATTACCCAGGTACTTTCCCGCGCCCATTTTCATCGTTTTTGCGATATTGATTACCGAAAACGAAAGATCGTCCGGATAACGGTTCACAAAACTCAATACGGCAAACATAAAAAGCGGCAGGGCGATAACGGCGCATACTGCGGCGCAATACAGAAACGCCGCCATGTCCCCAACGGGTCTTTTCACGGCGGCCCGTTCCTGAACCACAAAACCCTGGGTTCCCCGCTCTTTGGTGAACAGGTCGAAAAGAAACGCGATTAGGGCGGGGACAAGGAGAAAAGAACCGATGACGCTGCCTTCGCCAAAGTGAAGAAGGTTTATAACTTCCTGATACATAAGTACCGGCAGGGTGGTATAGCGGCCACCTATCATCAGCGGAACGCCATAATCGGTAAACACCAGCGTAAAAACGGCGAAAACAACCGAGATCAGGGGGCGGCGCAGATACGGAAATGTAATCGAAAAAAACTGGTTGATCCGGGGGATACCCAGCGCCGTCGCCGCCTCGTAGGGAGAACCGTCCTCATAGCGGAGAATATCGGCCAGCATAAGAAAAGCCACCGGAAAGGCGTAGAGAACAGATCCGGAGACAATTCCCCCAAAACCGTAAATTGATTTCCCAAAGCCGAAAAATCTGGTGATAATGCCGTTGGCGCCGAAAAGCAGCACAAGACCCATACCATGAGAAATAGACGGGATCAGCATGGGAGCGGTTCCCAAAACGGCAAAAATGCTGCGACAGCGCATATTGCCGCGCACCACCGCCAGAGCGAAGAACCAGGCGAGAACGATGGATATTACCGTGGCCGTTCCGGCCGCGCATATTGAATGAAAAAGGGCGTCTCTGAACTGAACCGACGTTACGATCCTGCCGGCATTGCTTCCGGCTATGTTAAGAAGCATTGCCCCCAAAGGACAGAGCAGGGAAAAAGCAAGAAAAGCCCCCAAAAAAAGCTTAACCGCAATGCCGCCCTTCATACCGCCGAGAGACCCGCCCCGTCTATGGTTATATACCTGGCAAGAGAATTGATTTTCAGTCTGAGGTTATTTATCACAAAATCCCCGACAAATTCATCGGCAGGGTTTTTGATAATACATTCAGGCGTGTCTATTTGATGAATCACCCCGTGATCCATAACCATAATCCGGTCGGAAAGGGCAAAGGCCTCTTCCTGGTCATGGGTTATGTAGATCATCGTCGAACGGAATTTTTTCTGAATTTCCTTGATTTCATCCCGAAGCAGCAGGCGCGTGGCCGCGTCCAGGGCGCTCATCGGTTCGTCAAACAGGATGATTTCAGGGTTCATTGCCAGGGTCCTCGCAATCGCGACCCGCTGCTGCTGGCCCCCGGAAAGCTTGTACGGTTTTTTGTCCTTGTGTTCCGTAAGCCCCACAAGCTCAATAATGTTTTCCGCCCTGGACCTGGTCCAGCCGGACCGGGCCCGGCCGCCTGTCCGTCTATCCGGGGCAGCCCCGTCATTCCGGCCTTTCGCCGGGTCATCTTTCTGAAACGTAAGGGCGTATTCCACGTTCCCCAGAACGGTCATGTTCTGGAACAAGGCATAGTTTTGAAAAACTATGCCCATGTTCCGTTTGGAGGCGGCAAGGCCGGTAATATCCGTTCCGTCTTTAAGCACCGTTCCTGACGTAGGTTTTAAAAGCCCGATCAGAATACGGAGTATGGTTGTTTTGCCGCAGCCGGAAGGGCCGAGAATCGAAAGAAATTCCCCGTCTTTCACGGAAAAATTTATACTGTGGAGAACTTCCTGTTTATTAAAAACATGAACCAGGTTCCGGACTTCAAGTTTATTCATCGGTTTCTAAATCTAATATTTCCAGCGTTCCAGAAGTTTGTCTTTTCTCGCAAGGTCGTATACTCCGGTCATGTCGGCATAGGGAATTACCCTGGGATAGTTGGCAATGTTGTTGGGCTGATCCCTAAAAATGGGTTCGGGGCAGTACAGCTCTTTGTCGTCCCGAACCAGGGTTGTCATCGCAAACTGAAAAACTTCTTTTACAACAGCCCGCTCTTCCTTTCCCTTGATAATTGCCATTCCTGTAGTAATGCTGGGCGCGCCTTCCTGAAAAAACGTCATCTCCAGCGGAGCGTTTCGGGTATTGATCGCCTGAACCGCGGTAAGAGTCATGCCAAGGCCAATCGCGACTTCCCCCTGAATGAGGGCGTTTACCGGTCCTGACCCGGAAGTGGTAAACTGGAGGATGTTTTCGGCCAGGCGGTCAAAGTAATCAAAAGCGGCGTCCTCGCCCCATGCGTTAATCAGGCTTACCAAAAACATATAGCCGGTACCGGAACTTTTCGGGTTCGGCATGGAAATAAGACCCTTATAGGCGGGATTAAGCAAATCCCCGTATGAAGAGGGAACAGGGAGCCCCGAATCTTCGAGCTTCTCCCGGTTAAACACAATGGCCCCGGAAGACTTGTCCCAGGGCAGGTATCTTTTGGAAGCGGGCACAAGCTCCGGCAGGAAAGGGGACAAATCGAAAGGAGAAAGATCGGCAAACATGTCTTCAAGTCCTTCAAGGTAACCCGTTTCAAGGTTCAGGATGATATCCGCCTCGGTCTGGGTTCCCTCGGCTTTTAGTTTCGCGGCATGGTTACCGGTATTGAGAACCTGCAGGGATATGTCGTAATCGGGAAATTTGTCGTCCAAAAGCTGCTGCATGTGTTCAGTCCGAAAATCCTCGGTACTGGTAAAAATCACCACCTGTTTGCTGTCCCCGGACTTACAGCCTGCCGTTAACAGGACCGTACAAACCAAAACAGCCAGTATGACAAAAAATTTTCCGTTATTTTTCATGGCGCCTCCAAAACAGCCTCCGTCAATCCGCCGTCAGGCAGCTGCGCCAGGCTGTTCATTTTTTATTACGATACTACAAAAAATGAACAGATACAAGGATACTCGCCGGAAAAAACGGAAGAAAAATGGCGCATAAATTCTTGCCAATCTGAACAATATCATATAGACTGGAACCAATCCCAAACCCATCTGCGTTTTGGGAAGTCCCACTATTTTCAGGATCTTCGGTTTTTTATTTTTTATGGATAAAATTGATTCAAAAAACGCGGTTCCTCTGTACAAACAATTGTACCAGGTCATCTTAAAGGCCATTGAAGACGGAACCTTTCGTCCCGGTGACAAAATTCCCAGTGAAGAAGAACTTCAAAAGCAGTTCGGTATAAGCCGCGTTACCGTCCGCAATGGAAGAAGAAAACGCGAACAATCCTGATTTTAACGACAATTCCATCAATGCGGTAAAGACCTCCCTTATGGGACCACTTGCCGGTATCGGCGATTCTCTTATCCCCGGTACGCTACGTATCATAATAACCGGCATTGCCATTGGGTTCTCTATGGCCGGCAATATCCTGGGGCCTATACTGTTTGTGTTTCTCTACAATATCCCCGCCCTGCTTATCCGGTGGTTTTGCCTGAAAAAAGGATATACCTTTGGAACGGAGTTTATTTCCAAAGCTGAAAAAACAGGCATTATGGATAAAGTAACCATAGGCGCCGCTATCGTTGGGCTTATGGCCATCGGCGGCATGGTTGCCAATTTTATCTGGCTGGACCTTCCCGTCAAAGTCGGAAGCGGCGATTTTGCCAAACCACTGGTTGACTATTTTGACGAGATCATGCCGAACCTGATTCCCCTGGCACTTTTCGGGTTGATGTATTTTCTGTTGGGAAAGAAGATAAAGACCACAACCATACTGCTGACCATCATTATTGTCAGTATTGCCGTTTGTTTTATCGCCGGTCTATTCTAAAGAAAGCGCTGATTTATTCGCATTCGAATAAATCAGCGTTGCCCTAGAAAAGCTCGCCCTGTCCGTCCACCGGATTGTCGGGCTCTGTTTCACCGGAATTTTCGGATTCCGCGGGATT
>JAIROT010000223.1 GCA_031257385.1 Treponema sp.
TGCCCGTATGGAAGCAACGGCAAAACGACTGGTGTCATGATCGGTTCCTACATTGACAAATCCGGTATTGGCCTTCATATCGTATATACCGTAAGGATAGGCGCGGGGCGCATCGGGGGACACAAAATCATGATCCGCCACCGCAAGGCTTTCCCCCTTCTTGTACCACTCTTTTCCCCCGTTTTTATAGCCTCCCAGCACTTCTTTCTTCTTGGTATCAACCGAAATGACCGGATTTTTACCCTTTACGGCTTTTTTCGTCTGCTTTGCTATGTACAGGAACTGGGCGTCCCGGTCAGGATGGTCCGCCCCGCTGCTTGCGAACCTTCGGTTCGATACCTTCCGGTTGCCCTGCATCCGGTACCCCAACCGCCTGAGCGTTGTTCTCACCGTTTCAGGACATGCTTCTATGCCCCGGCCTTTCAGCGCCTCTGAGACATTCCGGGCGCTTTTGCTTACATGCCGCAGGGGCCTTTCAGGGTCTCCTATTACCGATGCATCAAGAAGGTTCTCCAATTCCTGTTCGTAACACGGATACTTCTCACTGATTTTTTTTCCGCCCGCCGCCGAACATCCGTGCCCGGTCAGGCGGTGCGGCATCCTCTGGATGAGCCATTTCCTCAATGCCTTGAGTAATTGCGCTTCTTGACATACCGGTTGCCTCATATACGATGGTCACGCCGCCGTGTCCCAATGCCCGCGCTTCGGCCGCCGCCCAAATACGCCTGCCGCGCTCGTCAAGATGATTTTGCATGGCATCCCATTTCAGCCGCAATGTTTCCACTACGGCTTCTTTGTTTAAGTTTTCCCCTCTCATGTGTTTATTATACCATGATTATGGAATAATGTGTAGTGGTTGTTTTTGGGAGAAGCCATAATTGGCTCGTCAAGCGTATAAATCAAGCCTCATGCTGAGGGTTTTGCGGTGCTTGCCGGAAAGTTCGGTATTGGGAACAAAGCCGGTTTTTTCATAAAAGGCCAGGACGCCGGGATCGTGTTCGATGTCGGCATCAACAGTGAGGAACCGCGCGGCGCAGTAGTCGTTGACATTATCGGTGGCAATCTGTGCTGCCTGATAAATCATAAGCCTGCCCAAACCTCTATATCGTTGCCGAAACGCCTCACAGACCGCCAATTTGCCAATTTTTATAGCGGGAATGGTTTTGAAAGGATAGTCGAGTCTATGAAGTTCTTTTTCAGCGGTAGAGAGCTTCACCGCATCGGTAATGAGCGACATATAGGCCGCAATTTCCCCGCTGGTTTCCTCAAGAAGGAGCCATGTTATCGCAACATGGTCAACTTGGGCGCGGAGGGCCTCTTCCTTGAGATAATCGGTGTATTCGCCAATACGGCATTCAAAAGCGGTTATAGACGCGCTTGCGTCAAGCCGCATCAGGCGGAAATACTTCCCGGCATTATTTTCGGTGATGACGATAGACGCGCTCATTTTTCCCAGCCGGGTTTGGTGGTCTTATACAGGGTCCTTAATTTTTTATTTCGTTTCTCAATCCGCGCATACACTTCGGGCGATATGGGCTTCCTGATCTGCGCGATTACTTCTCGAATGATGTTGACGTCCTTAATTTCTGTCGGCTGGACGGGTTTCCATTTGGTTCCCATAAAAAACCTCCACCATCACTATAACACAAAAAAGGAGGCTTGTGTAGTAGCCGGTAGTTTTATCAAATTTGGCGCCCGGCACCATTTTAGTAAGATGGTCACAACGGCATCCATACCGCCTAGACAGTTTGTTGCACTTTGAACTTAAAACCCCCAAAAATCGCCGATTAGGCGATTTTTTACCCTGCAAACTGCGCTCGAACCAAAGGTTCGCAGGAGCCCATCAGTGGTTTTTTCGACACAAAGTGCCGAAAAAATCTACAAGTACAACAGGCTCCTAAAGGAGAAATTTACGCGGTAAACTCCCCGGATGTCTTAAAATTCCGGTTGAATAATCTCCAAAAACAGTACACAATATAGTATCTTATCTGAATTTGAAAGGGGTTTTTATGGCATCTTTATCCATCCCCGCCGCGGCGGGAACGGCTCACGACCTTTTGGCCCTGGGGGCCCTGGTAACCCGGCTGGATCCGGGGATCATTCCCTTTAAGGAGGCGGATTCTTATGCCCTCCACGTGTCCGGGGGGGAATACAACGTGGCTATGAACCTGTCTTCCTGTTTCGGCATGAGGACCGCCGTAGCCTCGGCAATGGTCAACAACCCTATAGGGGCGCGGATCGAGGCCTCGGTGCGCAGATCGGGAGTTACTCCCTATTACCAGCGCTTTGAGAGCGACGGGGTCCGGGGGCCCAACATGGCCATTGTCTGGAGCGACAGGGGCCAGGGGGTAAGGGCGCCGGTGGTCTTCTACAACCGTTCCAACGAGGCGGCCCAGCGGCTCAAGCCCGGCAGCTTCGACTGGGGCGCCGTCTTCGGGAAGGGGGTGCGCTGGTTCCATTCCGGCGGTATTTTCAGCGCCCTGTCTCCCACCACCTCGGAGCTGGTGATCGAAGCAATGCAGGCCGCCAAAAAAGCCGGCGCGGTGGTTTCCTTCGATCTGAATTACCGGGCCAAACTCTGGGCGGTAGCCGCCGCGGAGCAGGGCCTTTCCGCTGCCCAGGCCAGCGAAGGGGCCGCCAGGACTCTCCGCAAGATAACAAGCTATGTGGATGTGCTGGTAGGCAACGAAGAGGACCTCCAGAAGGGCCTGGGCCTCAAGGGGCAGGATGTTGAGGCGAAAAGCAAACTCGACCCTTCGGCTTTCTTTGGTATGATAGAAAGCGTGGTCAAGGACTTCCCCAATATCAAGGCGGTGGCCACTACCCTCCGGGAAGTCCATTCCACCAACCGCCATTCCTGGAGCGCGGTGCTCTGGCTGGACGGCAAGAG
>JAIROT010000056.1 GCA_031257385.1 Treponema sp.
GGAGGCTCGTTCGAGAGGAAATTTATAATACCGTCTGGTTTAATACCGAATTTTTGAAATTGTTACGTTGTTTGAACCGCGGCAAGCCGCGGGGTATTAAACCAGACTTTCGAATAAAACGACATAAAGTCCAGAATCGTTTTTCTAGGTTACGGAGGGGTATTCCGTATGGGTAGACGCTCCTGATTTTATCGGCTTTTACGCCGTAACGATGGACTTACCCGCCTGTGCGGACAATGTATTTTTTGCCGCGAAACTATGGCCCGCATAAGGGGTAATCATGAAATGTAAACATGAAGGGTACGTTCTCGCCGCTTGTTTGTTTTGAATTTCATGTCAATCAGATGATTGCAGGGTATGAAATATTTACCGTTTTTACCTGCTGGTTATAGAAACGGTTGTCGGCGGACATTAATCGCAAATTCTTTGTAAGGAGTACAAAGTGAAAAAATGGTTTTTTTATGGCGTGGCGCTTATCGCTCTCGTCGTAAGCTCGTGTGTGACGGCTAGTCCGCCGATCGCCGTGACAACCCAAAATATAGGCAATCCCTATGTTTCCGCAGAGCTAAGACCGGAGGACTATACCGTCCTTGGGCGAGTTACAGGAACCGGCAAGATAACATACGATGCCGGTAAGGAAAGGTATACCGGGGATACTCTGAAATACGGGGTTCTAGGAGATGAAATCGGTTCGGTGGGGTCTGTCGGCAATCAGACTGTCACATCCGGGTACGGGCTTTTCAAAAAGACAACGAGTATGGTAAGTACGCCAGGGGGATCTCGTGAGATGGCGATTGGCAATGCAACCTATGATCTGATCGAAAAAGCCAAAGCGTTGGGTGCGGATGCCGTAATTTTTGTAACAACTTTGGTTGACGCTTCCGCTGATGCAAAGGCGAATATCAGCACCACAACGGCAACAGTCAGCGCTATCGCCATCAAGTTGAAGTATTGAAGTAACAGCAGACTGAAGCTATTTGGCGAAGCGGCGGATGGGTGTATGGCATGACATACCCTGCAATCATCTTTACCTCCGCTGCATCGCGGCTTGCAGGGCACTGCGGAATGCGCTATTCTGTTGTCATGGGAGGCGGAATGGAGAGTAGAAGAAATTATGGCTACTACCGAAATAATTGAATGTCCTTTGTGCAAAAACAAGGCTCCAATGGAAATTGTATGTAACGAGATTGTTGAAAAACCGAGGATCCTGTTTTGTGTGATATTCCTGATGCAGTAATCTCACAGCATTGGCAATTATTAAAATGCCTTGGTTGTGATAAACCGGTTTTACGTGAATACTGGTATCATGAGTTACTCGATGATCCAACAAGCATAAAATATAATATTGTTTATCCTCTTCAAAACATACAGCGAAAGCCATTGCCAGTATTTAATCATTTACCCAAATTAATTGAAAACCTCCATTCCCATGCCAAAACTCCGCCATATTTTGTCCGCCCTGCAAATGCTGCGCATTTGCCTATTCGGGCGGCCAAAGCCCCTTAATGCCGCGCAAGTGGCTTCCAAACAGCCGGAACGCTAAATGCCGATGGCGGTAGAAATTGAGTTAAAGGTCCGGCTGGATGATCCGGAGCCGGTAAAACAGAAACTCTCTTCCCTTGGAACCTATTGCCGTTCCTACAAAAAAAACGATACCTATTGGGCCGCCGGCAGGGGCTTTGGCGAAAACGCCGCCGATGGGAGTCCTTCATCAGAGGTACGGGTACGGCGGGAAATTGATACGGAGGCGGACGGCCGTGTCCTGAAAAGTACGCTGGTAACGTATAAAATAAAGGAGATACGGGCAGGTATCGAAATAAACGACGAGCGGGAATTTACCGTTTCGGGGGAGGGTTCCGGCGAAGCGGGCGGAGATGCTTTTGAGGGCCTCCTGAGCCGCCTGGGCCTGCGGCCCTTCATCAGAAAAGAAAAACAGGGCCAGGCCTGGACCCTGGGAGCCTGTGGGACTTGTGGATTTTTGCGGCCTTTGACCGCAAAAACCCCCGATTTTTGGGCTCCTTTGAGAGTCTGCAAGGTAGAAAATGCACAAAATTGTGCATTTTCTTTATCATTTGGGCTAAAGCCCCACAGACTCCTGGGGGAAGCTCCCGTTTTAGCGGAACTTTCCATGGTAAAAGATCTGGGCTGGTTCCTTGAGCTTGAGATTCTGGCGGAAAAAAAGGACGAACGAATTATCGCGGAGAGCCGGAACCGGCTCCTCTCGCTCCTCGAAACCCTGGCCATTCCCCCTGAGCGGATCGAGAGCCGGCCCTACACTGAAATGCTCAAAAGCCTTAACTGAAAGGAAAAACCATGTTCACCGACGCTCACTGCCATCCCTTTGATCTTAACCGGGCGCTAAACGGCGCCGAGGAAGAACGGCGGCGGCTGGGCATTGTCTGCGCCGCCAGCGCTACGGACATGGAAGAATTTGCCTACAATGAGGAACTTGCCCGCATGGCGAAAGCCGAAAACGCCCCGCCCCTGTTGCCCTGCTTCGCCGTGCACCCCCAGCTGCCGGCCTCCCGGCGCGGCGCGGACACAGACCGCAAGGCCCAGGACGGCCTTGCGCTGCTGGAAAGCCTGGCCCGCGAAGGGCGGCTCGCCGCGGTAGGCGAAACCGGTTTTGATCTGTTCAACGGGACCTTTCGGGAAACCGAGGCGATCCAGGACGAGCTTTTCGCCGCCCATCTGGAAACCGCGCTACGTCACGGTCTCCCCCTTGTGCTCCATGTGCGTAAAGCCATGCACAAGGTCTTTGCCCGCGCCCGGTCCCTTGCCAAATGCAAAACGGTGATTTTTCATTCCTGGCCGGGTACGGCCGGAGAGGGCCAGGCCCTGCTCCGGCGGGGGGTGAACGCCTTTTTTTCTTTTGGCGCCGCGATCCTGCTTAACCACCGTGAAACAATGCGCTGCTGCGCCGTCTTTTCCCCCTCAAGAATACTCAGTGAAACCGATGCTCCCTACCAGCCTCTGCGCGGAAGGAAATACAGCTCCTGGGAAGACCTGCCCCGCGTTCTTGAGGCCGCCGCCGCGCTACGCCGTAATGCCGGGGCCGCCGCTTCCTCTGTTGAGGAGCTGGAAACCGCCGTCGAAACCAATTTCCGCGCCGCTTTCGGCCGCCTTGAATGAGCCTCCCTGCGGCAGCCCTGAGGCATAATGGAGAAAACTGTACAAGAATGGCGTTTTTTGTTAATATATGCCGTTTATTGGCAAATTTTGTTATCTTTTTTAAAAAAATGCTTGACGCAAAACCCATTCAGATTTATAATTGGTTTATCTTAAGTTTTATGGAGGATTTTGATGAAGGCAGTAAAGTATCTTCTTGTAACGGTATTGATACTGGCGGTGTGTACCGCGGCCTTTGCGGGCGGCAGACAGGCGGGTTCAGGCGGTGCTGCTGCGGCCAGGACAGGCGGGTTCAAGGTTGCGTCCCATAATGCGGTCATCGAAGGAAACGCATACCGGGCGGTTTACGAAGACCAGATGACCGAAACGGTCAAAAATTTGCAGGCCGCGGGGGTGATTGGAACCTATGCCACCTTCACCTCTAATAATGATCCGGCGGTGGAGTCACAGCAGGTCGAACAGACCGTCAATGAGGGTTACGACATTATCATCGTGAACCCCATCGCGGCCAACGGGCTGGACCCCATTATTGCCAAGGCTCTGCAGGCGGGGATTACTTACATTAACGCGGACTGCGAATACGAATCCGGCAGGATCCTCAACGTGGTGGTGGATCAGAAGGAATGGGCCCGGATTCAGGCCGAATTCGTCATCAAGACCCTGGGCAGAGGGAAACGGGTCATTCAGTTCAACGGGATCGACGGGAACTCCGCTTCCGAAATGAGGAACGAGGTATGGCAGCGGGAGCTCAAGGGTGCGGGGCTTGAAATCGTACGAACCGTGGCCCACAACTGGAATGATACGGACTCCAAACGGATTATGAGTGAAATTATTGCCTCCGGTCTCCAGTACGACGGGATCATCAACCAGGAAGCGGCCAACGGCATCCTCAGCGCTATTGAAGAGGCAAAGGTCCCCTATCCGGGCTGTATCACCTCCTCCGAGGAAATCGCCTGGATCCGGCGTATCTCCAACCTGAACAAGGACAGGCTGGTGCTGCCCTTTATTGTCGTGGAGAACCCCCCGGGAATCGGCGCGACGGCCCTTGCCATCGCGGTGAACCTTCGTCAGGGCGGACAGCTCAAGGACGGCATCGCCTCTGCGGGGCTAAAGGGGAACAGCATCTACTATGCCCCCCAGTGGATCATGACATATGACAACATGGCCCAGCGCCTTGATCAGGTAAAGAGCCTGCCGGATTCTACCTCCGTGTCTTCCTACATGTCGGTGGAACAGGCAAAGGCCGCCTATTTTAAATAAGGCCGGTAATTTCCGGCATCGCGGAGTGTCCGGAAACGATTTCAAGACGGCGGCATCTTGACAGATCCGCCGTCTTCTTTTTATAAAAATCCAGGCGGAGGAACAGCGGTGCTGGAGATGCGCGGTATTTCAAAAAAATTTGACGCCGTGGTGGCGCTGAAAGAAGCGTCTCTCAAGGTACAGGCGGGGGAGATCATGGCCCTGCTCGGCGCCAACGGGTCGGGGAAATCAACCCTGGTGAAGGTGCTGAGCGGACTGGTGAATCCCGACAGGGGGACGGTAATCTACGACGGCAGGGAAGTCCATATCCGTTCGTCCGCCGATTCGCTGCGGCTGTGTATTGCCACCGCCTACCAGGATCTGAGTCTGGTGCCCGCCATGAGTGTGGTAGATAACATCGTCATGGGCATGGAGCCGAAAAATGCCTTCGGGATCATCAACCGGACGAAGGCCCGGGAATTTGCCCTGTCTTATATGGAGAAGCTGGGGATCGAATGTAGTCCCGACGCACTGGTTCAGAGCCTCATGCTTTCCACCCAGAGCCTCATCGAGATTGCCAGGGCAATCGCGTCAAAGCCAAAACTCCTCATCCTGGACGAGGCCACCGCGTCCCTCCACTCCGACGAGGTAGACAGGCTTTTCGAGGTTCTCCGGGAACTGAAGCGGGAGGGCATTGCCATCATCACCGTGACCCACCGGATGGGGGAGATTTACCGGATCTGCGACAGCTGCACCATCCTGCGGGGGGGCGAAACCGTGGCCGCCGGTTCCGTTAAGGACATAGATCTGGATACGGTAATATACCACATGACCGGCAAGAAACCCGATCTTTCCGGCGCCGGCTATACCGGCCGGGCGGTCCATGACGAGCGGGAGGCGGCCCTGCTGGAGGTCCGGGGCCTCTCCCTGACGGGCAAACTGAAGGGCGTCGATCTCCACGCCTGGCC
>JAIROT010000086.1 GCA_031257385.1 Treponema sp.
CTATTTTTATTTTGACGCCGGCATTACCGGTAAAATTGCCGGAACCCAGGGCATAGCCTGCGCCTCGCCCCAGTTTTTCTTGGCCTCTCTTTCCACCGAATGTTGTGACGCCGCCGTGCAGCTTATCGCCTATGATCCCGCCACGGATTTCACCGTCCAGCCCTGGATAGCGGAAAAGTACCACGGATCCGTGGAAGACGGGCAGGTTGTGGTTGGCAGCCGTATCACGCTTCGGCCAAACGGCGCTATCCAATTATTCAACCATGAATACCCGGTAGCGGCCCGGCTTTCAAACAGCGCGAGCGGTTTTGACACGTCGATTTTTATGACCATGAACACAATGCGCCTGCTTATCGACCGGGCTCACGGGGAAAAATACAATTTTCTGGCGGACAAGTACTGAAGCGGGGTGATTTCCGCCGTTCTGGCCAAGGTTGAGCCTGCGGCAAGCCCTTCACTGACTGCTTATAGGATACGGAGGGAAAATGAGGATGTGGACGTTTTGGTTTCCCAGGGTATTTTTTCTTCCCTTACCGCCACGCTGTCCGGTCTTGTTTCCTATATACATATTTTTTCCGCCGCTCTCTGGATACTGGCAGTGGTCGTTTTAGCGGCAGTGTTTTCGCTTTCCATCCATGAACGAAAAAAAGAATTCGCCCTGCTGCGTATCCTTGGGGCCACCCGGAGAAAACTTATCGCCGTTGTATTAGGGGAATCCTCCCTCGCCGGCCTGGCAGGTGGCGCGGCGGGAATCG
This sequence comes from Treponema sp., assembly GCA_031257385.1. Taxonomy (GTDB): domain Bacteria; phylum Spirochaetota; class Spirochaetia; order Treponematales; family Breznakiellaceae; genus WQXQ01. The sequence continues at coordinate 756 of JAIROT010000086.1, forward strand.
TTCTGGCAAGCCTGGCGGTTTTCCCGTTCAGCACCCTGATCAGCGGGCGGCTGGAACTGCCCTACCTTGACGCGCCGTTTTTCCAAATTATCCCCCTGGCCGCGGGGAGCCTCTTCCTTTCGGTTCTGGCGGGGCCTCTGGCTTCGCTTTACGGGGCGCTTCGAATCAGCGGGGCGGAAACCTATTTTACCATGCGGGAGGGTGAGTGATGGGACTCCTTGAATTTAAGGAATTAACAAAAGAGTACAGGCGCGGCGGAAGGGCCTTTAACGCGGTGAATCGCGTGAGCCTTTCCGTTGAACCGGGGGACTTTATCAGCATTATCGGAAGGAGCGGGAGCGGGAAAACCACCCTTCTCAACATGGGGGCGGGGCTGCTCAAACCAACCGGGGGGGCGGTTCTTTTTGAAGGTCATGATATTCATCGCCTGAAGGACAAAGAAATCTCTTTTCTCCGCAACGAAAAAATAGGTTATGTTCCCCAGGGGCAGAGCCTCCTCTCGAATTTTACCGTCCTGGACAATGTGTGCATTCCCTGGTTTCTGTTTAAGCGTGAAGGGGATGTGGAAGGAAGGGCCTTCATCCTGCTTGAGAAAGTGGGAATAGGCCACCTGGCCGCTTCTTATCCCAAAGAACTGTCCGGCGGCGAGATGCGGCGGGCCTCTATTGCCCGTTCCCTGATTAACCGGCCCCGCATCCTCATTGCCGATGAACCTACCGGAGATCTTGATGCTGAAACCACGGCGGAGATCATGCGGCTTTTCAGCCGTATCGCGGAGGAAGGAACGGCGGTACTCATCGTTACCCATGAGCTTGATACGCTGGAATACGGCAACAAAACCTATTTGATGGATGCGGGGAACCTTTCACCCCATGCTGCCTGAGAGACGGCTTTACCACAGGATGGCATGGAACTCAACGCCGAACAGGAAGCCGCGTTTAACGGCATAGTACACCGGTACTACGGGAAGATCCTCAAATTCTGCTGTTACGCGCTGCGAGGCGACAGGATCGCCGCCGAAGATTGCACCCAGGATATTTTCCTCATCCTCTATGAAAATATGGGCAGGCTTTGTGACTATGACAGAATAGGCGGCTGGCTCTATAAAACAGCGGACAACATCTCCAAACAGTACATCGCTTCCCGGCGGAAGGAACGCAAAAAATTTGCCGTCCCTGCCGTGGGTTTTGCGGCGCCTGAGCATGAAGAATCGCCTCTTGATAATATCGCGGATGAAAAACCCATAAAAAGCGAGGAAGATAGGATTGCCGAAGAAAGGACGATGGCTTGGGCCGCCGGTGAAATCAAAAAACGGCTCAAGGGTGATGATGAGCGTGTTTTGGAATTCACCTTCCGGCAAAAACATCCGCTCAAAGAAGTGGCGGCCCGGCTGGGCATAAGCCTCAGCGCGGCGAAGTCCCGGGTCAGCAGGCTGCGGCAAAAGATAAGCGCCCTTGCCCGGGAATTGCTGACGGATTAAACGTATCCGATGCAACTTTTCGTAAAAACGGTGAGTTATACTATGGGGGATAAATAATGGAAAAACAAAACATGCGGAATTCCCTTATCAAAGACATAGAGTCGGAATTGCAAAAAGACGCAGAGGCCATCGATGGCGATTTTATTGACAGTAGGATCGATGAACTATGTATACTGGAGGGCCTTTCCCCGCCAAAGCTAAACGATGAAACACTGAATGCCAGGGCCCGAACGGTTCGATCCAGGGCCGCCTGGAGGCGCCGGAATACGCTGGCAAACCGGGAACGGAAATGCCGCTTTGCCCGCCGGGCCGTTCGCGGAGCCTGTGCGGCCTGCTGCGCCTTCCTGTTTTTCGTTTCCGCCAATTATGTAACTACCCTGCTAACCGGCTCCTGCCTGCCTTCCAAAGTAGGCATAAAGCTCTGCTGCGGGACGCGGTTCTGCCATTGCGAAATAGCAAAAGCCGAAGAAGAAACTTCACCCCATCCCAAATCAACAACCTCACCCTGAAGCTCCCCCGCCGCAAGGCGGGTTCTTGGGTATTGAACCCTTCAGCACGAATAAATACAACAAAAAAAATGCAACCTTTTTGCTTTTCCCTGAGTAAATATATGGGATTATTAATGAATCCTCTATTTTCCTGGGGAGCCGCCGCCATTATAAGCTTGACGTTGGCAAAGTTTAAATTCACAGATCTCCTAATAATCCTGGTGGTTTGGTGAAATGTCTATGTCCGGCGCTTCCCTGATTTTCAAAATCCTATAAGGAGAAGCAGTATGAAACAGGATAACAAAGAAATTGGACACATGACCGCTTTGGGATTGCTCCTCAGCATTATGGTCTTCACGTCCTGCGCCACTTCGGGCGCCGCGATGCACGGCGGCGCCGACTACACCGCTGTCCACGACCAACTCGCCGGGAAAGCATGGCGGTCGGGTCCCAACGACATGAATATGTGGAATGTCTGGGATTTCAAAGCGGACGGGACATTCAACTTCGTCCATTACCACAGCGCCGAAAACCCCGATCCGCGCGGTATCCACCACTACCAGTTACAGGATAATACCCTGCACGTAAAAGCGCCCGATGGCAAGGAAACGAGTTATACCGTACATATTGACGGTACTACCTTTACTCTGTCTCCGGCGGCGGGGGGCGGTAATAATACCTACACCGTACTTGAAGGTTATATCGCGCCCGAAGGCACCAGTGCTCACCGTGGAGAAGAACATAAGGGCGGCGCAGAAAGCCACCACAGTAATTAAAGCGGGCAGCGCATGGAACAGTACAGAACCGTGGAATTGCCAGGAGTCTGTGGGGCTTTAGCCCAAATGGTAAAGAAAATGCACAATTTTGTGCATTTTCTACCTTGCAGACTCCCAAAGGAGCCCAAAAATCGGGGGTTTTTGCGGTCAAGGGCCGCAAAAATCCACAAGTCCCACAGGCTCCTAGGCCTCATTTTTTGTGCCGCGCTGCTTGCTTCCTGCGCCACCGTGAACGCAGCGCAGCCAAGCGCGGAAGGATTGGATAGCTTTGCCGGCAAAAACTGGAACGCCCCCCGGCACAACAATATGTATGACCGGTGGGAATTCAACGCTGATGGCACGTTCCATTTTTGGCACGTCCACGAGGGAAAACCTCTTGACCGGGGCGTGTTCCACTACGAGGCCAAAGACGGTTTTATTACTATAAACAAAGAGGGGGAATATGATAAAACCGTCTACACCTACAAGTTCAACGGTAAAACCGTTACGATTACACCGGTATCGGTGGAAAACGCCCCGCCACCGGACCCTTACCGGATGGGAGCCCTGCCGGATAAACCGGTTACCTACCGGCTTGCGCGCTAAAGGAGTGTATTATGCGTAGCAGATTAATCTTGACGCTTTTGTTTTTTTTCACCATAGGTTTCCTTTTTGCGGAAGGTTCAAAAGAAGATACCAATGCGCCCTTTAATGATCACGCGCTGGTGGCGGTACACCGGATTCATCTCCGTGAGGTGGTCCGTATCGGTGTTCCCGCCGGCAACGCCCCCTTTAGCTATCAGGATACCAAAGGAATCTGGCAGGGGTATGACGTTTATTTTGCCCACCGTATCGCCAAAGAAATATTGGACGACAGGCCAAAGTACCTCCACTTCGTACCGGTAACAAGTGAAAATTGGGTTGAACAGCTTGAAAGCGATCAGGTGGACATAGTGTTGGGATTTTCCCTTGACCCGGAGCGTGGCGGCTTGGCTGAATTTGCCCTTCCCTACAGGAGAGCCGGGGAGGCCCTCATTGCCCCAGCGGTCAGAAAAGGCAACGGCGAATTACAACTCTGGCTGAACGACGTGATAAACCGCCGCATAGAAACCGACTTTTTTCACAAAGACTACGAAGCAACTCTACGCCGGGTTTATGGCAATACCATTGACCCGGAAACCGTGATTATTGAACGGGGTGGGGTACACAATTAGCACGAGGAGGATTTTGCTATGAAAAACCGTATCATAAGCGGTGTTGCCGTGATTGTTTTCGGGTTGCTTATCGCGCTGGGACCGCAATTCCTGTTCAAGGTATGTCCGGTTGTAGATGGTATGTATATGAAATGCCATTGGACGGCGCAGGCGGAAATCGGCATCGGAGGCCCCTTAATTGCCGGATTGGGTATCGCCCTCATCTTTTTCGCCTCTTCCAAAATACGGCTGGGGCTGACTATCGGGGTCTTTCTTTCCGGCGTTCTCGCCCTGCTTGTTCCCCACGCCCTCATCGGCGGCTGTGTCAATCACACCATGCCCTGCCGCAAAATAACGTTTCCGGCGATTACCGTTATCAGCATCCTGTTGTTAATAACAGCGGCGCTCAATGTGGTGTATCTTTCCCGGAAAAAAATTGATGTTCGTAATTAAAAATGGTAAACCCCCGGCTTTGCCGGGGACTCAAAAGGTTTGACCTTTATAGACTGAAAACGATTTAATGCGGCAAGACCGTTTACGAAACCGTTCAATCAGTCCCGGACGAGGAATACACGTCAATACCTTTGACACATCTTGCTCTGTTTGGATCCTGGAATTACGTTTTGCATCGCCTATAATTTTCGTAAGTTATCATTTTACACTTTCTAAGCACCGCCCGGATCCATACGCTTCAGTGTTTCCGATACGCTCTCCAGCATGCCGCGGCGGTCTTTGCAGATTGCGTCCTGATACTCTTCAAGCAGTTCGAAGAGATGTGAAACCCAAACGGACGCGCTATAATGAACCATGTATTTTTCATCAAAAGCGTCAAAGGATTTTATCCCCTCATCGGCGCAGACCCGGGTAAAGCGGGCAAAAGCGTCAAGCAATAAATCTATCCGCTCCATATCTTCCTGTTCTTCGTCCCGGTCTACCCAGATCGGGATTGCCCGGTGATACAGGGCTTTATATACCGGTATATCTATCTCAATGGCTATGGGACTAAAGAATTCCGTAAGCAGCCGTTCGCCGGTTTTTCCGGTTGGTTTCAGGCTGGGATAACCGGTCAGCAAATTGTAGGGTTTGTCGGTGTCAAATAAATCCCGTAAGCTTGGCGCCGCAGGTTTCTTGACAACATTCGGTTCGCTTAAGCTGTATTTCGGAAAAAATTTTGACAGGAGCGGCCGTTCGGCCGCCTGCAGGGTATCGGGATTTATTTGCGGCACTGTCGCAATTTCATTTCCTTTATTCAGACAGCATTTTTTGTATTTTTTACCGCTCCCGCAGGGGCAGGGATCATTTCTGCCGATTTTCTTTTGGGGTTTCTCCGCCGCCTGCGTTGGAACGGGCGCCGTACGCGGAGAAGGCTTCGGCTTTGTTTTATAACAGGCCCAGTGCTGAAGCTCGGCTACCGTATCATCAATATAAATTTCCATATCCGGATACCGGTAATCAAATATAAAATTGATAAAATTGTCATAGGTTCCGCTGACAAAACTATCAACCATATCTTCATCATACAGCTTTTGCGCATCCGGTATCAGTTCAAAAATATGCTCATTAATAATGACATCGATTACCGTGTTTGCCAATTCAGTATCGTCATTCTCCAGGCAGTTATTGACAAGACCGCGGACATAATCCGTCATTTCCCTCCGGGAGAGATGGCCATCCCGGACGATATAAGCGTACGCCTGCATTGCGGTGTTACGGGCGTATTCATCATAGCTTTTGTTTTCTATCACATCCCGCAGGAGGCCGATATCGCCGTTGTAGGTACTGCATAAAATTTTTTTGTAATCCTCTGTCAAGATATCGCCCATGTAAAAGTCCAGGGTGTCGTTGTCTGCCCATAACAAACGGACCAGCTTGGGGAAGGCCCGTTGTTCCCGAAACTGGGCCAAAAGATACATGGCGTAAACATGCAAATAATAATCAGGTTCTTCCTCCATAAGCCACTCCACGTTATCGGCAATATAATCAAGGGCATCCAATAACCGGGGGATAAGTCCTTCTTTGTGCTCCGGCGCCTCGGAAAGAGCCTGCCGGGGAAAATGAGGATCAAACATCGTAAGGACGTCAATAATTTCGTCAGTTGTCATATAAACAGAGTATCACTCCCCAGCCTCTTCCGCAAGGGGGCTATGGTTCGTTTTTTACGTGGCGCACGGTTCCTGTTCGCCGGCCCGGAGCTTTGCCTGTGGATGCTTTCGCATCCATTCCTTCAGATTCCGCCTCACGATGGACGCCCTTGCCTTTGGCCAACACTTCCTGCTGCCAGGCGTGCAGCGGACTTTCACCGCCGAGTTACTGCCCGTGCCGGGCGCACAAAAGAAGGCCGCCCTTCCGGACGGCCTTCTCATGCTGCAATGTAATGAAGAACCCCGCGCTAAAGCTCCCCGCCGCAAGGCGGGTTCCTGGGTATTAAACCCCTCGGCACGAATAAATCACCTGCGGTTTTTAGTAATCCATTCCTCCCATACCGCCCATTCCGCCGCCGGGCATCGGGGGCGGATCTTTCTTTTCGGGGATGTCGGTGATGGCGCACTCGGTGGTGAGGAGCAGGCTCGCTATGGACGCCGCGTTCTGCAGGGCGGAACGGGTTACTTTCGCCGGGTCGATGATACCGGCTTTCACCATGTCTACCCATTCGAGCCTGGCGGCGTCAAAGCCGACACCCTTCTTCTCGCCCCTGGCCCTCTCGGCGATGACCGCGCCGTCAAGACCGGCATTTTCAGCGATTTGGCGGATCGGTTCCTCAAGGGCGCGTTTAACGATCTTGAAGCCTACTTTCTCGTCGTCGGTGAGGCCGGTAACATCGGCCTTTTCCAGGGCGATGGCGGCCTGAATAAGGGCGAGTTCGCCGCCGGGGACGATGCCTTCCTCAATAGCGGCGCGGGTAGCGGACAGGGCGTCTTCAACGCGGTGCTTCTTCTCTTTCAGTTCCACCTCGGTGGCGGCTCCTACGTTAATCACCGCCACGCCGCCCGCGAGTTTGGCCAGCCTTTCCTGGAGTTTCTCGCGGTCGTAGTCGCTGGTAGTGTCTTCAATCTGGGCCTTAATCTGGGCGATCCGGTCCTGAATGTCCTTGTTTTTGCCGGCGCCGTTGATGATCGTGGTGTTGTCCTTGTCGATCTTGATGGTTTTGGCTTTACCAAGCTGGGAAATGTCGGTATTTTCCAGCTTGAGGCCAAGCTCCTCGGAAATAACTTCGCCGCCTGTGAGCACGGCAATGTCTTCCAGCATGGCCTTGCGGCGGTCGCCGAAGCCCGGCGCCTTAACAGCACAGGCCCGGAGGGTGCCCCGGAGGCTGTTCACCACCAGGGTGGAGAGGGCCTCCCCGTCCACATCCTCGGCAATGATGAGCAGGGGCTTGCCGCTCTGGGCGACTTTCTCCAACAGAGGGAGGAGATCCTTCATCGCGGAGACCTTCTTGTCGTAGAGGAGTATGTACACGTCCTCGTACACGCTGGTCAGGGTGTCCCGGTCGGTGACAAAGTAGGCGGAGATATAGCCCCGGTCAAACTGCATGCCCTCCACAAAGTCGATGGTGGTGTCCATGGTCTTGGACTCCTCCACGGTGATGACCCCGTCTTTCCCGACCCGTTCCAGGGCGTCGGCGATGGTGTCGCCTATGTCGGTGTCGTTATTGGCGGAGACCGACGCGACCTGGGAGGTTTCTTCCTTGTCCTCAATTTTCTTGGAATTCTTCCGAATCTCCTCCACGGCAATGTCAACCGCCTTGTCGATACCCCGTTTCAGTTCAATAGGGGTTATCCCCGCGGCCACGGCCTTGAGGCCCTCTTTGACCAGCGAATAGGCCAGAACGGTCGCGGTGGTGGTGCCGTCGCCGGCCACGTCGTTGGTCTTGGTGGCCACTTCCTTTAGAAGCTGGGCGCCCATGTTTTCGTAGGGGTCGGCAAGCTCCACTTCCTTTGCCACGGAAACGCCGTCCTTGGTGACCGTGGGGGCGCCGTACTGCTTGGACAACAGGACGTTCCGTCCCTTGGGGCCCAGGGTGACCCTGACCGCCTTGGAGATCTGCTCAACCCCGGAAAGCAGCTTGCGCCGGGCATCTTCGTTGAACAACAACTGTTTCGCCATGATTCTTCTCCTCTTTAATCACCGGGTTCCATACGGAAAAGGGAAACGCTCCCTCCGCGGAAAACCGGTTTAATCTGAATGGATTAATGGCCCCTATCGTGATGAGGCCCGTTTCTAAAATACCAAAAATTGCCGTTAAGGGCAAGAGCTAAAGTTGAATTCTTCAATTCGGAATATGCAGCAATTCCCCCCCCATGAACCCAAAATGGGTTAGCAGGGACGCACTATGACTTTGTCTGGGGGTCCTGTCTTTCGGATTGCCGCGAAAGCGGCTTCATGAAAAAGCACGGGGCCCTCCGGCGCTGGACCTTACCCCATCTAGTGGACACAAAGATAAGCGGGAATTATAACAGATGAGGAGAATAAGATGGGAAAACAGAACAAAGCACGGCGGGTGTACACCCGGGAGTTCAAGGCCGAGGCAGTGGCGCTGGCCGGAAAACACGAAAAACCGGCGCGTCAAATCGCACTGGATTTGGGTATCAATGAGAACCAGTTGTATCGGTGGATACAGCAGTCCCGGGAAGCAGGGGACACAGGCCGGACGCCCTTCCCCGGACACGGACGGCCGCGGGACGAGGAGCTTGCCCGCCTGCGGAAAGAGAACAAGGCGCTGAGGGAGGCGAACGAAATCCTAAAAAAAGCGGCGGTCATCTTCGCACAGGAGGGACCCCGGTGATGGCGTGCCGGTTCATGAGTGAGAACCGGGAC
>JAIROT010000088.1 GCA_031257385.1 Treponema sp.
ATTAAGCCAAACCCGGAACTGTCAAAGGTCTACGAAGGTATCAATTTAGTGCGGGAAAAACAGCCGGCCTTTGTGCTGGCCATCGGAGGAGGCAGCGTCATTGATACGGCGAAAGCTATTGCCGCCGGGGTACCCTACGGCAAGGATGTCTGGGATCTTTATACCCGGAAGGGAACGTTCCATTCCGCTTTGCCGACAGGCGCCCTGGTCACTATCCCTGCTTCGGGCAGCGAGAGTTCAAACGGATCCGTAATTACAAATGAAAAAACAAAACAAAAATTGGCTATTATTGATGATTGCCTGCGGCCCGTATTCGCGATCCTCAACCCGGAGCTGACATTTTCACTGCCTCCCTATCAGACATTTTGCGGCATTGTGGACATAATGTCTCATGTACTGGAGCGGTACTTTTCCCGCACAACGCATACGGATCTGACGGACCGCATGTGCGAGGCTTTGCTGAAAACCGTCATTCACAATGCGCAGTTGCTCCCGGAAAACCCTAAAGATTATAACGCCAGGGCGGAAATCATGCTGGCTTCGACTATCGCCCACGGGGATCTTTTAGGCGCAGGACGGACGCAGGACTGGGGATCCCATTACATCGGTATGGAGCTGAGCGCGATTTACGGTTCTACCCATGGGGCGACACTTTCGGTCATTACACCCGCGTGGGCGAAATATGTCCACAAAGAATATCCGGCAAGATTCATCCAGTTTGCTGTCCGCGTATTCGGCATAGATTACGATTTCATGGATCCGATCAACACCGCAATGGAAGGCATCATTGCGTTGGAGGATTTCTTTAAACGCCTGGGCGTACCGACAGTCCTTGAGGAAATCGGCGTAACCGATGACAGTAAATTTGAAGAAATGGCGGATAAATACTTGAGTATCGGCCCTTACGGCGATATTAAGAAACTCACAAAGGAAGACTTCATCAATATCCTGAAACTGGCCCGGAGAAAGGGTTAAGGCGCGGCCCATGGACTACTATTCCGAACAAAACTTTGGCTGCAGGATCAAGCAGTTTACACACAGGGGCCACGATCTCCTTGCGATGGAAAATAGTTTGCTCAGAATTGTCCTGCTCCTGGATAAAGGCGGGGATATTATTGACTTTGTATATAAACCCGGGGATATCGACTTTTTTTGGAAAAACGAAAACGGATTAAGCGTAACAGCGAATCAGATCGCATCGGCGCCGCAGGCTGCGGGCGCGTATTTTGACCATTATCCGGGCGGGTGGCAGGAGATACTGCCGGGCGGCGGGCCCATGAATTATCTTGGCGCGGAGGTAGGTTTGCACGGGGAAATCAGCCTTCGGCCCTGGCAGTTTACGGTAGAAAAAGACTCTCCCGAACGGATACGTGTTTTGCTCTCGGCTAAAACCCAACGGTTTCCTTTTGCCGTAAAAAAACGCATCATAATAGAAGAGGGCAGCGCGAGCGTATCATTTGAGGAAGAACTGCTTAACGAAGGGCGGCAATCAATGGAATATATGTGGGGACAGCATCCGTGTTTTGGCTTTCCGTTCCTGGAACCCGGATGCGTTATTCATATTCCCGCGAAAAAGATGATGACAAGCCCCGGCTTCTACACCGGTAATATGATTTTTCAGCCGGGCTTTACAGCGGATTGGCCTCTTTCCGGTGAAGGCGGGAAAAAGATCGCGAATGTCCAGGAAAAAGACGCACGAATTACCGGGCTCTACCATTTTTCGGAACTGTCGGAGGGAAAATTATCAATCTATAACAAAAACAGGAAAACCGGTTTCTGCCTGGAGTGGGATACTGCCGTTTATCCATACATAACCAGCTGGCAGGACTATAACGGATGCATGGATTATCCCTGGTACGGTACAGGGTATAACGTGACGCTTGAACTATGGAATACACCGACCGATAATTTTGAAACGGCAAAGAGGATTGCCCCCATACCACGGCTTGAATCAGGCGAATCCGTTTCCACAACGTTTACCGCCGCTGTTTTAACGGATGAGAAACAGTAACTATTCGGTCGGCTGTGAGGAATAGCGTCGGCAACTTCGTTGCCGCAATCGGCGGAATGAAGGGACTTAATGCCGCGACCAGGTGGGAGCGGCTTCCTTGCCCCCTTTGTTAAAGTACCGGCAGCCCGTTGCACTTCGGCATATTTTTTGTATAAATAGTGTCTGTCCCAAAACCAATTGACTGTACGCAGCCGTCCCCGGCATAGCCGGGGGCACGGTTTTAGGCCAAGCTTGCGGCTGACGCCGCTTGGCAGTTTTTCAGGCTGAAAGCCTTACAAAACTGCGAATTTCAAAGTTGCTTTCCCGAAAACTGAAGTTTTGGGAAAGCCCCAATATACAGAAAAATTCACAAGTGCAGCAGGCTGCCGGGGGTCTGACCCCGCGTGCCCGCCGCCGTATTTTCCTTGCATTATCTTAAGGATTGCGGTATATTAGGTGCAGCGGCCTCTTGATCTTTTCCCTCATCAGGGTTATATTTTTCCGGTAAGTATCCTTGGGCCTTTAGCTCAGTTGGTCAGAGCTGCGGACTCATAATCCGTAGGTCCCTGGTTCAAGTCCAGGAAGGCCCAAACTTATAATTCTTTACGTAGTAAGGAATTATGAAGGAACTACCCATACAGCGGGCGTTCCTAATCATTGCGTATAGCGAAAATGGCACATAAAGTGGCACCTAAACCGCTTTCAATGCCAGGCAAGGATTAGGGACATGAAACATCTCCCCTTTTCAGTGTTCAAGAGAACCGGGCGCCGGTTCTATTCAGTGAAATTCAAAAATGAGGAAACCGGGAAATATCTCCCCGCAATCAGTACCAGACAGGAAACGGAAGCGGCGGCAATCGCTATGGCGTTTCAATG
>JAIROT010000103.1 GCA_031257385.1 Treponema sp.
TAAAGTTTAAGCGTATTAACCCCCCTGCAAAAAAGATTCGGGTGAATCTTTAGGAAAAAATTATACCGGCAAAAGTGAAAAACAAGCATTCTTTTCCTCACCGTCCATTACAGTATAGCGTGGATTCGGCGCCGTGTCAATTTATATTTGAAAATTTATGTGATTAACTCATGTTACGCAGAGCCAAAATTTAGTCCGAATATAGTTCCATATTTGGCCCATCGTCAGCATTGTTCTTACAGTGACCGGTGTCCCCATGCAGATCAACTATGCCGACCGGGAAAGCAGTATCGTCCAGTCCGGAAAATGCCGCGAGGCAGCCAGAAAGCACGGTAAGCCCGTTATCATGGAGCCGGTAAAAGGGGGCGCTTTGGCGAAGCTGCCGGAGCAGGCCGCCGGCATCCTGAAAGACGCGGACCCCGGCGCCTCGTCCGCGTCGTGGGCCATCCGCTGCGCCGGTGATTGGAAGGCGTGGTCCATACCCCGGAGCTTGCTCCGGAAAATTTACAACCCGTAGAAAGATGTAAACCGATTTGCGTATCGGGGTATGGACCACGCCAGTACAATAAATTTCCTATCCAACGAAGAACCCAGGAGCTTGCTCCTGGGTTCTTCGTTACCTGTGCGTATCGCTGAAATGAAGCGAAACTTGGATCATTCAAATTAGAAAAATCCACGTCCGGCTCAAAGGGAAGCCGTTTGGATTCCTGAGAATTGACACCCATTTCACCAATTACAACGCTGGCGCAGCCGCCCTTCGCCCTATCTTCAATCATACGAAATGTATGGTCTACAGGTAACTTGAACCCCATCTGAGTAAAGCCGTATATGCCCACACCGGCAAACAATGTCGGCGCCGCCTCGAACCGGTTTCTGTATTCAAAATTTCCAACCTTGATTGGACTGAATAAATGGGAAAATTTGGACATATCCCCCCCCCCCCCTTTTTTTGCCATAAATGAGCCTCCGCGGAGCAGAGCTCCGCGATATCCTTAGCGATGCATTAGTTCGAACGGAGGCTCGTTCGAGAGGAAGTTTATAATACCGTCTGGCTTAATACCAAATTTTTGTAATCGTTGCTTTATTCAGCCGGAGCAGACACCATAGGCGCGCTCCGGTTATTCTTGCGGGAATGGGACAACAAAAAAGCGCAAAAATTTCAGGGTAATTTGAAATCTTTGCGCCCCTGCGGTTACAACTCTTCGTTTTTACCAGCCCCGGTTGTGGCGCATCCTCATCTGCGGCATCATTGGCCAGACCGGCCCGCCGGGACCCGGCTGGGCGGAAGCGGCAGACTGGGGCCGGGCCAGATCGTAGTCCTTGCCGCCTATGGTCAGCTTGCTTACCCTAAGCACTTTGATTTTGGCGTCCTGGAGAGTGCTTGTCGCGGCGCCTTCAAGTCTTACCTGCGCCCCGTCTTTGAGGCTGTCGATAAAACCCGTATAGCGCAGAAGTCCCGGAATAAGGTAGGTACTATCCCCGCTTTTAACCGCCAAAGATCCCTGGACAATGGTAAGATTTCCCGTAACCGTAACCTGTTCGGCGGGAAGCGGCTGAGGCTCCGGGAATCCCCTCCCCCATCGATCCCTTCCCTGGGCCGAAACCGCGGCGGCAAAACTCAACGCCAGTAAAGCAAACAACATAAACCGTTTCACAATGAAACCTCCGAATTTTCTAACTTCTAAAAGGCCAACGGCCTTGATTATATACAAGCAATTTCCGTGCCAAGCAAGAGCAAACGCACTAAAAACATAAAAATATCAACCGGCCGGACCACATGGAAACTCAAAAACACCGAAAATATAGAGGATTTGCAAAACTTCAGTTTTACAAATCTACCCTTTAAAAACTCATGTTTCGCAGCAATTAGACGAGAAACTGCAAGGGCTGGTACAAAACCAACCGGGTTTTGCAACCGGCTCTATACTGATCTTGTATCAATTTTGTTTTTTCTTTGTCTGTGGTTGTAGCGCAACAGGCTGCTGGAGACTCAATTGTACCACAGGGGAAAATTTTCTCAGTGCTGACCAATAATTACATGGCTATTTTTTTCCGGAGTACAGAGTAAATACCATCTCTTCCTGGCGCTGCTTGATCAGGAAAAACCAGAGATTCTTCTTTTTGGCGATGTCGTTGCTCTTGCGTCCGATGGCCCGGAGCTTTTCATAAATCGAAGCCCCGTTTTTTGCCGCGATCCAGGTCTTGTAGTAATTGCCCTGAAAAATCTGGAAGGCTTTTTCGTCAATTTCCCTGTCAATGTGGGATTGATAGGAATCAAGAAGCAGGGTGTATTTTTCCGTTATCCCTTTCAGGTAATCAAGGATAAGCCGGTCAAAGTCAGGGATCAGTTCAATTATGATTATAAAGTTATGGAGGAAACTTATCGCCAGAGGATAATCCTCTTCCTGTATATAGGCTTTGACCGCTATCCGGCAGAGCTGTTTGAAAGAAACGTTGGAGACAACCTGCATTTCGTTTACCGGTTTGGAAAGCGTTACGGAAAATGGCGGCATTGCCTCGGCGACTTTGGAGAGAAGGTCCATAAGGTCCAAAAATATCCGCTGTTCCCAGAGATTTTCCCGAATGGAAGCGAAGAGGCGGCTCATTTCTTCGCTGAATTTTTCTTTGTACCGCTCTTCTTTGTTAAATATCACTTCACAGGTGGGAATCACGACGCCCTTGAATTCAATATGCCCGGTATCAAAAAAATATACCGCGTTATTCTTGAAGATGCCGTTCTTGACTATGCTGTTTTCCTTCTGACAGTTCATCTCCACCTGTTTGGCGATCATGATCCTCGATTCTTTGGGCGAAAGCTCGTTGGCCCTGGTTTGTAATCTGGCGCCTGAATTAAGGAGGAAACCCGCAAGGTTCCCCTTTTCGGTGATGATAAGGGGGCTGCGGGTATTCCCGCCGGTGATCCCCGCGGATATTTTGAAGGCCGGCAGGGATTCGGCGCTTCCGCTCCGCCTTGTGGAAATGCGGGGGTCCCGCGTAATGTCGGTTTTGCCGAAATAGTCGATGATGCATAGGGTAGCCGTCAGGGCGTCGGTGGCGCTGGCGGCTACCACGACCATTTCATCCCCCCGTTCCCGCTGGCTTACCGCCCCGCAGAGGGTGCAAATTTGGCGTATTTCGTTCTCAATGGCCCAGTCAAGACTGTGCATCATGGAAAGATTTTTCCGGGATTCCATGCAGAACCGCGTATAACCGTGGATGTCCAGCATGGCCACATAAAGGTCCGAGATTTGCAGGGTTCTCTTGATATCCCCCGCTTCGGGGAAATCCCTGTCAGGAATAACCAGTTCCTTCCAGAGTTTTCTGTGAGTCACCGCACTTATGTCGGAGAAAAACCCCCAGTTGAGCCGCTTCAAAAGCTCAAAGGCCCGCATAATAACCTGATGGAACCTTTTATCGCGGAGAACCGGCGCGGCCAACTCCTTGAGAACCGAAAAAGTGCTTATCTCCTTGCTTATGATCCGGTCATACAGAAAGGAGAACAGCTCATATTCCGACGTATTTTCATTGTATTCTGTTAAGCTTTTCACCATCCGCTTCTTTATATAGAGGAAGTTGCAAAACTTCAGTTTCGCAAATCTACCGTTTAAAAATGCATGTTTCGCGGCCATTAGGCGAGAAACTGCAAGAGCCGGTGCAAAGCCAACCGGGTTTTGCAACAGGCCCTGTATATAAAGTATATCACAAATTCAAAAAATAATATAGTATTCTCACGGGCTGAAATGAAGAAACGGAATGGGATATAGTATAGTTGGAGGGGTTGTATGGAAACTGCGGCTTTTTTGAATGATTCGGGCATTGCCCTGACCGAGGCGAACCGGCCTTACGAGGCGATTCCCCTGTTCCGCAGGGCGCTGTCCCTGGAACCCGAAAACCCCCTGCTCTGGCTCAACCTGGGTATAGCCCAGCAGCGTACCGGCGGCTACGAGGAGGCCATCGACAGTTTTCGCCGGGCGGTGCTTATTGAAGATGATCTCGCCGAAGCCTGGGTTTCCATGGGTCTTATTTACTATGAGCTGGAGCAGTTTGAACTGGCCGAGGAATGTTACCGTTCCGCCCTGGCGCGGGAGGAAAACGACCCCAAAATCTGGAACAATCTGGGGGTTCTGTACTTCAGCGAGGGGACTTATGAGGATGCCCGCCATTGTTTTGAGGAAGCGGTGAGTCTGGCGCCCCTGTACTACGACGCCCTTTTTAATTTACGGGACACCTGCCGGATACTTGAGGATTACCGGGCCGCCGCCGAATTTGAGCGGGTCCTTTCGGGCTTTCCCGGCAAATGTGGGCCTTTAGGCTGCCCAGGCAGTCCGCAGGACGGCGAAAGGCCGCCGGGCTCCTGGAATAAGTAAGCCGGTGAAAATCCTCTATGTGGCCGAACTGGTCGGCAAGGCCGGGGTATACGCTTTCAAAAAGGCCCTTCCCGATCTCAAGCTCCGCTATCCCTGGGATTTTCTCATAGTCTGCGCCAACGGCGCCACCGGCGGAAACGGTCTGGGCCGAAACCACGCGGCATACCTACGGAAACTGGGCGCCAACGTGCTTACCCTGGGGGAATGTTGTTTTTATAAAAAGGACCTCACCGAAAATATCGAAAAGATGCCCTACGTGCTGCGGCCCGAAAATCTCAACCTTGAAGCGCCGGGCTTTGGTTCCCGAATCTTCAAGGCGGGTGGTGAAAAGATCGCGGTAACGGTGCTGCTGGGCCAGAGCGGCTTCAGCAGGCTCCACAGCAACAGTCCCTTTTCCATGCTTCCCGCGCTGCTGGAACGGCTTCGCCAGGAAACCCCATATATCGTCATTGATTTTCATGCCCAGGCAAGCGCCGAAAAAAAGACCCTGTTCTTTGCCGCCGACAGCCGCTGTTCCGCGGTTATCGGCTCCCACACCAGGGTTCAGACCGCCGACGAAACGATTCTCAAGGGTGGAACCGCGGTCATCAGCGACGCGGGCCGTACGGGCAGTCAGGAATCGGTGGGCGGCTGCGAGGCCGCTTCCCGCATACAGGAATACATCACCGGTATTCCCGACTGGACCAGGGATACCTGGGAGCGGCCGGAACTGCAGGGTGTGTATATTGACATAGGCAGGGACGGCAAGGCCCTTTCCATTGAGCGGATCCGTGTGGAGGTCCCTCCCGCGCCGTCCGGCGATTCTAAATTTGAATGAAGAACCCAGGAGCAAGCTCCTGGGTATCTTCGTTGGATAGGAAATTTATTGTACTGGCGTGGTACATACCCCGATACGCAAATCGGTTTACACCTTTCTACGGGTTGTAAATTTTCCAGAGCAAGCTCCGGGGTATGGACCACGCCTTCCAATCAACAACCTCGCCCTGAAGGGACAAGGTATGTTGTTTTGGTAAGGTATTTGTCTCAGGGTACATACCCTTTATAACGCCCTGAAGCTCCCCCGCCGCAAGGCGGGCTCTTGGGTATGTACCATTCGCATACAATCAAGCGGGCGCAATGCCGGCGATTAAAGGCGTCTGTATACGAAAAGGGAGTTTTGATCTATTATGGGCATCATGATCCGGTTGATCAGCTTCCTTGGAAATCCGGGACCGGAATATGCCCGCAGCCGGCACAACGCCGGACGGCTGCTCGCGGAGGCGTCTCCTTTTTTTTCGCGCCTTGACTGGCGGAAGAAATATAAGGGCCGTTATGCCGTTGCGGCCGGAGAGCAGGTCTTTGCCGCCGTCCCGCCTGAGGGGAAGGAACTGCCGCCGGCCCCGCCGGACAAGTTCCATTTTCTTATACCCGAAACGTACATGAACCTGTCCGGGGAATCGATTTTTGCCGCCGCCCGCTTTCTTAAAATAAAACCGGAAGAGATTCTGCTGGTCCATGACGAGCTTGAAATTCCCCTGGGGACCATCTCGCTGAAACTTTCAGGCGGCCTCGGCGGGCACAACGGCCTTCGTTCCGTGAAAGCCCGCTTCGGCGCCGCCGATTTTTGGCGGCTGCGGATCGGCATCGGGCGGCCTGACGGCAGGCGGCCGGGGGAGGGAGGGCCGGCGGGAAGCGGCAGGGGAATTGCCGATTGGGTGCTCTCCGATTTTAGCGCCGGAGAGATGGAAGAGCTTGCCCCGGTACTGGAAGCCGGCGCCGGTCTTTTGCTGCGCGTCATGGCAGGTGATCCGGAAACGCTCCTGCCCGAATGGAAAAAGAAAAAAATTACAAATTAACATTAAAGGGGATGTGGTGAGTGTAAGAGAAACGTTTCAATCGTTATACGACGTAGTGGTCCGGCTTCGGGGGCCGGGCGGCTGTCCGTGGGACCGGGAACAGAACCCTTCAACCCTGCGGGGCGATTTAATTGAAGAAACTTACGAGTGCGTGGAAGCTATTGACGAAAAAGATCCCGCCCATATTGCCGAAGAGTTGGGCGATATTTTTCTGCTGGCGACCATGCTCTCGTACATGTACGAGGAAACGGGCCTTTTCAGCGTGGCCGATGTGCTGACAGGCATCGTGGAAAAACTGATCCGCCGTCATCCCCATGTATTCGGCGGGACAAAGTCCAAAGACAGCCCGGAAGGTTTAACTTCCGCCCAGGTTCTGCACAACTGGGCCAAAATCAAGGTGGAGCAGGAAGGCCGAAGACCCAAAAATTCAATCCTTGACGGGGTTAGTTCCGGCCTGCCGCCGCTGGATCGGGCCTGGAAGCTTCAGAAAAAAGCCGCCAAAGCCGGCTTTGACTGGCCCGACATTGAGGGGCTAAGCGCGAAAATCAGGGAAGAACTTGATGAAGCGCGGGAGGCCGCAGGGGAAGCCGTGCATAATGACGGGACGTCCAATGAGCGGGTCGAGGAGGAACTGGGGGACCTGCTCTTTTCGGCGGTCAACCTCTGCCGCTATCTCAAGGTAGAACCGTCGCTTGCCCTGCGCCGCGCCAACAGCAAATTCGCCGGGCGTTTCAAGTATGTGGAACAACAGATGAAAGCGGGCGGCCAGGAGATGAAAAAGGAAAACCTCGCTGCCATGGACCGGTATTGGAACGAAGCAAAGAGCATGGGCAAAAAATGAGGCGGTATTGAGAACTGTTTCAAGTTGATTCGCGCTGAGGGGTTTAATACCCTGCGGCTTGCCGCGCTTCAAACAAGATAACAATTTCAAAAATTCGGTATTAAAAGGGGAGAGACGGCTTCGCCGCCCCCAAAATTTCCCTAAAAACGTTTTTTTGACAAAACAAAAAAACGCCTTGACGTATATGTTAATCACTGGTATACTTTTACCCATGAAACAGGAGCAAACTATTTCAAAGAATTGCCCTGAAACAGCCAAACCCGGCGCGGTTTTGCCCCTCCCATATAAATTCGCTCATTTTTTCTCAAAACCGCCGGTTTGAACAGGGGCAGACATTATAAAAGCAGGAAATTTTGTATGGGTAAAATCGAGGAGAAACAAAAATGACGTGGAAAATTTTTTCACTGATTGTCAGTATGGGCGCAATTGTTTTGGGTATTTTCCTTAGCCTTAATACAAGCAGGCTGTTTTATGGACTTATACTCGCCGGGGTTCTATACGGCATTTATGACATTTATGTAATTGCAACGCATAAGCGGAAAACACAAGAACAGCAGGAAGCACAACGAAAACTGGCCAAACAGAAAACATTTAACGATACGCCGCCGACGGAAATTACTAATGAACCGGGCGCGCCTGCTGCGGCCGCCGGCCAAGCCGAATTTGCGACAATTATTGTTAATTGGTACAAAGAGAAAATGGGGGCAGGCTGTCTGTCTGTCTCTGTTAACGGGGCTGCCGCAGGTGTAATCAAAAAAGGTAATTTGCAAGTGACATACCATACCAATGTCTCTTTCAATGTTATTAGCATAGGTATATATAAAACCGAAATTGAACTTTCCCCGGGCGACACCGTTGAATATTTCGCCGCGGGAAACGGTATTCATCATGACCGCACAATATTAACCAAGGGGGCAAAGTGACCACGTCAACGGGGCGTGGCAACGAAAAAGGCAGCTGACATCCTTGCGTTACCGCGCATCTCCCGCCTTGTGGCAGGGAAACCGGATTTTTGGAGGAATAATCATGGATAATGCGGCCGGGGTTCTTTTGCCGTTCCTTGTACCTGTTTATTTAATTGTCATTGTAATATTTTCCAGGGTGAAAAAATATAACTTTTTAAAACTTCTTTGCGGGCTTATGCTTGTATTGCTGTTTGTTGCCGTAATCGTTTCTGCCCTGATTTGGCTTTTTTCCAAGGGGACAATAACTACCGTTAACGGCGTTGTGTCAATTCTTCCTTTAGCAATTTTTGTTGGTTTAATAGCCGGATATGGGATCTCCCTTTGTTTATTAACCGGAATAGAAAAGCCGGAATGGAAGGAGTAAAGATAAAAGAAATTATGAGGGGTATGGATACTGTTTTTATTCTCAGATTATTACTCGCATTGCTATGGTTATTGTTTGGCAACGTTCTTAGATTAATATATAGACGGGCAAAAGTCCGTTTAGCTAACGCAGAAGGCGGCTGACGGCCTTTGTGTTACCAGTAGACCAAACGCCCGTCGGCGTTTAAAAAATTGACGGCAGGAAAGACCGCAAGGGAACATCAAATGACTTTTACGGATTATTTAACAAGATCCCTGGATTTATCGGGGAGGTCCCGGCGGAGGGAATTCTGGCTTTTTGTGTTGGTTTATTTTCTTGTGGGAATGATAACAAATCTGTTGAACAGGACGCTGTCAGAAAACACCAACTTGCTTTTTAGTTCCATGGCTGCTGATCTTCTGTTTCTTCCGTTGCTTTTTGTTACCATACGGAGGATGCACGATACCGGAAGAAGCGGGTGGTTTGCTTTAATACCGGTGTATGGATTTATTCTGCTTTTTTTCAGGGGTAATCAGGGCATAAACAAGTATGGCCCTAATCCGGCGGATACTTCGTACAACGCTGAAAACTCCGCAAAGACAATCCGGCACTGTTTCGCCGGTATTACCGGTAATTTGTCTTCGCCCTTAGCCTATGTATGTACCGCCGCCGGTATTGCCGTGATATTCATCATGAGTTTCAGTTATGTATCGGCTGTAAAAAGCGGTGATATGGAGATGATAAACAAGTTTGTTCGATCCCCTGTTTACCGCTTATGTAGCGCGAATAACATCACCGTCATGGTATCTCTGCTTATCGGGCCGGTAAATGGATTATTGGCGCTATTGGCTTACGCTGTTATGCCGCTCACGGGGCCTGTTCTTTTTAAAGCGCCGCAGCTTTTGAGCGTAGCGGTTTCAGCCTGTGTTTTGTATTTTTACGGGACGAAAAGCATTGATAAAACAAAAAATGTATTTAGAACAATGCTCCGTCTTTTCATCATCGGCATACTGCTCCAGGCGGGATTCCACGTTCTTTTTTTGGTATTAGACTTATCCGGTATTGCGAAAAACCCATATTATGCAGCGTCATTAACCCGGTTCCCGGCCCTGTTTATAACCCTGCTTGGTTTTGCGGTCTATCCCGCCGGAATGATATACTTTCTGGCTTTCTGGGCCTATGTCAAATGCCGGAAAAAATGGCTTGCTTTAGACGGGAATGTAATCAAGAAACAGGGCGAAACGGCCTCCACAGTACAACAAAATCTTTTAAAGCCCGATGACGATCTAAAATGCCCCGCCTGCGCCTCGGTTGATTATAAGCCCCTTGGTACAAAAGGATTCTTCGGGAGGGCGGTGGTAAACTTGTTCTTTGGTTTTATTGCAGGGGCCATTTACAGCAAAAGCCAACAAAATAATACCGGAGACAGGCTGATTGTTTATAAATGTTCAAAATGCGGGAACAAATGGGAAGCTTTTCCGGTAAAGGCCGGTGAAGGCGGCCGTCTTGAAAGACCCTGCGAAATTTATTTTACCCGGATGGGAAATTTCGTCGGAATGGCTATGGCCCAATTCGTCTATCTAAACGGCAGGAAAATAGGGCCGGTAAAGAACGGGGAGACCATAACTTTTACCACGGAAAGAAAACAAAATCTGATTTTTGTTACCGACCACACCGGGGGCGCTTTCGACAGCCGCCGTTTTGACGCTCCTCCGGGAGGACACATTGAATTTAGGTTCAGCAGGAAATTTGTGTAAAAAGAAATTTTTAAGGAGCGTATTATGAAAATTAAAAGAAAACAGGTGCTTTTTACGACAATCATTTTGGCGACGGCGGGAATAATTTTTGCCGCCTGTACACAGGCAAGTGAACCGACAGACATTGCAAAGGTTTTTTTGAACGCTGTGGAAAAACAAAATATCAAAAAAATGGGGCAGTATTTGGCAACACGGCAGGAAGCGCAGGCGCACATTATTCAGGATGAAAATTTTGTAAAAATGATGTGTGGAAGCATAGGGCGGGAACTGGATGAAAAGGGCAAAGTAAAAAATATGATCGCCCTTGTTGACGGCGATACGGCTACCGTTATTATTTCTCTTGAACAGGGGACTATGCAGCTTGGTATGTTCAAAGAAGCAGACGGCAAATGGAAGATAGACGTTGCTTTTGAGTAAAAGGTACTGTTTGTTACCGGCGCAGACCGGAAACAAAAGAAAGAAAAGGCCATAAGGCCGTAATTGTTCAACCTTCAGCGGTATTGTAAAAAAAGGGAAGCGTTGATTGCGTATTTGACAGAAAGGGGGAACAGTGGATGGAGCGGATGATGAAGTCCTTAAGCGCCGGGGAATTTTTATAGGTGCGGGTTATGAGTTTGACTTGTAAGTTGAATATTTCTCAAAAATCCGGCAGGAGGTTTTTATGAAGGGCAAAATGAGGATTGTAAAATTGTTTGTTATCACTGTTATTTTGGGAAGCTGCGTCAGTACGACCGCTTCAAATTCAGCCGTTTCGGATCTGGTTAAAGGGGTTCCGCTGTCGGATCAATGTGAACTTGGTATAATCGAATCAATCGGTTTAACCCAGATCGATAGTACGCCAATGCGTACCATTTGGGGCAATGCGGTCATAACTATTCCGGCGGGTCATCACAAACTTGTGTATGATTATTCTAACACTACTTATGGCAGCGCGCGTAATCTAAGCATGGAATTCGATTTCGAACCCGGAAAGCACTATTCCCTCCGGCGGCACTGGGGAGATTCCGCCGGAAGCGGTATAGCAATGGGCTTATTGGGAGCAAGCGGTACAGGGGTTATTGAAATTGTTGAAAACGGAAACGCCAGGTGGAATATTCCCGGAATCGATAACGCCCTGCCGAATGATAAGGAAGGCGTTATTGTCTTTGACGGCATAAAAGTATCCTGGCCGCTCGTGGTTTTAATCAACGGACAAAAGATGTTCAGTGTCAATAAAAACGAGACCTTGTCCATGCGGGTTCCTAACGGTTCCCACCGCCTTGCCATTGTTAGGGAACGGGATGATATTGACCCGGAGGGTGTTGATATTACTGTTTCTTCCAATATCACAACGGCCGTTTTAAGCTGTTCCGGTATGACAGGGGCCAAAAGTATCACGTTAAAATAAAGGAGATGGTTATGAAAAAAGCGCGTTTGGTTTTTATTGCGGTTTTTGTTTTGTTTTCTGTTTTTTCCTGTACTACGGAAAACCCGGCAGTCCGGAACGCTCAAACGGCGGACGATGACAGCGACCGAAGCGGATTATTTTCTGATTACCCCCCGGGGAGGTATCGGCATACCAATACCCAACGGTCAATATGACATCTATTTTGTGTACTCCACAGACCCTGAATCCTTATATCAGGGGGACCCTATAAGCGTCAGAAGGCAAAAGATAACATTGACTCTGCAGCCGGTTAGTGAGGGAAATTACGGTATGAAAATAGTAAAGTAATACCGGCAAATTTTATAAGGGGTACAAGGGGCAATCATATCAGTATGATCTGCTGGTTTTTCATCGGAATTGCTCCGCAATTTTTGCGGGATTTCCGCTTCAATCTTGCGCGGAAGAAAGGTTCGATCCAAAACCGGCGCATTAATACCCATGACAAGGCGCCGGAGAGTAAATGCCGATGCCCTGTCTGTCCCCCTTCTTTTTCGCATTTTTTCCTGTTATATTGAACCATGCGCAATAAGCTTACCGAAGAGCTGGCCGTCTGCGGGCTGAACGCGGTTCTGGCTCTGGGGGAATATCATCCTGATACCATAAACCGCCTCTTTCTGCGGACGGACCGGCTTAAAACTTTTTCCGGCGTTTGCAGGCGGCTTGCGCAGCAAAAACGGCCCTACAAGCTATGCGAAGACGAGGAGCTTGAGCGGATATGCAAGACTGTGCATCATCAGGGGGTGGCGGCCATGATAGATGAACCGGTAGTGGCGCCCCTGAGCCTGGAGGAACTGGACTTTTGGGCAGACGGGGGAAAAACCGGCCTGGTGCTCCACTCGGTGGAAAACGACCACAATCTTGGGGCCATTGCCAGGGCCGCCGCTTTTTTTGACGTGCATTTTGTTGTTCTGAACGAAAACGACAGTGAAGCCCGGCTTACTACCAGCGCCTACCGCGTCGCCGAAGGGGCGATGGAACACCTGACGGTGCGCAAGGTAGGTAACACGGCGGCTTTTTTGAAAGACGCTTCAAAGCGGCTTCTGGTCCTCGGCACGGATACCCGCGCCAGGCAGCGCGTAGGAGATCTGGGCGGTATAGTGAAAGCCAGGCGCGGCCGTCCCGGCATCGCTCTGGTACTGGGCAATGAGGAAACCGGCCTGCCCCAGCCGGTAAAAGATTGCTGCTCCTGTCTGCTCCGCATCCCCGGAACCGGTAACATCGAAAGCCTCAATGTCTCCCAGGCCACCGCGCTGTTTCTTTATCATCTTTTTGAGTTATAACTCATGTTACGCACTATAGGCTCAAAAGTGAGCAAAATACATACGAGGTATAGTAGCGCCGCCAATCATGAAAGCGGTACTCCCCCGCCTTGGCCTTGGAATATCCATATAAGGGCATTATGCAACAGCTTTTGATGTATTTTGAGTTATATCGTATTACTGCTTATTAAATATTTTTGTGTCGTTTTATGTGTCGTTTTTGCCGGAACGGTCCGGGGCCGTATGTATTCAATGCGGCCTACCGCCGGGCGGCCATATCCCTGATGTGTTCCAGCGCAAGCCGGAGCGCGTCAATCTGCCCGGCGGCATAGCCCCGGACATAATCCCCGCTTTCATCGGGATAAATCAGAGCTATGTCATGGCCGTTCTCCTCGGTCTTGCGGAGCAGCAGGTCAAGGGTTTCTACCGTTACACATAACGCCGCCCCGCAGTTCCACACAGAGGCATCGGGAAAAATTATGTTTCGTTCAGCATGGCTGTCTTTGTTTTTCGCGGTCTGCTTGATCAGCCATGAAATTTGGCGGCTTTTGCTCCGGTTCTCCCTGCGGCACAATTCTTCCAAAGGGCCGTAAGCCTCTGCCGATAAGGTTATGTACATCCTGACTTTCTGCGTGTCCATTTTTCACACTCCGTAAAAACGGGTTACTTAATAACCGGAGCCGTGCGGCCCCGGAGGTTTCAAAAAAGGGGAGAGGGACGGGCAACGCCCGGAGCCCTCCCCCGGAGGGGCTAAATTATTTCCCGCTCAGATTTTCTTTCGTTTCCATGGTTCCCCCTGTGGGTTCTATACGGAGGCCATACGGCCCCCAGATTATGATCCGCCCTAACGGCGGTCTTTAAGTCCGGGGCTTTTTATCCCGGCAACAGCGCAATAGCTTTTCCCCGGCTCACTCTCAAGAAACCACGCCGCCCTGTTTTTGACCGCCTGGGCCACAATAGCCGCCATGAGGCGGCGGTAGCATCCGGTAACACTGCCGGCCTGTTTTTCCCCCGCCCGTCTGCGTTTTGCGGCCTCGCTCATTTTACGGCGGGTCTCGTCAGAGTGTTTTTTGTCAAACATTCCTGCCTCCTTGTTTGGTAAGGAATTCGCGGGGCAATGCTCCCCGCCTCTGTTTACCCGCCCCCGCAGGGCCAGCCCCGGCCGGATAAGCGGCGGGATGTCCACCGCTCCCCGGCGTCTTTCATGGCTATCGCAAGCCGGTACAAAAAGCCTCTCACGGTTCCTCCTTCGGAGCCCCGGAGGCCCCCTGTATAGCGTTTCTAGGAGTCTGTGGGGCTTTAGCCCAAATGATAAAGAAAATGCACAATTTTGTGCATTTTCTACCTGTGCGCCCGGCATGGGGAGTAACTAGGCGGTGAAAGTCCGCTACACGCTTGGTAG
>JAIROT010000187.1 GCA_031257385.1 Treponema sp.
CGGAATGGATCTGCCCGCGATAAGCCATATTTCGGGGGCTTCGAGGGAAACGCCCCATCTTGCCCTGTCAATTCCCCTTGACCGTTACCTATTGAGCCAGCTTGCGTCTGAGGTCAAACCCCGTCCCGCTGCCAAGGCGTACAAGGGGCTGACGGTTGCGGAAGCGGGAGCCGATATGCTGGACTGGTCAGGCTGCTTGATGCCCCGGAGCGGATTCCGGTTATCGCGCCCATGATTATGCGGGAGATTCACTATTACCTTTTGTCCGGCCCGGAGGGGGAGGATTTCAGGCTTTTGGGAACCGCGGAGAGTCCCAACAATCAGATTGCCCGCGCGGTGAGCTGGCTCCGGGAACATTACCGGGAACTGTTCAGCCTTGCGGAACTTGCCGCCCAGGTGAATATGTCGCAGCCTTCATTGTGCCGTCATTTTAGCCGGATTACGGGCATGAGTCCACTTCAGTTTCAAAAAAAGCTGCGGCTTTACGAGGCCCAACGGCTGATGTTTACGGAGGACAAAAGCGCGGAAACGGCGGCCCATGAAGTGGGTTACGAAAGCCCGACCCAGTTTAACCGTGAATACAAGCGGCAGTTCGGCGAACCGCCGCACCGGGATGTTCAAAAAATGATTACGGCGGGAGCGGCCGTTGGGGAAGAAATGATGTAACAGGTTAATTCCTTCCCGTTACCTTCCTTGTTGAAGTCCGGGGAACCTTTGCCGAAATTCCTCGACCAGCCGAAATTCCTCAACTTTCTTTCCAAATTGCGGAAAACCCCTAATTTCTTTCCATAAAGAACCCCTTACCTTGTACCTATGGATAACGAAATCAGGGTACAAAGACCCGCCTTACACACCCTAATCCCCTTGAAGACTTTAAGGCACTGTTGGGCCTTGATGACCGGGAGGATTCAGTTCAGCCGCCATCCCTGGCGGCATTTTGCCTTATCACAGCCACCTACGCCATCGAGCAATACTGCAAACGGCGTTTCTTCATGAAGAAATATTTTGAGCGTATCGAGTCTGCCGGCGATCTCCTCCTGCCCCTGCGGGAATACCCGGTGCGGGAAGTGTTGGCCTGCTATTCGGCTACACCGAATAGTGGGGCATTTTGGGAGCTGGTGGAGCCGGAATTCTACCGCCTTTGCCCGGAAATTGAAGAACGGCTGGACATACCCCCATGCCCTGCGGCTTTCCCCCGCTTTGGGGCGGCTGCCGGGGCTGACGGCTTTCAAGGCGGTGTACCGGGCGGGCTATACCAGTGTGAAGGCCCCGGCGGACCTGGCCTCGGTCTGCCTTGAGTTGGCGGCCTGGAACATGAGCCGTTACCGGGGGCCTCCCCTGCGTAGCAGGTTCTTGATCGGGATGACCGGGAACGTCCGGGGGAGCGGGAAGGACGGGGAACATCTGGAAACCTCCATGCCGGAGAATGTGCGGCAGCTTTTGGAGCCGTACAAAAGGCGGGTTATATGAGTCTTACCAATGACTTTTTTATCGAGGAAGAAATTGAAGGCGCCCTGTTCCGCCTGCTGGATGAGCCGGTGAATTATTTTTTGCGGGAAATGGAACTGAAAGCGCCGCCCCTTGACGTGTGCGGCAAGCCGGGCGGGGAAGCGATATACCCGGATGTCTTTCTGTCTGAATGTGAACGGACTGAAAAGGAGCGGATAATCCGCATAGACGCCTATTCGGTGTCTGTCACGTTTCCGGTGCCTGACAGCGAAGAAGCCGATGTATATTGTTTCGCCTGCGCCGCCGCTTTTGAAAAAGCCCTGGATGCGAACCCTACCCTTGGGGGCATGGCAAACCGGGCCGTGTTGACCGGGAAAAAATATACCCGCCCAAAAAGCCCGGCTGCGGGGAAGAATGGAAACTTGTCTTGTCCGTGCGGGTAAGCATCGAGAGGGTTTTTCATGTTCATTAACGGTTGTGATTGCCTGATTGTGATTAAGACAGAATACCGGGAAGTAGGCATGCCCTACACCGAAGAAACGATCCGGAAAGCGGTATCGCTTTTGACGGAGGAAGCCGCCATTGAAGGGGACGGTTCCTGCCGGGCCATTCGCAAGAGTAGCGGCGTTACCGGGTGCGTGGTAACGAATATGGGCTATAGCCCCCCGCCCGGCGCGAAAATGTCGTACAGGATTTTGGCAAGGAGTAAGGCCAGTACTCCCAGTATAAAGACCCGTAGCAGGCCCGCCCCCCGGCGGATCACCAGGCCCGAACCAACGTATGATCCGGCGATACTGAAAGCGCCCGCACTGAGGCCCAGGAGGATGAGGGCCCTGTCGTGAATAAGAAAGACAAGCAAGGCGCTGAGGTTTGAGGCAAGATTTACCAGTTTGGCGTTGCCCGAAGCGGTACGGGGATCAACACGGGCAAGACCGGTGTACAGCAGAATGAGGAAAGTACCGGCGCCGGGGCCGAAGAAGCCGTCATAGCCGCCGATAACAAACGAGATAAGTGCCGTGGCAATTACCGTTCCGGTCCGGGAAAGGGCCGGTTCCTTTGCCCGTAGTTCTTTTTTGCGTAGCACATAGCAGGAGGTGACCGGGAGCACTATCACCAGCAGCCATCGCAGATACCGCTCGTCGACCAGCATAGTAAGGGAAGTACCCAAGGCGGAGCCCGCAAGGGCGGCCAGCATTGAAGGAACGCAGATAAAGAGGCTGACGAAACCGTTTTTATAATAACGGAAAGAGGCGACCGCCTGACCCATGGTGGAGGAGAGTTTGTTGGTACCCAGAGCGAAATGGACCGGTATGCCGGCTAGCAGATAAGCGGGCAGTGAGATAAGCCCGCCGCCGCCAGCCACGGAATCCACAAAACCGGCAAGAAAGACGAGGGGGCAGACGACAAGAAAAGTGCTGAGATTCAGTTCCACGGCAATTGCTAAAAAAGTTTTGTAACTGCACCGGCTACCGCTTCGGCAAGTTTCCGGTGATCTTCCGGCTCAAGGTGGATACCGTCGGCCGCGCTGGTTTGTATATACTTGCCCGCCTCAAGAAATGCCGCGCCGCACTCGTCAGCGATGGCGCGGTACAGGGAAGGAAGCTTTTTGGAAAGGGCGACAGTATCATTGCCGAATATGTGCTTGAAGACCGGGGATTCCACGGTTGCAGGCGGACATATTATCAGCACTTTTGGCGCGGTATCATCCGGGCCGGTTTCGGACTTCCGGACGGCGATGGCCACCCGCTGGACCCCCTGGGCGATATCAAAGGGAAGGGGGCTGAACCGGGGTTTGAGGTCGTTAGTACCCAGCATTATCACCACCAGGTCAATAGGCTTGTGACTTTCAAGAATCGGAATGAGCTGGCGCAGCCCGTTCCGGTCCCCTTCCACCATATCTTCCCGGCAGCTTGTCCTGCCGTTCAGGCCTTCCTCGACCACCCACCATTCCGGATCATCCAGCGGCGCGTCCCGGTTGAGGATGCTTTTCAGTACCATAGGCCAGCGGGTTTTGTGATCGTAGCGGCCAGCGGTGCGGGGGTTATAACCCCAGGTGTTGGAATCGCCGTAACACAATACGGTTTTCATTTGTATACCTCCCTGGAATGACAATTATTTTAATTCAATTTTACCCCGTAATCGCCTTCTTGAAAACCATCAAAATGCAACGCCCGGCAATGTGGAGTTTGGTTATACCGATGGAACCGTCGCGCCCTCACGAGGCGTAAAAACCCATTTCCGCAAATCTTCGGGAACCAACAGCGGCGTATCCCGGTCTATGTTGACAAATCTTGCGCCCAGCGGGAATTTTACCACTCCCCGCGCCTTTTAGTCGATCACGGGATGAAAACCGCTTCTCCCCTGGGAATATTCACCGATTTCAAGGTCAGTTTTACAGAATCGTTGGGGGCGGGATCGGGCTGGAGGGGGACCTGAATTTCCAGGGCCAGGGCGGGAATCATCAAAACCCAGCGGTTTCCCCTTTTTTCCATGGCTATAGCGTCCCAGATACTGTCTTTTTTATCCGAAAGGTAGGCCATAGTCCAGTGCGCCCGGGAGGCCCGCTCTGCCTGCATAACCGCAGCGGAAGCGGCTTCGGCGGCGGCCAGCCGGACGGCGAGTTCCCCGGCGGGGAGCGGCTCAGCCCCCCGGAGCAGGGCGCGGATCTGTATGTGGGCAAGAAGGTCCGTATAACGGCGCAGAGGGCTGGTAACCTGGGTATAAGCCTCAAGGCCCAGACCCCAGTGACGGCCGGGCTGGGCGGAAAGAGTCCGGGGCCGCATACAGCGGCGGAGCCGGTAGGAACCGGCCATGCCGGGAAGGATCTCAGCGGGCAAATCCCCCGCTTCCTGAACCACATAGGGAAAAGAGAGGGAAAACGCCGGAGACTCCGCCGTACCGGAAAGACCGCCGCGCCGGATACCGGAGGCCCATAAAGCGGCCCCTTCCCCGGCGAGCAACATACATTCCCTTACCATATCCGCCGAACGGCAGGCCGCAATGGGTTCAATACTCACCCGCCCGGCATTCACTTTGATGTGGGTCTCCGGCAGATCAATGTTCACCGCCCCGGCGGCGCTGCGACGGCCCAGATTGGATTCCGCCAGAGCGGAAAGCGCCCGCAGGGCGGCCCCTTCCGCCGAATCGCCCCCGGCCATCAGCCTGTCCGCCTCTTCATAAGTCAGGCGCTTTACCTTCACCGTTGAAGGGAATATCTCCGTGTCCGCTATTTCTCCGGCATCTCCAAGGGTAATCTTAAAGGTCAGGGCAGGTGATGTTTCGGCAAGGCCCAGGGCGAAAAGAGGCAGCGCCTCGTCGGCCAACATGCGGGAAGAGCCTTCGGGAAGGTAGAGAGTCGCCCCGCGGTCGCGGGCCTCGCGTTCAGGCGGACTGTCCCCGGCAATTGAGGCGGCGGGGTCCGCTACATGCACATAGAGAATACGCCCCCCCGCTTCCTCAATGGAAACGGCGTCGTCGGGATCGCTGCTCCAGGGGCTGTCAATGGCAAAAGCCGGAAGGCCGGTAAGATCGCGGCGGAATTCCCCGGTGGGGGGCGGATCGAGAACGGCGCCGGCTGAAACAAGGGAAAGGCCGAAGCGGGCCGGATGGGGATTGACGGCGGCGGTCCAGAAACCGGCGTCCAGGAGCAGGGCGTGGGCGTCTTCAGGGGTTTCGCTCAGACCCAGGTCCCGCATGGTACGGCTTTTGGGGGATTTGCCGTAAGCGAGCGCTTCGACATCCTGCATAAAGCGGCTGTCGGCGGGCAGCTCCGGACGGCGCCCTTTCAGCCGTTTCAAAAAAGATTCCCGCTCCCCGCTTTCCCGCCGCTTTTCTTCCCGTTTTTTTTCTTCGGCCTGTACTTCCTCCCGCCCCCTGGGACTGAGAGCGGCGGCGCTTCCGGTAAAATACAGGCCGTCCAGCAGCAGGCAAAAAGCGGCCCAGGCGGAAGCGGGACTGTAAGCGCCAAAGGCCAGCTCCGCTAATTCTTTCAGCGAAACCGGTCCGTTTTCAAGCAGTAATTCCCAAACTTCCCGCGCCGCCGTGTCGTTTCTTCCCGCCTCCTCAATCCCGCCCGGATATACAACCGGTCCGGGGTGGATAAGCTCCACATCTTTATCACGAACCTTGCATTCCTGGAAAGCCTCTTTTTCCCCGCCTTTCTCCGGGCTTTTTAATACGGAAATCAATAGCCGGCCTCCCTCTGTTCCCTTCACCAGGGCGGGACGGTTCTTGTACACAACCAGACTTTTTTCAGCGATCATTATTTTTTATACCGCCTTTTGCGGTTATGATCTAGGAGCCTGGAAAAATCCACGGCACATTGGCAGTTTAAAACCGGGGATGCCCGTATCAAACTCCAACATTTATATCCGAAATTTGACACAAGGGCGGAATTTGGTATAAAATCGAAGAAGCAAGAAAAATGACAACTGAAAATATTTCCATCCTGCTCGCCTTTGGCGCAGGGTTGCTTTCGTTTTTGTCTCCTTGTGTGCTGCCGCTGATTCCCTCTTACCTGTGCATCATCGGCGGGGTTCCCCTGTCCGCTTCTTCTGAAAAGGGAGGGACACTCAAACCCCGGCTGGTGGCAGGGACCGTCAGTTTCATACTGGGGTTCAGCGTTGTTTTTATTGTTTTGAGCGTCCTTTTGGCCGCGACTTTCAGTCTGATGGGCGGTATCTCGCGGTACATCAACTGGATTTCCGGCGCGGTGGTCATTGTTCTGGGCTTGAATATCATCTTCGATTTTATTTCATTTCTGAATTACGAGAAACGCTTTCACTTTACAGGCCGGCTCCGGGGGATCATCGGGGCCTTTCCGGCGGGTATGGCTTTTGGCGCGGGCTGGACCCCCTGTGTGGGGCCGGCGCTGGGGAGCATACTGCTCCTGGCCGCCCAAAGCGGCGGTATCCCAAAGGCCGTACTCTACCTGGGTTTTTATTCCGCCGGCCTGGGACTTCCCTTTCTGTTGGCGTCGATCTTTTTTAACGTGTTTCTGAAAACTTCGATGAAGTTACGGGCGCATCTTCCCATGATACGGCGGATCAGCGGGGCGCTGCTCATTGCTATCGGGGTTTTAATTATTACCGGGCGCTATCAGGCGCTGAACGCCCTCACCTCAAAATGGCAGGGCAGTCTTCTCGGTAAAAATTTTTCCGTATCCGAAACAGGGCCGGAGAGCGCGGGGAGCGGCAGTGCGGAGGTCTTTAATGAGACCGAATCCGGCGGCAGGAAAGATTCAATGACAGATAACGCCGTTCCTTCCGAAGTGATCAGAGCCTTTACTGCCGCCGGCCTTCCAGTTATAGCCAGGGGTATCGATTCCTTTGATTTTAACCTGCCTCTGTCGGATGGTACAAACCTGACCCTGTCGGAGCTGAAAGGCAAGGCGGTGTTCCTCAATTTCTGGGCAACATGGTGCGGCCCCTGCCGTATGGAAATGCCTTCCATGGAAAAGGTTTATCAGGGCCTGAAAGATCGGGGCTTTGAGATCATGGCGGTAAATGTGGGCGAAAACGGAGAACAGGTTTCGAATTTCATGAGAGAAAACAAACTCAATTTTCCGGCGGCCTTTGACGAAAGCGGAATTATCGGCGCTTATTACGGAGTGCAGGCGATTCCCACCACATACATTCTTGACCGGCGCGGGCTTATTATTTCAAGGGTGGTAGGTGCCATCGACTGGAATCAACCGGATATTATTAACGCGTTTGAAGCGCTGCTGTCATATTGATTGTATGCGAAGGGTACATACCCAAGAACCCGCCTTGCGGCGGGGGAGCTTCAGGGCGTTATAATTTGTCCCGGCGCATTCCGCTGCTGTTCCCCTAAACATCGCCCAGAGAAAAATCCCCCACTATTTTGAAGCGCTTGCTGTCGCGGACTACTTCAAGATTTCTGCCGGGAAAATACCGGGGCAGTTTTCTTTTGATAAGTATTGCTGCTTCTTCCATGAGGAACTCGAATTGTTCGGGGCTAACACGCTCCAAAGTGGCGACCCTGAGGGAAATAATATAACCCCTTCCCCTTTCGGAGCCGATGCCGGTGGTAAAGTCGGGGGCTATTTCAAAGAGGCCGTCCATTTCGGGGTTTTGGGTTTCTCCCTTGCCGGGACGGTTGGGGTGCAGGGGAAAACTCTGTTCCCAGTGCTCCTCCAAAGCCTCGTCAACTTCGTGAAAGAGTTTTTCCAAATTATCGGTAAAGGCAGCCAGTTTCGGATGTATATACACGGCAATACTTAGTCCGGCAGGGCCAGGGCCAGCACTTCCTCGAAACGCTCCACCGGGTGGAACTCAATGCCCTTCTTCACATAATCGGGAATGTCGTCAAGGTCCCGCCCGTTCTGTTTGGGCATGATGATGTGCCGGGCCTTGTTCCGGCGGGCGGCGATGGTTTTTTCCTTGAGGCCGCCGATGGGCAGGACCTGGCCGGTGAGGGAAAGTTCGCCGGTCATCACCAGTTTGTCGGTGATAACCTTTTCCCGCATCAGGGAAAGCAGGGCGGTGGCCATGGTTATTCCCGCCGAAGGGCCGTCCTTGGGAGTGGCGCCTTCTGGGATGTGCAGGTGGATGTGGTTCAGGTCAAACCAGTCCTGGGCTACATGGTAACGCTCAACCGCGAGTTTGCGGGCAACGGTCATGGCGATGGCGGCGCTTTCCTTCATGGTGTCGCCCATTTTGCCGGTGAGTGTCAGGCCCTCTTTGCCGGGCAGCGATGTGGCCTCAATTACCAGGGTATCGCCGCCCATGCTGGTCCACGCGAGACCCACCGACATGCCGGGCCGGTCGGCCTTTTTGATGTCCCCTTCAGGAAAAATGGGCTTGCCCAGATGCTTCTCGATGAGTTTTTTGTCAATGATAAACTGCACCGCCGGCCGCTTTGCGGATGACGCCGGCGGCGCAGGCATTGGCTCTGCGGCCGCCTGCGAAACAGGCGATGTCTGCATGGCTTCATCCTTTGCGGATGACGCCGCCGGCTTTGCCTCTGGGGTTTGCGCGGCTTCCACCGCCGATTCTGCGGCCGCCTGTGGGGCAGCCGTCTCCGGCTTCGGTGAAGCCGGAGACGACTCCTCGCTTTCCACAATCTGCTTTGCCAGCTTGCGGTGAATCTTGTCGAGGTTTTTCTCAAAGTTGCGCACGCCGGCTTCGCGGGCGTACGCGCCGGCGATGTGGAGAAGGCTGTCCTTAGTGTATTTCACCTGGTTCTTTTTAAGGCCGTTTTTCTCAAGGCTCTTTGGCACCAGATACCGGCGGGCGATTTCAAGTTTTTCGGCGTCGATGTAACCGGGAAGCTGGATAATTTCCATCCGGTCCAGAAGCGGCGGCGGGATGGTGTCAAGGGTGTTAGCGGTAACGATAAAGAAGACGTGGGAAATGTCAAAAGGCAGGTCCAGGTAGTGATCCCGAAAGGCGGAATTCTGCTCCGAATCAAGCACCTCAAGCAGGGCGCTTGCCGGATCGCCCTGGAAACTTGCCCCCATCTTGTCGATTTCATCGATCATAAAAACCGGATCCTTGGCTTTGACGATCTTGAGGCCCTGGATGATCTTGCCGGGCATGGCGCCGATGTAGGTACGGCGGTGGCCCTTGATCTCCGCCTCGTCCCTCATGCCGCCCACGGAGAAACGGAAAAACTGCTTGCCCATGGCGCGGGCAATGGATTTGCCTACCGAGGTTTTCCCGACGCCGGGGGGGCCTACCAGGCAGATAATCGAGCCCTTGGTGTCTTTCCGCAGTTTGCGCACCGCCAGATATTCCGTGATCCGGCTCTTTACGTCTTTCAGGCCGTAGTGTTCGGCTTCCAAAATCGTCTGGGCGTTTTTCAAATCAAAAACCTCGGGCTCAGGGTCATTCCACGGAAGGCTGGCGATCATGTCAAGGTAATTGCGCGTGACAATAAACTCGGCGGAATTGGGCTCCATCAGGTTGAACTTCTCAAGCTCCTGCTCGACGATATCCTTGATTTCGCCCTTGAATTTAAACGATTCCATTTTTTCCCTGAAACGCTGGTAATCGGAACTTTTGGCGTCGGTGGTCATGCCAAGCTCACCCTTGATCGCCTTGAGTTCCTCCTTCAAAAAATAATCCCGCTGGGATTTTTCGATCTTCTCGTTGATCTCTTTCTGAATCTTTTTTTGTATCCGCAGCAGCTCCTGCTCTTTCTTGATAAACACCAGTACCTGTTCCATCCGCTTGCGCACATTGAGGATTTCCAGGATTTTCTGCTGCTCTGCCCTGTCGATGTTGAGAATGCTGGCGATAAAATCGGCGATTTTGCCGGGGTGATCGATGTTGATCATGTTGAGCCGCATCTCCTCGGAAAAGAGGGGATTGTTTTCGGATATCTGTTTCATCTCGGAAATGAGCGCCCTGGTCAGGGCCTTGACCTCGCTGGTTTCATCTTCCTCTTCCTCAAGATACTCAACGGCGGCCACAATGGGGTTGGCGGAGTGCAGGGTTTTTTTGACTCTGAAACGCTTGAGCGTGGAGATAAAGATATTCACCCCCCCATCGGGCAGGTTGATTTTTTTGATGATCTTGGCCACGGTCCCCACCTTGTACAGGTCGCCGATGGCCGGGGTCTCGGTCTCGTTGAGCAGCATCACCAGCCCCACCAGCGCGTCGCCGGCAACGGCGTCGTCGATTACCTTCACGTCGGCGGGATTTCCGATCATGATAGGGGTGAAGATCCCCGGGAAAATCGGCCGGCCCATAAGGGCCACCAGGGGCAGTTTGTTGGGCAAAATCTGATCTATGGGCACCACGCTTTGGTCTGACATTGAGCACCGCCTTTATTTTTGTTCTTTAATAATTAAGGAAGCGCGCCGCGCTTCGACGCAGGCGCCTCAAACCGCGATCACGGAGTCTTCTTTTTTAAATATCGCAAAAAAACCGGGGAAAGGCAAGGAAAATATAAGCGCTCAGGGCGGTTAAAAAGCTTTCAAACGGCGGTAGTTTCGCTGCGCTTGAAAGGAAATGCCGGGCGCTTCCTTCTCGGCAGGAATCGCCCCCGGTTCCGCGCCGCGCCGGACGCTCCGCGTCCGGCGCGGCTCTCCCGCAGGGACAGACCCCGCGGGTGGGGACAGACCCCCGCGAGTGGAGTTTTGCGCCTCTTCGGACTACCAGCCGATAGCTGAACAGACGCGAAGGCGCAAAACTCCTGGCCGTCCGCAGGACGGCACGCCTCTTCGGACTAGCAGCCGATAGCTGAACAGACGCGGGGGCGCAAAACTCCAGGCCGGACGCGGAGCGGCCGGTACTTCACTGGTTCCACGGGGGGCTGGTCAAGGTGGCGGTGCTGATGTCATCGCTTGGGCCCAGCGTGGTGTTGCGGTAGCGGTTCTGGTAGAATACCGCGTAGCCGTTATCGCTGCCGCCGCCGTCGCTGTTCATGATGTTCTTGTCTGCGCCCCCATCCATTCCGTAAATCGTACCGCTGTCGCTGTCGGTGGTGTCACTCTTGATGAATGTGCCGTTCTGGACACCCACGCCGCCGCCGCTGCCCGGGGTACTGTTGCGGCTGATGATTCCCCCCTCCATCTTGAATGTGCCTCCGTTCACCTGCACGCCGCCGCCTCTCCAAGGCGAGGCGTAACTGCCCTTGTTATCGCTTATGGTCCCGCCCTTCATGATGAACATGCCGGAGTTCACCTGTACGCCGCCAGCTAAAGAATTGGCGGTATTGGCGTTGCCGGTAATCTTTGAACCATCCTTCATGACGAGGCTGCCCCCGTTTACCGTGACCACTGAGGCGTTGTTGCCGCTTTTGCCCCTGAGGGTAACGTACTCGTCCAGGGTAAGGCTCCCTCCCGCGGCTACGTTAAACATCGCGCCGGAATAGCCGTCGATGATAAGGGTGCGTTCCGTGTCATCGTAGCCTATCAGGGTGATGGTTTTGTTGATGCCGATGGCCGCCGGAACGGCCTCGTCCTTATACAGGGTGATGGTGTCCCCGGAGCTTGCTGCGGCGATACGCTGGGCCAGGGTTCCCTCATGGGGGGTGGAGCCGATGGTTATGGCCGCGCCCAGATTGCCGTTGATATCACGGGTAGTAACGGTAAAGGTATAGGGC
This sequence comes from Treponema sp., assembly GCA_031257385.1. GTDB lineage: Bacteria > Spirochaetota > Spirochaetia > Treponematales > Breznakiellaceae > WQXQ01. The sequence continues at coordinate 11,521 of JAIROT010000187.1, forward strand.
GTGCCGTTGGTAAGAACATCGGGATAATACTCGCCCTGATACCAGGTGTAGGTTTGGTCTCCCG
>JAIROT010000240.1 GCA_031257385.1 Treponema sp.
CCCCAAGTCAAAATGACCCATTCCTGACCGGAAACGCTCTATTTTCAACTGAAAATGCTCCATTCTCAAGTGAAAATACTTCATTTGTAACAAAAAAACACTTCGTTTCAGGTTCTGAACAGGGCGTTTTACATAGAGTCTCTTTCAAAACTAACCGGGTGTACTTCTGGCTGAAGTATGAAATCCCTGCCGGGGACGAAGGTTCCTTCGGTCCGATCCCGACCGCGGTGATTCCGTGAAAAACGCACCTATGGGCGTGTATAAACTGTAACATACGGGGGTATGCTTGTTAAAGACAAGGGGTAAAAATGTATGACTAAAACGGCAAAAAATTCCCTTTTGGGGCAAATATGGCTTAACCGGCAGATATACATACTGTTGTTACCGGGGCTCCTGTATTACATAATCTTTTCGTATGTACCGATGTCGGGCCTGCAGCTTGCGTTCAAGGAGTTTAACGCCAGGCTCGGTATCTGGGGCAGCAGGTGGGTGGGGCTTCTAAACTACACCTTTGTGGTCCGGGACCCCGCGTTTTGGCGGGCTATGGTAAATACCGTAACCATCAGCATCCAGCGCCTGATATTCCAGTTCCCTGTGCCTATCATCCTGGCGCTTTTGATAAACGAACTGAACGCCAGGCGTTACAAGAGGGTTTTGCAGACCATATTTACTTTTCCCAATTTTTTATCCTGGGTCATTATTTCGGGAATCATGTTTAACCTCCTTGAGGCTAACGGGCTTTTAAACAATATCTTACAGGCAACAGGCCATGAGCCGGTAGGTTTTCTTACGTCTACAAAACTTATCAGGCCATTGCTGTATATAACGGAAAATTGGAAAAGCGCCGGCTGGGGGGCAATAATCTATCTGGCAGCCATTACCGGTATAGAAATGGAACAATACGAATCCGCCATCATTGACGGCGCAACCCGGTTCCAGCGCATGATTTATATCACTCTTCCGGGTATCCGGGAAATAATTATTGTAATGTTTATCCTTTCTGTGGGCAATATTATGAACGCCGGTTTTGATCAGATATTTAATCTGGGCAATGCGGCGGTACAAAATAAAATAGACATGCTTGACTGGTATATTTACCGCAGTACCTTTAGGGGGAATGTCGATTTTGGTTTTTCCACCGCCATAAGCCTGATGAAAGCGGTGATAAACTTCATTTTTCTAATTGCGGCGAACCAGGTGTCCAGGGCGATTGCCAAAACAGGTCTGTTTGTATAAAGCAAAAGGAGTAAAGTCATGGCAAAAAAAAGAGTTGATCTGTTTGAAGCGGGAATCGGGATTATCCTGACATTTTGGGCGCTGATAATAGTAGTACCCTTCTTCAATGTAATTGCACTTTCGTTTTCTACCGAACGGGAATATTTGCTGACTCCCTATATGTTTTTTCCGGCTCATCCGACACTGGATAATTACAGAAAGCTCTTAAGCGAAAGCAGGATATTCATCGGTTACCGCACAACGCTGCTTTATGTGATTATCGGGCTGCCCTATAATATGCTTATCACGCTTTGTACCGCATACGCGCTTTCCAAACCCGTGTTTCCGGGAAAAAAACTCTTCCTGTACCTTATTATTTTCACCATGTACTTTTCAGGCGGTATAGTACCGTTGTATCTCTGGATACGGGATCTGGGTCTCATCAATACCATTTGGGCGGTAATCCTGCCCTACGGCGTAAATACCTTTTACATGTTGATAATGCGGAACTACATTACGGCCCTGCCGCCTTCGGTATCGGAATCGGCCCGTATTGACGGCGCAAGCGAATGGCGCATACTTTTTCAAATCATTTTACCTTTATCCAAGCCCATCCTGGCCACCTTCGCGCTGTTTTTTGCGGTTGACCGCTGGAACGAGTGGTTTAACTCCATGATATTCATCCGAAATATACAGATAACCCCGCTTCAGCTTATATTGCGTTCTATTGTATTGGCCGCTGAATACGCAAACACCCAGGCCATGGGTACTGCCGCAACCATAGGCGCCCTTTTTTCAAAAGGGATAAAGATGGCGGCGGTTATTATTACCATGGCGCCGATTATGCTCACCTACCCCTTTTTGCAGCGATACTTTGTTAAAGGCGTTACCCTCGGGGCGGTGAAAATGTAATGGAGGTTCCGGGGAACCTTCAAGGTTTACCCGTTAAACCCAATATATTTTAGGAGGCTAATAATGAAGACAAGAAAAGAGTTTGCCGCGCTGCTGATAGCCGCGGCGATCTTCCCGCTGTTGTCCTGCAGCCGCGGAGGCGGCGGGAGTGAAGGGGTACAAACGGGGGCCGCCGATGATCTGTCGGAGCACTACGTGTACACCTTTTCAATGCTGAACTGGGGCCAGATATACGGCACGGACTTTAATTCCGACGTGGTCGCCCAGCATTTCCAGAAGAAATTCAATTTTGAATGGGATACTACCATTACCACCTGGGACGACTGGTATCAGAAGCCGGTACTCTGGATCACTTCCGGCGACATGCCGGACCTTGTTTTTACGGATTTTAATTACAATGATTACAAAAACTGGGCTGAGCAGGAACTGCTCAAACGGCTCCCCGATGGCTGGAAGCAAAAATATCCCAATTTGGCCAGGCTGCAGGAATTAAGTGTTGTAGGGCCCGAAGTGGAAAAACGAGTCGAAGGGAACCCTGCTACCCTGTTCAATGCCGCCTATTCAACTCTGCCTACAAGCCCGCAAATCGCAACCCATCTCTCCCTCTTTTTCCGAAAGGACTGGGCCGAAGTCCTTGGTTTTGAAATCAAGAACCAGTATACCCTGCAGGAATTCACGGCCATGGTAGAAAAATTCATGGCCGAAGGTTTTTCACTGCCGGGGGTTACCCGCGGCAGAACAGATACCTGGAATCTGGACACCGGTGGAGTCGCCACCGCGTTTCTAAGCTCCCAGTGGTCCAACGCCACAAGGTTTTACAAAGACTCGTCCGGGAAGTATGTATGGGGTCCGGATGACCCAAAGGTTCTTGAGCTTCTTAGATATATGAAACAGGCCATAGACAAAGGTATTGTTTCGAGAAATTTCGCCTCCTTCAAAAATGCGGAACAGGATTCTCTGTTCGCGACAGGGCAGGCCTTCGGTATGTACAACCATGGCTGGATAGAATACGTATACCGGTATTTCAATCAATTCCGGGAAGCTACAGGGTTGGATCCCTTTGAGCGTTTACAACAGGCTGTTCTGACCGATGCAAATGGTCAGTGTCAAGAATATGGAATCTTAAATTTTTGGTCTTGTCTTTATTTCAATCCGAATTTGAGCGACGCGAAATTCTCAAGACTGTTAAGCATTCTAGATTATATTGCGTCCGATGAAGGCCAGGATGTAATCCGTCTGGGATTTGAAGGTAAAGACTACACCAGGGAGGGGGACCTCATTACCATTACACGGGCCGTAGACGCGAGCGGTAATTTTGAGCCAATATCAAAATTGTACCCCGGAGCCGGGATTTACAGTCATATCACGGTCTGCGCCGACGAGTTTGCCGCAAAGAACCCGGCTATTCCGCAGGAGTATCAAAAATACCCGCGAACCATGTATGACACCAAGCAAAAAATCGGCGTTGACGCGGGAACAGTACTGCCTCTCAATATTGATCTCTACTTCCACAGCGGGCCCAATTACCTCAAGTTCAATACCGATGTAGGGGCCGAACTGGTGCGTGTGGCCATGATGGACGGAGATCTGACGGCAAATTACAACAACTGGCTCAGAGAAATGCACGCCGTGGTGGACCCTGTTCTGGCGGAATTAAACGCCGCCTTTGGAAAGTAAAGATCAAGTCAATAAGCCTGTCCGGGGATCTTCTATTCCGGGACAGGCTTTTCTATACTTTTAGCAAAATCATATTTCTACAAAGGAGAGATCATGCGGGAAACACTCACAAGCCGTGAACGGGTATACAAGGCCCTGAACCACGAAGAAGGCGACCGCTATCCCATAGATCTGGGGATGCATTTTTCCACCGGCATCTCCGTTTTCGCCTATTACAATCTGCGGGAATACCTTGGTTTATCCACCGGCGCCATACAGCTTGCCGACACGGTGCAGATGCTGGCCAGGGTGGATGACGATATTCTGGAACGTTTCCACTGCGATACGGTTCTGCTGAACCCGCCCTTCAAGCGGCTGAAGGAATGGCGGC
>JAIROT010000005.1 GCA_031257385.1 Treponema sp.
TAACTAATGAGATAATATAGAGTATTAGGGATCATCTTTGGGAATAACTTACGCCCCCAATAAACCCCGGTAAATCACATAATCATCATCTTTGAATACGTTGAATACCACCCTCTGAATTGACGATCCGGGACTCAAAAATTCGGTAACGGTCTTGACGGCTGTTTCCGCCGCTTCCTGTTGCGGGAACCTGAATTCCCCGGTGGAAATACAACAGAACGCAATACTTGTAAGTCCATGTTCGGCGGCTAAGGCAAGGCATGAACGGTAACAACTTGCAAGTTCGGCTCGGTACTTTTGTGCTAATGCCCCCCGCACAATCGGCCCCACGGTATGAAGCACATAACGGCTGGGCAAATTGTAGGCCGCCGTGATCTTGGCTAAACCGGTTGCCTCGTCATGCCCCTGGACTTGCATAAGATCGGAACAGGCTTGACGGAGCTGCACCCCCGCGAAGGTATGAATGGCGTTGTCGATACAGCCATGACCGGAGACAAAACAGCCAAGCAGCCTTGAATTGGCGGCGTTTACTATCGCGTCAAGGGCCAGCCGGGTAATATCCCCTTGCCAAAGGCACAGGGGGCTTTCCGGGCGGCAGGGCGGTATATCCGTAATATTGACTATCCCCTTCTGGTGTGTTTCTTCCTGTAAAAATTCATCCTGTATCCTGATAAATTCTTGCGAAACGGGGCGTGGCGGACGTATATTTACGAGACCCCGGAGTAAAGCCCGTTTCCGGGTAAAACTCTCCGGTTTTGATATTTGGGTATATTCGGCCTGTAAATAATCAATGAGAAAATCAAGCCGTTCTTCCTGGGTCATGGTAATTCCTTTTCTTGCAATAAGGCTGAAATCGTTTGCCCCATATCTTCGGTAAACGTGATGGTGCGATCCCTGTTTGCGTTTTCACCTGCCGGGTCATCGCGGTGTATTCGTATCAACCGGGCATTCGTGTTGGTATAGGTCAACTGTTCAAAGGGATAACGGATAATACCCGGCGTATTGAAACCGGCCCCCAATTCCAGATACACGGTTTTCTTCCTGGCACAGCAATTTAAAAAATTTTTATAGCGGCTCTCCGCTTTGTACCATCGTTCATTCTGAACAAAAAAATCGTTTTTGCGGACGTTAATATCCATTTTCCCGCCGCATACCGGACATTTGGGAACAAGATAACCCGGTATCCTGCAATCCCGCATGGCGGCAGCCATTGCGTTTACCGGCTCTTCATTGTAATACAAGGCATTATGGCAGGCTGCGGCGCATTGGAAATATCCATAATCGCCTTGTACCATAAATACTTTTTCTTCAGGAAAACCGGCTTTATGAAATTGGTATTCGACATTGGTGGTTACTACGAAATAATTTTTTCCCCGTAGCAGGGACAAAAGGTCTCGATAAAGCGTGGTTGCTGGTGTTTCATAACGGTTCAACCTGATATGTTTTGCCCAATAGGCCCAAAATTCTTCCTCTGTCTGAAATTGGTAAAAACTGGAGGTATATAAATCGGCAAAACCATATTTTTCAATGAATGGGAAAAAATTATCGGTAAACCGGCGGCCGGAATACTTGAGGCCCGCGGCGTCTGAAAGCCCGGCTCCACCGCCGGCCAGTATATATTCAGCCTCTCGCAGTACGGCCCCGGCTTGTTCTATTCGTGTTCTATAGTCTTTCATAGTTAGCCTGCATACATTAAGATAATGCCGTAGCTTCTATAATTCAAGTAGGCACAATATTATAATATAGTAACTTTTTAGAAACTATTGACTATTTTTAATACCTTTGTTATATTAAATATTTAAGGAACTTTTTGTAACCAATGGACTTGGAGGGATTATGCTGACCAAAGAAGAATTACCCGCTTGCCCCGTTGCCACAACGGTAAATTTGATTGGCAACAAGTGGAAACTCTTAATTTTACGGGATCTGCTTATGGGGACCAAGCGTTTTGGCGAATTGCGGAAAGGTGTAACAGGTATCAGCCAAAAGGTATTAACCGACAACCTGCGCGCCCTGGAAGAAGACGGGATAGTGTTACGGGCCATATTCGCCGAGGTTCCGCCGAGGGTTGAATATTCGTTAAGTGAATTGGGTGAAACGCTCAGGCCGATTATTGATGTTATGGGAGAATGGGGAACCGCATATAAAGCGCGGTTTGCAAAGCCTAAAACAAAAAAAGGCTGACGAAGCGCCCATGATGAAGGTTAGATTGCAGGTTGCCATTTAATAAGTAAGTTGAACATGGATACCGTGAAAACGGTAGTCTTTTTTATTCTCTACATTTCATTTTTTCCCCCATTTTGCAGGTTTGTCCCATTTTTTATTGAAAATTCCCGGTTTACCTTGTCTGTATGGAACACGGACAACCTTTACATACCCTTATCTCCCTGGCCGACTTCAAGGCCGTCTTGGGGGTCGATGACCGGGAGGATGCGTTAAGCCGTTTTTGCCTTATCACCGCCACTTACACCATCGAGCAATACTGCAAACGGCGGCTTTTACGCAAGAAGGCCGGGTAGAACCGGGGAGTTACCTCCCCGGAGCCCCCACAGACCCGGACGTGCCCAATTAAGGCATCCGGTTCCTCCGTCCTCTGGAAAAAGGTTTGCATTAGTGATACCATATCTTTCCTAATCTCTGATACGCCCACTAACTCCTCTCGCTATCTGTTGACGTTCCATTGACCTGTTTCTGGTCTCTGTGTACCTCTTTCAGGTTTCCCCCCAGCAGTTCTTCTTCCAGGTACAGTCCTTCCCTCCCGCTTAGGTCAGGGTCCCTCGGTTCCGGTTCCCTCGTTTTATCGGTACTATGACTGTACTACGACTTCTCAGCACGCTTCCCCCCGCACTTCGTTTTCCATTCGCTTGGGGGTACTGACCGTTCGTTCCCTTTGTTTCGTGTTATCGCCTCCCGGTTTTCCGGAATCGCCTCTCCCCGCCTGGGAACCTGCGGAGAGCCCTGGTTATTGTTTACCCTGCCTCCTCCGACGGCAGCTTCTTACTCTCAGACGTGCTGAGACCTCTCACGTTCTCGTACAACCTCCGGTACATCTGCCCCGTTCTCCGACCCCCTCCCCCGCGCAAGCGGGTTCTTGCGGGGGGCGGCCAGCGATGGGCGCTCTGCCCTTTTTTCCCCGTCCCCTGTTGCTCCCGTTTAACCAACAACGAAAGCCTTCCGCGATAAGAAATATTTCGAGGCTCAATAGCGCGGCTTTTGTACCCGCTGTCTACGCTTCACAAATCTTGTCGCCAAGACCCATGCAAGACTCGCTTCCGGTGGTTCGCTACGCCTTTCCGGATGAGGTGCATAGAGTTTCCTCTATGGTCTCATTAGGTTGTGCTGAAAGGTTTTTCCTATATCCTCCTTTCACGAGCTTTCGTGACGCAACGGTGGATTTTTCTTCATGATTTATGTGCCGTCCTGGCGGACGGCTTGGAGTTTTGCGCCTTCGCGTCTGTTTAACTATCGGCGGGCAGTCCGAAGAGGTGCAAAGCTCCAGAAATCTTCCCCAGAGCGCAGAGAATAAAAAAGTTTATATGCGCTGGCCCTGGGCGTGGGGACAGACCCCATACCGGCCGATTTTCTTCTGTCTTTTACTGGTTTTGCGCCTGCCCTGAACGGTAAGGCCCGGTTTTCGCCTGTTTTTTTTGTCCCTGAGCTGCAGCCGGCTGCCGTGTCAAAAAAGCCGCCGCTTAGCTTTCCAGGACAAGCGGTTCTTCAGCAGGCAGCGCTTCTTCCCGCGCAGCAGGTCTCTCGGCCGAAAGCCGGATGGTTCCCTTTTTGCCGCCGGCGGTAAAGGCCGTGCCGGCCGGCCAGTTTTCGCTGATGATAAGGCTTGCCAGGGGATCTTCCAGTTCTTTCTGAATGGTACGGCGCAGGGAGCGGCCGCCGAATTTGGGGTCCCAGCCTTTTTCGATGAGGATGCGGCGGGCGGAAGCTGAGAGTCGGATAGTATAGCCCTGCTCGGCGAGGCGGCCGGAAAGTTCGCCGAGTTCGATGTCCAGTACCGCCTCAATTTGTCTGAGGTCAAGGGGATGGAAAACCACCACGTCGTCCACCCTGTTGAGGAATTCGGGGTTGAAGAGACGGTGCAGTTCCGACATGGCCTGGGATTCAATTTCGCCCATGCTCATAGTGCCGGAACCCGAAGCGAAGCCGAGCCGCGAGTCGCGGGAAATTTCCCGCGCTCCCGCGTTGCTCGTCATAATAATAACGGTATTGCGGAAACTTATTGTGTGGCCAAGATTGTCGCGCAGCTCTCCCTCTTCCATGACTTGCAGCAAAAGGTTTAACACATCGCGGTGGGCCTTCTCGATTTCGTCAAACAGAATCACCCGGTAGGGGTTGCGGCGGATTTTTTCGGTGAGTACGCCGCCTTCTTCGTAGCCCACATAGCCGGGCGGCGCGCCCACCAGCCGGGACACGTTGTGCTTCTCCATGAAATCGGACATATCGTTCCGCACGAGGGCGTCATCGCTGCCGAAAAGGTAGCCGGCAAGCCGCCTGGCAAGGAGTGTTTTGCCCACGCCGGTGGGCCCCATAAAAATGAAAGATCCCATGGGACGGCGGGGAGATGCGACGCCGGCCCGCGATCTCCTGATGGCCGAGGCGATACGCCGTACCGCGTTGTCCTGGCCTATCACCGATTTGTGCAGCTCTTCTTCCATCCGCAGCATACGCCGCGATTCTTGCTCTTCCAGGTGCAGCAGGGGAATGCCGGTGGCCTCGGACACAACCCTGCGTATGTCTTCTTCCGATACTGTTATGCGCTCGTTTTTATATGACTGCTCCCAGGCGATACGGGCCGATTCCAGCCGCGCCCTCAAAGCGCGCACCCGGTCCCTGACCCCGGCGGCGGCCTCGTAATTCTGGACGGCTACAAGGGCGGTTTTTTCTTCGGTCAGCCGCTCTATTTCATGGGCGATTCCGGCGATCTCCGGAGGATCGCTGCGGCTCTCAAGTTTGCGCATGGCTCCGGCCTCGTCCAGAATATCAATGGCCTTGTCGGGCATAAAGCGGCCCGAAACGTAGCGCCGGGCCAGTTTTGCCGTCAGTTTTACCGCATCGTCGGTATAATGTACGTGGTGGTGGTCTTCGTATTTTCCCCTGATGCCGGAAAGTATTTCCAGTGTATCCTCAAGACCCGGCTCCTCCACCAGTACCGCCTGAAAGCGGCGTTCCAGGGCGGCGTCCTTCTCAAAGTGCCTGCGGTACTCCCCAAGGGTGGTGGCCCCCACGCATTGGATTTCGCCGCGGGAAAGGCCCGGCTTGAACATGTTGGAGGCGTCGACGGTTCCCTCAGCGCCGCCGGCTCCGATAATCGTGTGGATCTCGTCGATAAAGAGAATCACTTTACCCGACTGGATTATCTCCCTCATTATTTTTTTCAGCCGTTCTTCAAACTCGCCCCGGTACTTGGTCCCCGCCACCACCGCCCCCATGTCCAGGGAAAGAATACGCTTGCCGGAAAGGGCCTCAGGCGCCCGCCCGGACACCAGAAGCTGGGCCAGTCCTTCCACGATGGCGCTTTTTCCCACCCCCGGCTCGCCCACCAGAATGGGGTTGTTTTTGGAGCGCCGGGCAAGAATCCGCACAACGCGGTTGATTTCTTTCCTGCGGCCCACTACCGGATCGAGTTTCCCCGCCTTTGCCAGAGCGGTCAGATCCCGCGAAAAATTGTCCAGCGTCGGGGTCAGCACCGGATAGGTGGCAGGCTTTATCCGGGGGACGTACTCTCCGGTCTTTTGTTCAGGGCGCTGCCGCTCGCGGTGGACATAATAGGACTGGTAGCCTTCGGCGGAAACATATTCCCCTTCGGGCCGCGGGTACGGGGGCCGGTTAAATGTGGTCTGCATTACCACCCGCAGCATATCGGTATCCACCGCCCGCTGATTTAGATACACCTGAATGCTGGAATCCTGCTCCCGTATGGCGGCAAGCAGCAGATGCTCCGAGCCGAGAAAATCGCTCCCCATGGAGCGGGCCTCTTCACGGGCCGTTTCCAGCATGTTTTTGGTACGTTTCGAGGGAGGAACGTCGCCGCGGATCAAAATCCCCGGTATCCGGGGGATGGCGTCTTCCAGGGTATGTTTGAATTCGGCAAGATCGATCCTCAAAAATAACAGCGCCTTGCAGGCGGTTCCCTTCCCGTCTTTGAGCAGGGCAATGACAATATGTTCCGGCAGGAGCTGATCCGAATTGAAACGCCGCGCTTCCCCCTGGGCGTCCGTCGAGAGGATTCGCTGTACCCGCTGAGATAAACCCTTAAACACAAAACCTCCCTTTTTGCCGCGAACAAACTCCGTATTTTTCCACTGCCTTAATGATAATGTATTTTTCCGGGGAATTCAATGTTACGCCTCATGTTGACGGGGAAACCAAAGCCGGGTTATACTACCAGACAGCTCTCTACGGCCCGGTCAAACGAACCTGGGAATTCATTTTACTATGTTTGAAACGGATGCGGTAAAGGGAAACAACATGATTAATTCGACTATTCTGGACGTGATAGGTAATACGCCCATTATTCGATTGAACCGTATGACCGGGCCGGACAATGCGGAAGTGCTCGTTAAATTTGAGGGGCTGAATGTAGGCGGGTCGGTTAAAACCCGGACGGCTTACAATATGATCCTTGACGCGGAAAAACGCGGCATGTTAAAACCGGATTCTATCATTTGCGAGCCCACCAGCGGAAATCAGGGCATTGGGCTGGCGCTTGTCGCAGCGGTGCGGGGCTACAAGGCCATTATCATTATGCCCGATTCGGTGAGCGGGGAACGCCGCAAGCTGGTTGAACAGTACGGCGCGAAAGTTATGCTCTGTCACGACGAAGGGGATATCGGCAAGGTAATTGACGATTGCCTGCAAACGGCTTTGCAGATGGCAAAGGAGAATCCGAATATCTTCGTACCGCAACAGTTTGAAAATCCCGCCAATCCCGCAGTACACCGGGAGCAAACCGGCCGCGAAATAATCGAACAGCTTGGGGGCCTGTCTCTACACGGGTTTTGTTCCGGTATCGGTACCGGCGGTACTATTAGCGGTATCGGCGCGGTTTTGCGTGAAAAATACCCTGATATTGAGATATGGGCGCTGGAGCCGGAAAATGCTGCTATTCTCTCCGGTGGAAAAACCGGTTCCCATATCCAGATGGGTATCGGTGACGGCCTTATCCCCTATAACCTCAATACGAAGATATATAAACAAGTTGTCGTTGTAACGGACAGGGAGGCGCTGCAGACCTCGAAAGATCTGGCCCGTAAGGAAGGACTGATGTGCGGCATATCAAGCGGGGCAAATGTGTGTACCGCCCTACGTATGGCGAAAAAACTTGGCAAGGGAAAGCGGGTGATTACTCTGCTGCCGGATACGGCGGAGCGGTATTTCAGCACACCATTGTTTAATTGAGATGTTCGTTCCCACCGCTTTAGTATACGGAGGAACAAATGATACATAACAGAGTAACTGAAAGAATGAGTCTCTTACACACGGAGTCCGCTTTCCAGATTCTGGCGCGGGCCAATGCCCTGGAAGCCCAGGGAAAGAGCATTATCCATCTTGAGATTGGGCAGCCGGATTTCAAAACGCCCGGAAATATTATTGAGGCCGCATACCGGGCCATGAACGAAGGCAA